>NZ_JBHLWP010000023.1:0-13378 GCF_042432755.1 Massilia consociata
AGACGTCCAGCGTGGCCAGGTCCTGGCCAAGCCGGGCTCGATCAAGCCGCACACCAACTTCACCGGCGAAGTGTACGTCCTGTCGAAAGACGAAGGCGGCCGTCACACCCCGTTCTTCAACAACTACCGTCCGCAGTTCTACTTCCGTACGACTGACGTGACCGGTTCGATCGAACTGCCGGCAGACAAGGAAATGGTCATGCCAGGCGACAACGTGTCGATCACCGTCAAGCTGATCGCTCCGATCGCGATGGAAGAAGGTCTGCGCTTCGCAATCCGCGAAGGCGGCCGTACCGTCGGCGCGGGCGTGGTTGCCAAGATCCTGGCCTAATCGGCCAAGGTAGAGGGAGGCAACAGTGTTGCTTCCCTCAAACAGCATTGCACACATACGCGCGTATGCGGTATAATGCTGGATTCAGCGAGAAGTTTTCGTAGGGGTGTAGCTCAATTGGCAGAGCGTCGGTCTCCAAAACCGAAGGTCGCGGGTTCGATTCCCTCCGCCCCTGCCACCGAATTCTGGTGCGCAGCACCGAAAGTAAAAAAGAATGTCTAATCAATCCGTGCAAACTGTCAGCACCTCGAATGACAAGTTCAAGGTCGCCCTGGCGGTGGTTGCTGTGATTGCAGGCGTTGTCGGGTTCTTCTACCTGACTGGCCAGAACAAACCAGCCTTGGTCGCCGCCGGCGCCCTCTTGGCTGGTTTAGTTTTTGCTGTCCTGCTTTTGTGGACCTCCGCAACCGGTCGTGATTTCCTGAGCTTCGCCAAAGAATCGGTGCGCGAGACCAAGAAGGTTGTTTGGCCGACCCGTCGTGAAGCCACCCAGATCACCGGCATCGTGTTTGCCTTCGTGGTCGTGACGGCGATCTTCCTGTGGGGCACGGATAAGGTTCTCGAATTCCTGTTGTACGACCTGGTCCTGGGATGGAAAAACTAATGAGCGATAACGTGCAAGATAACGCGCCGGGCGACGTCCCGGCGCAAGACGCTGGTGCGCCGCTGAGTGTCCCTGTCAGCAACAAGCGCTGGTATGTCGTACACGTCTACTCCGGCATGGAAAAGAGCGTCATGCGCGCCCTGACCGAGCGCATCGAGCGCGCGGGCATGCAGGAGCAGTTCGGCCGCATCCTGGTTCCGACCGAGGAAGTCGTCGAAATGCGCAACGGCACCAAGGCCGTCTCCGAGCGCCGTTTCTTCCCGGGCTATGTCCTGGTCGAGATGGAAATGACGGACGAGACCTGGCACCTGGTCAAGAACACCAGCAAGGTCACCGGCTTCATCGGTGGCAAGTCGAACAAGCCGACGCCGATCCCGGCGCGCGAGATCGACAAGATCATGCAGCAGGTCCAGGAAGGTGTCGAAAAGCCGCGTCCAAAGGTCCTGTACGAAGTGGGTGAGCAGGTCCGCATCAAGGAAGGCCCGTTCACCGACTTCAACGGCAACGTCGAAGAAGTCAACTACGAAAAATCGAAGGTGCGTGTCTCTGTCACCATCTTCGGCCGCGCAACTCCGGTGGAGCTGGAGTTCGGGCAGGTAGAGAAAGTCTAAACGCCGTCACGGAGCGTTCGCAGCAGCAAGGCGGAATCCGGAAAGAGGAGCCCCGCCGGAGTAGTAGGGTATCTCGAAAAATCGTCGCGAGCGGCAGCAGTTTCGGTTGAGAAGCGCAGCTGTACTAAAGTACAGCGAGCATCGCAGGCCGAAAATGCAACGCGCAGCAGATTTGTCGAGGTGCCCAGCGGTGGGGCGCTACTACTCAACGCCAATCTAGGAGCCATTCATGGCAAAGAAAATTATTGGCTTTATCAAGCTGCAAGTTGCAGCCGGTAAGGCAAACCCATCCCCACCGATCGGTCCTGCACTCGGTCAGCGCGGCCTGAACATCATGGAATTCTGCAAGGCGTTCAACGCGCAGACCCAGGGTTTCGAGCCGGGCATGCCGATCCCGGTCGTGATCACCGCCTTCGCCGACAAGTCCTTCACCTTCGTGATGAAGACCCCGCCGGCAACCTACCTGATCAAGAAAGCCGCTGGCATCACCAAGGGTTCGCCGAAGCCACATACCGACAAGGTCGGTACGCTGAGCCGCGCCCAGGCTGAAGAAATCGCAAAAACCAAGCAGCCGGACCTGACCGCCGCCGACATGGACGCCGCAGTGCGTATCATCGCTGGCTCGGCACGTTCGATGGGCATCACGGTGGAGGGTGTGTAATGGCTAAGCTGTCCAAGCGCGTCAAAGAAATGAAAGCAAAAGTGGACCGTAACAAGGTCTACGCGTTCGACAACGCTGTGTCGATCATCAAGGAATTCGCAACCGCCAAGTTCAACGAGTCGATCGACGTCGCCGTTCAGCTGGGCGTGGACCCGAAGAAGTCGGACCAGGTGGTTCGCGGTTCGGTCGTCCTGCCAGCAGGCACCGGCAAGACCGTGCGCGTCGCCGTGTTCGCTTCGGGCGAAAAGGCAGAAGCCGCTAAAGCCGCAGGCGCCGATATCGTCGGTATGGAAGACCTGGCAGAGCGCGTCAAGGCCGGCGACATGCCGTTCGACGTCGTCATCGCTTCGCCGGACACCATGCGTATCGTCGGTACCCTGGGCCAGATCCTGGGCCCGCGCGGCCTGATGCCGAACCCGAAGGTTGGCACCGTGACCCCGGACGTGGCTGGCGCCGTGCGCAACGCCAAGGCCGGTCAGGTCCAGTACCGTACCGACAAGGCTGGTATCGTCCACGCTACCATCGGCCGCAAGTCGTTCTCGGACGAACAGCTCAAGACCAACCTGGTCGCGCTGATCGACGCCCTGAACAAGGCCAAGCCGGCAACCTCGAAGGGCGTGTACCTGCGTAAGGTCGCTCTGTCGTCGACCATGGGCGCTGGCGTCCGCGTCGACCACGCTTCGATCGCTGCTGCTTAATAGCACTGAATTAAGCGACGGTGCTTGCACCGTCGTTCCGGCGAAGGCCGGGATCCAAGTTTAAGTCCCTGTAGTTATTTTGCGGGGCGCATCTTTGGGCTGCCGGAGCAAGAACACCGCTCCGGCAGGCAATCAAAGACCGTTGGGCCGAAAGCGTCAACAAGGGGAAAGACCGCGAAGTGCTCTGTCCCCTCTGATTGTAAGCCGGAGGTTAATAGACCACCCAACGCAGATGGTGTACCCGAACAAGTTTTGTAGTCCACGCTGCGTGAGTTCATCCGCGTTAGATTGACTTCTTAACTTCGGACGCCGTGTTCGAACCGATGCGAAACAATGTTGTCCGCATCATTTAAGGAGATTGACCGTGGGTCTTAATCTGAATGACAAAAAGGCCGTCGTCGAAGAGGTAAGCGCTAAAGTTGCAACCGCGCAAACCATCGTCGTGGCTGAGTACCGTGGCATCCAGGTTGCTCACTTGACCAAACTCCGTGCAGCCGCACGTGCCCAGGGCGTCTACCTGCGTGTTCTGAAGAACACGCTGGCTCGTCGCTCGGTTGAGGGCACGCAGTTTGCCTCGCTGGCTGATTCCATGACCGGTCCGCTGATCTACTCGATCTCGGACGACGCCGTTGCAGCAGCTAAAGTCATCAATGACTTCGCTAAAACCAACGACAAGCTGGTCGTGAAAGCTGGTAACTACGCTGGTAAGGCACTGGATGTCGCTGGCGTGACCGCGCTGGCAAGCATCCCGAGCCGTGAAGTCCTCATCGCCCAGCTGCTGGGCGTCATGCAGGCACCGGTGTCGGGCTTCGCACGAGTTCTGGCTGCAGTCGCAGCACAAAAAGGCGAAGGCGCAGCTGCTCCGGCAGCAGAAGCCACCGAAGCGTAATCGCTTCGCGACTTTTTGTTCAAGTAGAACCAAACCTGTACTACACACACACAATATTTGGAGTTTCAAATGGCAATTAGCAAAGAAGAGTTCCTGGACGCAGTTGGCGCAATGTCGGTCATGGAACTGAACGACCTGGTCAAGGCTTTCGAAGAGAAGTTCGGCGTGTCGGCAGCTGCAATGGCAGCACCGGCAGCTGGCGGTGCCGCTGGCGGCGCAGCTGCTGCTGAAGAGCAGACCGAGTTCAACGTTGTTCTGGCCGAAGTCGGCGCGAACAAGGTCGGCGTCATCAAGGCCGTCCGCGAAATCACCGGCCTGGGCCTGAAGGAAGCCAAGGATCTGGTCGACGGCGCACCGAAGACCGTGAAAGAAGCCCTGCCGAAAGCTGACGCTGAAGCCGCTAAGAAGAAGCTGGAAGAAGCTGGCGCCAAGGCCGAGCTGAAGTAATACATAAGCATTGGGCGCTTTGCATAAGCGCCCAGCGCGGGAGTCAAAGCTTGCGGAACCTGCCGAAAGGGAGGGGATGCGGCTTTGGCTCTTTTGTCGTCCCTGCGGCAAACACGAGCATCACCCGGCAGCATCTGCAGTAAACACCAGCAGCACCCAGCAGCACCAGCTTCAGAAATATCGTAACACAGCAGTACGGCTGTCCTAATCACCTGGCGGGAAAGCAGAGGCTTCAGGCCTTGCGTGTGGTGCGACCACCACTGGCAATTCCTGAATTCTCATCCTTTCTGTCACTCACGGAGTGTCCATGCACTACTCATTTACTGAGAAGAAGCGCATTCGCAAGTCGTTCGCGAAGCGCGCCAACGTTCACAACGTTCCCTATCTTCTGGCTACCCAGCTCGAATCCTACGAGAATTTCCTGCAGGCCGACGCCGCTCCGTCCGTCCGCAAGAACGAAGGCCTGCAATCCGCCTTCAGCTCCATCTTCCCGATCGTGTCGCACAACGGTTTTGCGCGCCTCGAGTTCCTGTCCTATGTGCTGGGCGACCCTGCGTTTGACGTGAAAGAGTGCCAGCAGCGTGGCCTGACCTTCGCGTCGCCGCTGCGCGCCAAGGTGCGTCTGGTGATCCTGGACAAGGAATCGCCGACCAAGCCGGTCGTGAAGGAAATGAAAGAGCAGGAAGTGTACATGGGCGAACTGCCGCTGATGACCACGAACGGTTCGTTCGTGATCAACGGCACCGAGCGCGTCATCGTCTCGCAGCTGCACCGCTCGCCGGGCGTGTTCTTCGAACACGACCGCGGCAAGACGCACTCGTCGGGCAAGCTCCTGTTCTCGGCACGTATCATTCCTTACCGCGGCTCGTGGCTGGACTTCGAGTTCGACCCGAAGGACATCCTGTTCTTCCGCGTCGACCGCCGCCGCAAGATGCCGGTGACGATCCTGCTGAAGGCCATCGGCATGACGCCCGAGCAGATCCTGGCGAATTTCTTCGTCTTCGACAATTTCACCCTCCGCAATGAAGGCGGCGAGCTGGAGTTCGTGTCCGAACGCCTGCGCGGCGAAGTCGCGCGCTTCGACATCGTCGATCCGAAGTCGGGCAAGACCATCGTCACCAAGGACAAGCGTATCAACGCCAAGCACGTCCGTGACATCGAAGCCGCCGGCATCAAGAGCATCTCGGTACCGGAAGACTACCTGCTGGGCCGCGTGCTGGCCAAGAACATCGTCGATCAGGACACCGGCGAAATCATCGCCGTGGCCAACGACGAGCTGACCGAAGAACTGCTGGGCAAGCTGCGCGACGCCAGCGTGACCGACATCCAGACGCTCTACACGAACGACCTGGACCAGGGCGGCTACATCTCGCAGACCCTGCGCACCGACGACACCGCCGACCAGACCGCCGCACGCGTGGCGATCTACCGCATGATGCGTCCTGGCGAGCCGCCGACCGAAGAATCGGTCGAAGCCCTGTTCAACGGCCTGTTCTACAGCCCGGAACGCTACGACCTGTCGGCCGTGGGCCGCATGAAGTTCAACCGCCGCATCGGCCGTGACGAACTGCTGGGCGCGATGACCCTGTCGAACGACGACATCCTGGCCGTGATCAAGATCCTGGTCGAGCTGCGCAATGGCCGCGGCGAAGTCGACGACATCGACCACCTGGGCAACCGCCGCGTGCGTTGCGTCGGCGAACTGGCGGAAAACCAGTTCCGCGCCGGCCTGGTGCGCGTGGAGCGCGCAGTGAAGGAACGCCTCGGCCAGGCCGAAGCGGACAACCTGATGCCGCACGACCTGATCAACAGCAAGCCGATCTCGGCCGCGATCCGTGAATTCTTCGGTTCGTCGCAGCTGTCGCAGTTCATGGACCAGACCAACCCGCTGTCGGAAGTGACCCACAAGCGCCGCGTCTCGGCACTGGGCCCGGGCGGTCTGACCCGCGAACGTGCAGGCTTCGAGGTGCGCGACGTGCACCCGACCCACTACGGCCGCGTGTGCCCGATCGAAACGCCTGAAGGCCCGAACATCGGCCTGATCAACTCGCTGGCACTGTACGCCCGCCTGAACGAATACGGCTTCCTGGAAACCCCGTACCGCAAGGTCGAAGGTTCGAAGGTGACCGACAAGATCGAATACCTGTCGGCGATCGAAGAAGGCCGCTACATCATTGCGCAGGCAAACGCCGCGATCAATGAAGAAGGCGAACTGGTCGACGAGCTGGTGTCGGCGCGTGAAGCAGGCGAAACCATCCTGGTCTCCCCGGAACGCATCCAGTACATGGACGTGGCCCCGGGCCAGATCGTGTCGGTGGCGGCTTCCCTGATTCCGTTCCTCGAGCACGACGATGCGAACCGTGCACTGATGGGCGCCAACATGCAGCGCCAGGCCGTGCCTTGCCTGCGTCCGGAAAAAGCCTTCGTCGGCACCGGCATCGAGCGCACCGTGGCGGTCGACTCGGGCACCACCGTGCAGGCCCTGCGCGGCGGCGTGGTGGACTACATCGACGCGGGCCGTGTGGTGATTCGCGTCAACGACGACGAGGCGCAAGCCGGCGAAGTCGGTGTGGACATCTACAACCTGATCAAGTACACCCGTTCGAACCAGAACACCAACATCAACCAGCGTCCGATCGTGCAAGTGGGCGATCGCGTGGCACGCGGCGACGTCATCGCCGACGGCGCCTCGACCGACCTGGGCGAACTGGCACTGGGCCAGAACATGCTGGTGGCGTTCATGCCGTGGAACGGCCTGAACTTCGAAGACTCGATCCTGATCTCGGAAAACGTGGTCAAGGACGACCGCTACACCTCGATCCACATCGAGGAACTGTCGGTCGTGGCCCGTGACACCAAGCTGGGCGCGGAAGAAATCACCCGCGACATCTCGAACCTGGCCGAGAACCAGCTGGCGCGCCTGGACGAATCGGGCATCGTGTACATCGGCGCCGAAGTGCAAGCCGGCGACGTGCTGGTCGGTAAGGTCACCCCGAAGGGCGAGACCCAGCTGACCCCGGAAGAGAAGCTGCTGCGCGCGATCTTCGGCGAAAAGGCCTCGGACGTGAAGGACACCTCGCTGCGCGTGCCGTCGGGCATGGTCGGCACCGTCATCGACGTGCAAGTGTTCACCCGCGAAGGCATCCAGCGCGACAAGCGCGCCCAGCAGATCATCGACGACGAGCTGAAGCGCTACCGCCTGGACCTGAACGACCAGATGCGTATCGTGGAAGGCGACGCCTTCCAGCGTCTGGAGCGTATGCTGGTCGGTAAGATCGTCAACGGCGGTCCGAAGAAGCTGGCGAAGGGTGCCGCGATCACCGCCGAATACCTGGCCGACCTGGACAAGTTCCACTGGTTCGACATCAGGCCAAGCGACGACGAGACCGCCAACGCACTGGAAGCGATCAAGGAGTCGATCAACGAGAAGCGCCACCAGTTCGACCTGGCCTTCGAAGAAAAGCGCAAGAAGCTGACGCAAGGCGACGAGCTGCAGCCGGGCGTGCAGAAGATGGTCAAGGTCTACCTGGCCGTCAAGCGCCGCCTGCAGTCGGGCGACAAGATGGCAGGCCGCCACGGTAACAAGGGTGTGGTCTCGCGTATCGTTCCGGTGGAAGACATGCCGTTCATGGCCGATGGTACCCCGGCCGACGTCGTGCTGAACCCGCTGGGCGTGCCGTCGCGTATGAACGTCGGCCAGATCCTCGAAACCCACCTCGGTTGGGCGGCGAAGGGCCTGGGCCTGCGTATCGGCGACATGCTGCGCGCACAGGCGAAAGCGGAAGAAGTCCGCGGCTTCCTGGGCAAGATCTACAACGAGACCGGCCGCAAGGAAGACCTGGACAGCTTCAGCGATGAAGAGATCCTGACCCTGGCGAACAACCTGAAGAACGGCGTGCCGTTCGCAACCCCGGTGTTCGACGGTGCGCACGAGACCGAAATCCGCCGCATGCTGGACCTGGCGTTCCCGGACGAGATCGCGACCCACCTGGGCATGACCCCGTCGAAGAACCAGGTCACGATGTTCGACGGCCGCACCGGCGAAGCATTCGAGCGCAAGGTCACCGTCGGCTTCATGCACATGCTCAAGCTGCACCACCTGGTCGACGACAAGATGCACGCCCGTTCGACCGGCCCGTACTCGCTGGTGACGCAGCAGCCGCTGGGCGGCAAGGCCCAGTTCGGTGGCCAGCGCTTCGGTGAGATGGAAGTGTGGGCACTGGAAGCCTACGGCGCATCGTACGTGCTGCAGGAAATGCTGACCGTGAAGTCGGACGACGTGAACGGCCGTACCAAGGTGTACGAGAACCTGGTCAAGGGCGACCACGTGATCGACGCCGGCATGCCGGAATCGTTCAACGTGCTGGTGAAGGAAATCCGTTCGCTGGGTATCGATATCGATCTCGAGCGCAACTAAGCAGGCCGGCATGGCCGCCGCCTTCGGGCATGGCCTGCTGCTCTGGAAGCGTCGCTCCCGCGCAGGCGGGAGCCCAATTTCGGCCGATTAGCCGAAACACTTGGATCCCCGCCTGCGCGGGGATGACGGTTTTAGGGCCAGGGGTTACGCAAGCACCGGCGAAAATCGGTGAGAAGCGGCGGTAGTAGTACTCAGTAAAGAATTCAATCACCTGGAGTGATACATGAAAGCACTGCTCGATCTATTCAAGCAAGTTCAGCAAAACGAGAGCTTCGACGCCATCAAGATTGGCCTGGCGTCGCCCGAAAAAATCCGTTCGTGGTCCTACGGCGAAGTCAAGAAGCCGGAAACCATCAACTACCGCACCTTCAAGCCTGAGCGCGATGGCCTGTTCTGCGCCAAGATCTTTGGCCCGATCAAGGACTACGAATGCCTGTGCGGCAAGTACAAGCGCCTGAAGCACCGTGGCGTCATCTGCGAGAAGTGCGGCGTCGAAGTCACGCTGGCCAAGGTGCGCCGTGAGCGCATGGGCCACATCGAGCTGGCCTCGCCGACCGCGCACATCTGGTTCCTGAAGTCGCTGCCGTCGCGCCTGGGCATGGTCCTGGACATGACCCTGCGCGACATCGAACGCGTGCTGTACTTCGAAGCATACGTCGTGACCGATCCTGGCATGACCCCGCTGAAGAAGTGCCAGATCATGTCGGAAGACGATTACGCCGCCAAGTACGAAGAGTACGGCGACGACTTCACCGCATTCATGGGCGCCGAAGGCATCCGTGAACTGCTGCGCTCGATCGACATCCATCGCGATGCCGAAGCCCTGCGCGTGGAACTGAAGGAATCGAAGTCCGAAGCGAAGATCAAGAAGTACGCCAAGCGCCTGAAGGTGCTCGAGGCGTTCCAGCGTTCGGGCATCAAGCCCGAGTGGATGATCATGGAAGTGCTCCCGGTCCTGCCGCCGGAGCTGCGTCCGCTCGTCCCGCTGGACGGCGGCCGTTTCGCGACCTCCGACCTGAACGACCTGTACCGCCGCGTCATCAACCGTAATAACCGTCTGAAGCGCCTGATGGAACTGCGCGCGCCGGAAATCATTACGCGTAACGAAAAGCGCATGCTGCAGGAAGCAGTGGACTCGCTGCTGGACAACGGCCGTCGCGGCAAGGCGATGACCGGCGCCAACAAGCGTCCGCTGAAGTCGCTGGCTGAAATGATCAAGGGTAAGGGCGGCCGTTTCCGTCAGAACCTGCTGGGCAAGCGCGTCGACTACTCGGGCCGTTCGGTCATCGTGGTCGGTCCGCAGCTCAAACTGCACCAGTGCGGCCTGCCGAAGCTGATGGCCCTGGAACTGTTCAAGCCGTTCATCTTCAACAAGCTCGAACTGATGGGTCTGGCAACGACCATCAAGGCGGCCAAGAAGCTAGTCGAGATCCAGGAACCGGTGGTCTGGGACATCCTGGAAGAAGTCATCAAAGAGCACCCGGTCATGCTGAACCGTGCGCCGACCCTGCACCGTCTCGGTATCCAGGCGTTCGAGCCGGTCCTGATCGAAGGCAAGGCAATCCAGCTGCACCCGCTGGTCTGCGCGGCGTTCAACGCCGACTTCGACGGTGACCAGATGGCAGTCCACGTGCCGCTGTCGATCGAAGCGCAGATGGAAGCGCGTACCCTGATGCTGGCGTCGAACAACATCCTGTTCCCGTCGAACGGCGAACCGTCGATCGTGCCGTCGCAGGATATCGTGCTGGGTCTGTACTACGCGACCCGCGAAGCGATCAACGCCCGCGGCGAAGGCATGCTGTTCCCAGACGTGTCGGAAGTCATCCGCGCGTACGACAACAAGGAAGTCGAGCTGGCGACCCGCATCACCGTGCGTATCGTCGAGTTCCCGAAGAACGCCGAGGGCGGCTTCGATCGTACCGTCACGCGCTACGAGACCACCGTCGGCCGTGCGATCCTGTCCGAGATCCTGCCGAAAGGCCTGCCGTTCTCGGTGCTGAACCGCGCGCTGAAGAAGAAGGAAATCTCGAAGCTGATCAACACGTCGTTCCGCAAGTGCGGCCTGCGTGCGACCGTCGTCTTCGCCGACAAGCTGATGCAGTCGGGCTTCCGCCTGGCGACCCGCGCCGGCATCTCGATCGCTGTCGACGACATGCTGATCCCGGACGTCAAGAAGGGCATGATCGCCACCGCCGAAGCGGAAGTGAAGCAGATCGAGCAGCAGTACGCTTCGGGTCTGGTCACCGCCGGCGAGCGTTACAACAAGGTCGTCGACATCTGGGGCAAGACCTCGGACGAAGTCGGCAAGGCGATGATGGACCAGCTGAAAGTGGAACCGGTCACCAAGCGTGACGGCACCGAAGGCACCCAGGAATCGTTCAACGCGATTTACATGATGGCCGACTCGGGCGCCCGCGGTTCGGCAGCCCAGATCCGCCAGCTGGCCGGTATGCGAGGCCTGATGGCCAAGCCGGACGGTTCGATTATCGAAACGCCGATTACCGCGAACTTCCGCGAAGGCCTGAACGTTCTGCAGTACTTCATCTCGACCCACGGCGCCCGTAAGGGTCTGGCGGATACGGCGCTGAAGACCGCGAACTCGGGTTACCTGACCCGTCGACTCGTCGACGTGACCCAGGACCTGGTCGTGACCGAAGACGATTGCGGCACCAACAACGGCACGCACATGAAGGCGATGGTCGAAGGCGGTGAAGTCATCGAGCCGCTGCGCGACCGTATCCTCGGCCGCGTCGCCGGTACCGACATCGTGAATCCGGAAACCCAGGAAACCCTGTACGAAGCCGGCACGCTGCTGGACGAAGACATGGTGGAAGAGATCGAGCGCGTCGGTATCGACGAAGTCAAGGTCCGCACCCCGCTGAACTGCGACACCCGTTATGGCCTGTGCGCGAAGTGCTACGGCCGTGACCTGGGCCGCGGCCTCTTGGTGAACTCGGGCGAAGCAGTCGGCGTCGTGGCGGCACAGTCGATCGGTGAGCCGGGTACCCAGCTGACCATGCGTACCTTCCACATCGGTGGTGCGGCATCGCGTGCGGCAGTGGCCTCGTCGGTCGAAGCCAAGTCGAACGGCACGGTCCGCTTCACCGCGACCATGCGTTACGTCACCAACGGCAAGGGCGCGCAAATCGTCATTACCCGTTCGGGCGAAGTCCTGATCACCGACGACCACGGCCGTGAGCGCGAGCGTCACAAGGTGCCGTACGGCGCGACCCTGATCGTCAAGGACGGCCAGGCAGTCAAGGCCGGCACCGCGCTGGCGACCTGGGATCCGCTGACCCGTCCGATCATCACCGAATACGGCGGCACGATCAAGTTCGAAAACGTGGAAGAGGGCGTCACCGTCGCTCGCCAGGTGGACGAAGTGACCGGCCTGTCGACCCTGGTGGCGATCGATCCGAAGCGCCGTGGTTCGGGCAAGGTCCTGCGTCCGCAGGTCAAGCTGCTGAACGACGAAGGACAAGAAGTGAAGATCGCCGGCACCGAACACGCCGTGACGATCGGCTTCCAGGTCGGCGCGCTGATCATGGTCAAGGACGGCCAGCAGGTATCGGTGGGTGAAGTGCTGGCGCGTATTCCGACCGAATCGCAGAAGACCCGAGACATTACCGGTGGTCTGCCGCGCGTTGCCGAACTGTTCGAAGCACGTTCGCCGAAAGACGCGGGCATGCTGGCGGAAGTCACCGGTACCGTCGCATTCGGTAAGGAAACCAAGGGCAAGCAGCGCCTGGAAATCACCGACATGGACGGCAACAAGCACGAGTTCCTGATCACCAAGGACAAGCAAGTGCTGGTGCACGACGGCCAGGTGGTGAACAAGGGCGAGATGATCGTCGACGGCCCGGCCGATCCGCAGGACATCCTGCGCCTGCTGGGTATCGAAGCGCTGGCCCGCTACATCGTGGACGAGGTGCAGGACGTGTACCGTCTGCAGGGTGTGAAGATCAACGACAAGCACATCGAGGTGATCGTTCGCCAGATGCTGCGTCGTGTGCAGATCACCGATGCCGGCGACACCGACTACATCGTCGGCGAGCAGGTGGAGCGTTCGGAGCTGCTGGAAGAGAACGACAAGGTCAACGCCGTCGGCAAGCTGCCGGCGCAGTACGAAAACGTGCTGCTGGGTATTACCAAGGCATCGCTGTCGACCGACTCGTTCATCTCGGCCGCATCGTTCCAGGAAACCACCCGCGTCCTCACCGAAGCGGCGATCATGGGCAAGCGCGACGGTCTGCGCGGCCTGAAGGAAAACGTCATCGTCGGCCGCCTGATCCCTGGCGGTACCGGCCTGGCATTCCACCGCGCCCGCAAGGAGAAGGAAGTGTGGGAGGCGGAAGAGCGCCAGGCACTGCTGCAGCAGGAGAAGGCCAACATGGCTGCCGAACTGCAGGCGATGGAAGACCAGCAGAATGCTGCGGCTCCGGCGGAGCAGCATCATGGTGAAGGCGAGTGATCGTCTGAGCTGATAGCTTGATGTGAGAACGGCACCCTGAGGGGTGCCGTTTTTTATTCGAGCGACAGATCGTGGTGTCGCCTCACATCGTATTTGATCAAGCTAAAGGAAACGCTGAGTAATTGTCGAGTCCCGTTTGATCGTAAACGCGTTTAACGAATAATTCTGGTCGTTTCTGCTGCCATTCCTTGAGCGCGAGGATGGGTGTTTTCGCGTCGAGTGCGCGCTGCGGAATGTGGTGGTTGTACA
>NZ_JBHLWP010000024.1:0-12514 GCF_042432755.1 Massilia consociata
ACCACTCTACCGGAGCAATTCTCCGCAAGCAGTTCGTTGTACCGTAGCAAAGAAGTTAGCAGTACCGATGCCCACGTGGCGGAATTGGTAGACGCGCATGGTTCAGGTCCATGTGCCGCGAGGTGTGGGGGTTCGAGTCCCTCCGTGGGCACCATAGAATTCCGCAGTAGTATGCAGTATCGTAGGCCCGGCGGGTTTCCCGCCGGTGCGGAAAGCAGAACAGTAGTAGCGGTAAGCGAAGTAGCATCAGTGCCCACGTGGCGGAATTGGTAGACGCGCATGGTTCAGGTCCATGTGCCGCGAGGTGTGGGGGTTCGAGTCCCTCCGTGGGCACCAAACTCTACCGAAGGACGCGAGTCCCGCAAAACGCCGTAAGCTTTGGAAAAGGCTTACGGCGTTTTGCGTTGCCGGTTGCCCTTCTTCTTATTGCGCCGCCAGGTCGTCCAGGATCGGGCAATCCGAGCGCGCGTCGCCGTGGCAGGAGGCGGCCAGCGCTTCCAGGGTGCGGCGCATCGCTTCCATCTCCGCGATCTTCCGGTTCAGTTCTTCGATATGGCTGCGCGCCAGCGCGCGCACATCGGCGCTGGCGCGGTCCTGGTCCAGCCACAGGCCCAGCAGCTTGCCGATCTGCTCCAGCGAAAACCCGAGCGCGCGGGCGCGATGCACGAACTGCAGCACGCGTACGTCCTGTTCGCTGTACAGCCGGTAGCCGCCCTCGCTGCGCTTGGCCGCCTTGAGCAGGCCGATCGACTCGTAGTGGCGGATCATCTTGGCCGACACGCCCGATGCCTTGGCTGCGTCGCCGATATTCAGCAACTTGTCGCTCTCTTGCATGGTCACCCCCTGGAACTGAAGCTGTCGTATCGCGGTGCAGGATACACCTTCCCATCCTGGGAAGGTCAAGTCATTGCTTGACTTGCGCCGCCATCGCGTTAAGCTCGACACCGCATGAAACATATCCTCCTCACTTTTCTGTTGCTCCTTGCCGCCGGCATCGTGGCCGATGTGGCCGCGGGTCCGGCGCCCTACTTCCAGTGGCGCAGCAAGCTCAACGGCGCATTGGCCTGTTCGCAGACGCCGCTCGGGCCGGGTTGGGAAAAATCTGCCGGTCCGTATCGGGACGCGCGTTGCGAAAAACTCATTGTTGCTAAATAATGGAGAAGCAAGCGTAGCTCATCCGATCTATTCCAATACTGAGGAGACAACCGATGTTCACGAGTCCGGAGCAGTTCGCCAACGCCACCAAGACCCTGTTCGACCTGCAGATGCAGACCTTCGAAGCCCTCGCCAGCAAGACCGTCAAGGGCGTGGAACAGGTCATGGCGCTGAACATGAATGCAGCGAAAAGCTCGATGGAAGGTTCGCTGGCTGCGGGCCAGGAGATGGCGGCAGCCAGCGATCCGAAGGCCGCCATTGCAGCGCTGCACGCCCGCATGCAGCCGGGTGCGGCCGGTGCGGCCGAATACCGCGCCCAACTGAAGGCCATCATCGACGAGATGCACAACGAGTTCCGCCAGGCCGCCGACACCCACGTGGCCGAAGCCAAGAGCACCTTGTCAGCCCTGATTTACGACGTGACGCAGAACGTCAAGCCGGGCTCGGAGAACGCGGTCGAGATCATCAAGACCGCCATCGACAACGCCTTCAAGGGCTATGAGCAGGTGACGCAGGCGACGCGCCAAGCGGTGCAGACCGTCGAGGCGCAGATTGCCAAGGCAAGCTCGATGGTGCAGCCAGGCATGCAAGCAGGTGTGCAGCCGCAGCAGGACACGCAACAAGCGGCGGAATAAATCCGTCGGCCAGCGTGAAAGAATATTTCACCCCAGCCTCCTGGATGAAATTTTCTTTCACTATCCTGGCGTTCGGTTCTCCATCTAATTCTCTACTTCAATCCCCAGCAGTTCTTCCACCTTTGCCAGCGAAGCGTCGTCCTTGATGACCGAGCGCAGCCATGCGTGCAGCGGCTGTTCGCCCCAGCGAGCGGCCTTTTCCGCCAGGTAGGCGACCGGGCTGTGCGGCTCTGTACGCCGGAAGAATTCGGCCACCGCGCGCAGCTGCGCCAGCGCCTGCTCGCGGGTTTGCAAGGGTCCGTCGAGCACGCGCAGCGGCATGCCGCCTGCAGGCACGACCGTGGCAAGCGCCCCTTTCGATTCAGGCTGCGCCGGCACGGGCGCGGCGGGCGGCGCGACCAGGTCGGCGAAATCGCGCAGCGCCGTGCGGCCGGCGCCGAAGCCCGGCCCATCCACGCCCAGCCTGTCGTCGACCACGCGTTCCAGTTCGGCCAGCGCGGCCAGGCAATCCTGCGCATCGGCGCCCAAGGCCTGGCGTGCGGCCGGCGCCGCACGGGCGCGCGCCGCTTCCAGCTCCGCCACCGCATCCGGGCCGCGCCCGCGCGCCGCTTCCCAGGCAATCATGCTCACGCCATCGGCGATCGGCACCTCTTTCACCAGCGGCGTGATGCGGGCGGCAATCCAGGCCAGGTTGCCGATGCGGCGGTCGAAGCCGTCCTCGTCCGGCAGCGGGTGCACGCTGTCCCAGTAGCGCTCGCACAGGCCGGCGAGCAGGCGCAGGCTGGCGGCGAGTTCGCGCAGGCCGCCCGTCCTGGCGCTCGCCTCGGCCAGCCACACGGCCAGCTGCAGGTGTTTGCTGCGCGTCTCGATCAACTCGATGCAGCGCTTCGAGACGAATTTCCAGTCCGCTTCCTTGAGCGTCGTGACCCAGGCGCCCTGCTCGATCGACGGGTCGTCGGCCTGGCGCGCGCGGTTGATGGCGTCGAATTCCGGCGAGAATGCCAGGTCCTCGCCGCAGGGCCGGTCCATGCTGATCGGGACCAGCAGTTTATCCAGGTTCAACATGTCGCCCCCTTATTCGATCGCGTACTTGAACTTGCCGGCCTTGGTGGCGCCCACCTTCACCCGGGTGATGGCGCCGCCCTCGGCCATGCGCGCCAGCACGCTGTCGGCGATCTCGGGCAGCAGCGTGCCGTTCAGGATGTTGTCGACGTTGCGCGCGCCCGAATCGACCTCGGTGCAGCGGTTCAGGACCGCCGACACCAGCGCGTCGTCGTACTCGAAGCGCGCCCGGTGGTTGTCCATCACGCGCGCCTTGATGCGGTCGAGCTTGAGCCGGATGATATTGGTGAGCACTTCGTCGCGGATCGGGTAGAACGGCACCACCGACAAGCGGCCCAGGAACGCCGGCTTGAAATGCTTCATGAGCTGCGGGCGGATCAGCTCCGCCAGCTGTTCCGGCGTCGGCACGTCAGCCAGAGGCTTGTTCAGGCAGGCCCCCATCATCTGGCTCGAGCCCACGTTCGAAGTCAGGATGATGATCGTGTTGCGAAAATCGATCTGGCGCCCTTCGGCGTCGTCCAGCACGCCCTTGTCGAAGACCTGGAAGAACAGCTCCAGCACGTCGGCGTGGGCCTTCTCGACTTCGTCCAGCAACACCACGCTGTACGGATTGCGGCGCACCGCCTCGGTCAGCACCCCGCCCTCGCCATAGCCCACGTAGCCCGGCGGCGAGCCCTTCAGGCCGGAGACGCTGTGCGCTTCCTGGTACTCGCTCATGTTGATGGTGACGAGCTTGCGCTCGCCGCCGTACAGGATGTCGGCCAGCGCCAGGGCGGTCTCGGTCTTGCCCACGCCCGAGGTGCCCACGAACAGGAACACGCCCTTCGGCTTGTTCGGGTCATCCAGGTTGGCGCGCGCGGTGCGCACCCGCTGGGCCACGGCGTGGCTCGCGTGCGACTGCCCCAGGATGCGTTCGTCCAGCAGCGACTGGAGCTTGATCACGGTATTCAGTTCGTCCTTGACCATGCGGCCGAGCGGGATGCCGGTCCAGCTGGCGACGATTTCCGCCACCGTGTGGCCATCCACCTGCACCGGCACCAGCGGCGTTTCGCCCTGCAGCGCGCGCAGGCGGTCGGTCAGCATGCGCAGGGCGTTGCCGTCCTGGGCGCGCCCCTCCTCCAGCGCGGTGCGCATCGCGCCGATCTCGAGTGCGATGGCCTGCTCCTGGTCCCAGCGGCGCTGCAGGCCGATGCGCTCGTCGTCCAGGCCGCCGCGCTGCCGGCGCAGCTCGGCCAGCCGTTCCTCATGGCTGGCGCCGGCGTTGGCCTCGCGCTGCAGGGAAGCCATCTGCGCACCGATGCGCTCGATCTTGCGTGTGCAGTCTTCCAGCGCGGCCGGGGTGGCGCTCTGGCCCAGCGCCACCTTGGCGCAGGCGGTGTCGAGCACGCTGATCGCCTTGTCCGGCAACTGGCGTCCGCTGATGTAGCGGTGCGACAGCCGCACCGCTTCGACGATGGCGTCATCGTAGATGCGCACATTGAAGTGGCTTTCCATCAGCGGCGCCATGGCGCGCAGCATGGCGCAGGCCGTCGGCTCGTCCGGCTCCTCCACCTTGATCACCTGGAAGCGGCGCGCCAGCGCGGCGTCCTTTTCGAAATACTTCTTGTACTCGCTCCACGTGGTGGCCGCGATGGTGCGCAGCTCGCCGCGCGCCAGGGCGGGTTTCAGCAGGTTGGCCGCATCGTTCTGGCCGGCCGTGCCGCCCGCGCCGATCATCGTGTGCGCCTCGTCGATGAACAGGATGATCGCGTGCGGGCTCTTTTTCACTTCGTCGATCACGTTCTTCAGGCGGTTCTCGAATTCGCCCTTCACGCTGGCCCCGGCTTGCAGCAGGCCCATGTCGAGCGTGTGGATCTCGACGCCTTTCAACACGTCCGGTACTTCCTCCCTCGCGATGCGCAGCGCCAGCCCTTCCACCACGGCGGTCTTGCCCACGCCGGCCTCGCCGGTCAGGATCGGGTTGTTCTGGCGCCGCCGCATCAGGATGTCGATCGCCTGGCGGATCTCGGGATCGCGCCCGATCACCGGGTCGACCTTGCCGTCGCGCGCGCGCTGGGTCAGGCAGGTCGTGTACTGGTCGAGCGCGGGCGTGCCGCGCGCCGGGCCGGCGACGATCTCTTGGGCCGCGTCGCCGGGCAGGTCGTGCTGCGGCGGCGCGGCCGGCCGCGCTTCCTGCGAGCCGCGCGTGATCTTGTCGAAATCGTGCTTCAGGCGGTCGATCGGGAAGCTGCCAAACAGCGGCGAGGCCCGTTGCGCCAGTTGTGCCAGCGAAGGCTCGGTGAGCAGCGCCAGCAGCAGGTGGCCGCTGCGGATCTGGTTCGGCTGGCCCGCAGTCGGCGTCCCCAACGAAGCGATCAGCCACGCATGCTCGAACAGCACCGGCAGGTGGCGCGAGAACACCGGGGTACGCGCGCTGCCGGTGGCAAAGCGCGCGATCTCGTTGCGCAAGTCGGTCTCCAGGCCCGTCAGGCTGACGTCGCATCCCCGGGCGATCACGGCCAGGTCGCTGCCGGGCTGTTCGATCAGGCCCAGGAACAGGTGCTCGACCTCGACCTCGTACTGCCCCATCCCCACGCAGATCGAGGCCGCGCGGGTGGCGGCGGCGCGGGTGGTGTCGTTGAGCTTGCCGATCAGGGTCTTGAGATTGATGTCCATCGTATCGCGTCCTTGGATGAAGTTGGCCGGCCGCGCCTAGCGCGGCCGGACGGTTCGCTTGACGGCGTAATGCAGCGACGATGGCTGCAGCACCGCATTGAAGTTCACCGGCTCGCTGGTGGATGCGAGGCAGAGCCGGGCGTGGATGACGAAGCTGAGCCGGTTGACGCTGCCGGGCGCGGGCTCGAGCGTGGCGCTGACCTCGCGCAGGCGGGGTTCGTGGGTTTCGATGGCCTCCTTGATGCTGGCGCACACCAGCGCGCAATCGAGGCTGCTGGTGAGGCAGTAGCCGGCGAAGTCCGCCAGCCCGTAATGCAGGAGCGAGCCGCGCGCTTCCGGATATCCCCCGAACAGCGCCGGGTCGAGGGCCAGGCGCGTGTTGAGCAGCGCTTCGAGGTCGCGCGCCACGCTGTCCTTGAGCTGTTCGCTGGTGACGGGCAGGCCGCTACCCGCGTCCGGGCGTTCGTCCATGAGGCGGTCCAGCAGGCCCGCTTTGAAGCCCTTCATGCTGTCTCCGAAAAACCGGGGCAAAATGGGCGCGGCGCCCGCTTGCCATCGCGTGGCGCCGCGCCGGATCCCCGCATGGCGGGGCAATGCTACGCGTTGCGCATCAAGGCCGTTCAGGCGACCTTGTTCGCGGCCAGGTCCCAGCCGCCCGAGGTGTTGCCGCCCGAGCCGCCGCCGATCTTCTGCTGGGTGTACTTCCACTTGATCTTCGAGAATTTCAGCTTGACCTCCTCCTGGATGATGCTGCCCTCCTCCACGTTCGGCTTGACGCCGCCGATCAGGACGTTTTCCAGTTCGATCTCGAAGTACTTGATGCGCTCGCCCTGGCCATCGGCGCGCATGAACTCCAGCTTGGCCTTCGGGATCGTCTTGCCGGCCGAGCAGGTCTGCAGCAGGATCGGCGAGGACAGGTCGGCCAGCTTCTTGAGCTTGATCTCCTCGTGCTCGCAACGCTCGGCGGTGTGGCCGCCGCCGGTCGAGGCAGTCGCCGAACGCGGTTGCTTCACGCCCCAGTCCACCGCCAGGCACTCGATCCAGTCCTTGTGCTTGTCGTCCATCGATTCGCCCTTGATCCCATCGATCTGCAGGTACACGTCAATTGCCATGTTCTACTCCATTCAAGTTGAGAAAGACTGCTCTTGGCTGCTAGCTGTTGGTCGATTGGGGCAACTCCGCGACCAGTCGGAGCGAAACTGACAGCTCGTCGAGCTGGAAATGCGGACGCAGGAAGCTCACCGCGCGGTACACGCCGGGGCGGCCCGGCACTTCGGATACCTGCACGCTCGCCTCGCGCAGCGGGAACTGGGCCTTCTGGTCCTGGCTCGCGTTGTCGTCCAGGAGCACGTACTGCGTGAGCCAGCGGTTCAGGTAGTCCTCGACGTTGGACGCGGCGGCGAAGCTGCCGATCTTGTCGCGCATCATGGCCTTCATGTAGTGCGCGATGCGCGAGACGGCGAAGATGTACTGCAGCTGCGAAGACAGCACGGCGTTGGCGTTGGCGGCCTCGGTGTTGTACTTCCTGGCTTTCTGCGCCGACTGGGCGCCGAAGAAGGCCGCGTACGAGGTGTTCTTGCAGTGCACCAGCGAGATGAAGCCGAGGTCCGACAGTTCCTTTTCGCGGCGATCGGTGATCGCCAGCTCGGTCGGGCACTTGAGCGCCACCTCGCCTTCGTCGGTCTTGAAGGTGTGGGCCGGCAGGTTCTCGACCAGGCCGCCGCCTTCGACGCCGCGGATGGCGGCGCACCAGCCGTAGTCCTCGAAGGCCTTGGTCAGCTTGGACGCGAAGGCGTAGGCCGCGTTACACCACAGGTACTTCTGGTGGTCGCTGCCGTCGACGTCCTCGACATAGTTGAAGCCATCGGTCGTCATGCCGTCGGCCGGATGGTACGGCAGGCGGCCGAGGAAGCGCGGCAGGGTCAGGCCGACGTAGCGCGCATCTTCCGATTCGCGGAAGGCCTTCCATTTCGCGTATTCGACCGTGTCGAAGACCTTGGCCAGGTCGCGCGGCTTGCCCAGGTCGCCGAAGCTGTCGATGCCGAACAGCTCGGGAGAGGCCGAGGTGATGAAAGGCGCATGGCTGGCCGCCGCCACGTGCGACATCTGCTCCAGGAAGTAGATGTCCTCGGGCTGGCGCGAGATCTCGAAGTCGCCGATCAGGGTGCCGTAGGGGGCGCCGCCGAAGGTGCCGAATTCCTCCTCATAGACCTTCTTGAACATGCTGCTCTGGTCGAATTCCATCGCAGACTGGAAATCCTTCACCAGTTCCCGCTTGCTGGCGTTGAGCATGCGGATCTGCAGGTTGGCGGAGGTAGCGCTGTTCTTCACCAGGTAGTGCAGGCCGGTCCAGCTGCGCTCGAGCTTCTGGAACTCGGGGGCGTGCATCACGGTCGACAACTGCTCCGAGATCATGCGGTCCAGTTCCGCCAGGCGCGCATCGATCATGGCCGACAGGTTGTTCGACATGACCATCGTGCCCTGCATCACCTGGGTCACGAGCTCGGCGATGATGTCGCGCGCGCGTTCGTGCTCGCTGCTGGATTTCGCCACCCGGCTCTGCTCGACGATCTGGTCCAGCAGCGATGTTTCCAGTTCCACGGCCTGGGCGGCCTGTGGCTTGCTTGCGGTATCGAGGACTGCCGCCATCTCAGGCCTCCTTTTCGTCGCCGCCCTGCTTGCGCAGGCTCGCCAGCTTTTCGGTGTTGCCCAGCACCTCGCTGAGGATGTCTTCCAGCTTGTCGCTGCCGGCCAGCTTGTTGCGCAGGTCCGCCAGCTTGGTGCGCGCCTCCAGCAGGCCGCTCAGCGGCTTCACCTGGCGCACGACCGACTCCGGCCGGAAGTCGTCCATCTCCTTGAACTGCAGCTGCACCGCGAACTGGCCGCCTTCCGGCGACAGGTGGTTGTCCACCCTGAAGCTCACGCTGGGCGCCACCGCGCCCAGCACCTCGTCGAAGTTGCCGGCATCGACGTTGACGAACTTCTTGTCCTTCAGCCGCTTCTTCTCGGCTGCCGGGTCGCTTCCGAAGTCGCCCACCACGCCGACGACGAAGGGCAGCTCCTTGTTCTCGATGGCGTCGCCGATCTCGACGTCGTAAGTCATCTGCACGCGGGGCGCGCGCACCTTCTGCAAGCGTTTCTGCACGCTTTCACTCTTGGCCATGTCGACTCCAGACTCCAGGTTGCGGGGGGATGGAACAGCCGGCCGCGCCGGCCGCGTGATTTACTTGAGGCCGGCGAACGGGTCCTTGTCGTTGCTGGCAGGCTTGCTCGACGCGGCCGGCGTGTTGGCCGCCGTGCTCGTTGCCCGCGCCCTCGGCGGCGTCGGCCTG
Organism: Massilia consociata; assembly: GCF_042432755.1. Lineage (NCBI taxonomy): Bacteria > Pseudomonadati > Pseudomonadota > Betaproteobacteria > Burkholderiales > Oxalobacteraceae > Massilia > Massilia consociata. The sequence goes on from NZ_JBHLWP010000024.1 coordinate 8,840, forward strand.
GCCGTGTCATTCTTCTTGGGGAACAGGTCCGGTTCGCCGATGCTGGTGCGCAGCAGCTTGGCCAGGTCCTGCGCCTCGCTCTTGACGTCGCCCTGCAGGTTGTTCTTGCGCGTCAGGTCCGACAATGCCTTGCTGGCCACGCGCAGGCCGCTGACGGCGACGATGCTGTGCGCCACGGCATCGTCCGGATCGCGCTCGAGCGCTTCCTGTGCATTGGTGATCGCTTCGCCATACATCCCGGCATTGAAGCGGATCTGCGCCATCCTGACCCACGGCCGCTTGTCGACCGGGTGCGCCTGGCCCGCCGCTTTCAGCATGGCGTAGGCTTTTTCCTCCTGCTTGGCCGCAATCGCGGCATCGGCTTCGGTAAAGACCTGTTCCCCTGCGGCGGCGGTCGACTTGGCCACCACTTTTTCTGGGCCGCTGGCGCACCCGGCCAGGGCGACGACTCCCACGATCAACGGCATCAAACGTTTCAACATCATGCTGGCTCTCCACGACAGTTAAACCAGCCACCATTATTGGCAAGCATATTTCCCCGAAGTTGCGGACAGTCAACCAAAGCTGCGTTCACCACCGGCCAGCATGACAAAGCTTGCGCTTGCGCGCGATCAGGGCAGCGCTACGCGGCTGCGGTTCAATCCGTGCTTGACCTGCCAAATAATGAGAAAAGGAAATGGCTATGAGAACAGTTTCCCTGTTGACGGCCCTGCTCTCCGCGGCGCTGCTGGCCGGCTGTGGAGGCGGCGGTTTCGCCGCTTCCGCGCTCGAGGCAAGCGGGATCAGGAAGCCGCCCGAGCTGCCCGATGCGCAAAAGCCGCCGCGCCAGGTCTTGGTGCGGCTGCATGCTTCCGGCAAGCTCAATGCGGACAAGCACGGCCAGGCGCTCGCGCTGGCGGTGCGCCTGTACAAGCTGCGCCGCAAGGACGCGTTCGAACAGGCGCCCTACTCCGCCTTCCTCACTCCCGACGCCGAACGCGCCAGCCTGGGCGCCGACCTGCTCGAGGTGCGCGAGATCATGCTGGTGCCCGGCCAGCGCTACGAGGTGACCGAAAAGGTCAGCCACGAGGCGAGCCACCTGGCGGTGGTGGCCCTGTTCCAGCGCCCGGCGGAGGGACGCTGGCGCGCCACCTTCCCGGCGGAGGAAGCGCAGCGCAACGGCCTGACGGTGGGGCTGCACGCCTGTGCGCTCACCACGAATGCCAATGCGGCCGGCAACGCGCAAGCCGCTTCGCTTTCTTCTGTGCGCTGTCAATGAAGCGCTTGTTGTTTCCGCCAAGCTAGGAATTTCTGGAAACGAGGCGAGGTCGACGTGAGCATGCCAGCGAAGCTACTCTGGGGCGAAGGACTCTTCCTGCGGCCCCAGCATTTCCAGCAACAGGACCGCTACCATGAAGCGCGCCTGCACCAGACGGCCTGCGCGCTGTACCCCTACGCCTGGGGTGTGCGCAAGCTTGTCATCGACACCGACGCCCTGCGCCACGACGTCCTGCGGGTGGAAGAGCTGTCGGTGCTGTTCCCCGATGGCGAAGTGTACCGGGCGCCGGACGGCGACCCCTTGCCGCTGCAGGTGCGCCTCTCCGAACTGCCCGCCGGGCTGCAGACCGTGACCTTCCATGCTGCGCTGCCCTCGCTCAAGGCCTGGGGCGAAAACTGCGCACCGGACGGCAATGGCGATGTGCAGCCCGATGTGCGCTTTTCCAGCTACGAGCGCGAGACCCAGGACCTGTTCACGCGCGCCGCCGAAGCGCCGCTCACCTACCTGCGCAAGTCGCTGAAACTGGTGGCCGATTCCGAGCCGCTCGAAGCCTACGAAAGCTTCCCGCTGGTACGCCTGCGGCGCATGGCGACGGGTGGCTTCGAGGCCGATCCCTCCTTCGTGCCGCCCAGCCTGTCGATCGACGCCGCGCCAGGCCTGTACCACGGCCTGGCGCGGCTCATGGAAAAGCTGCTGGCCAAGGTCAACGCCCTGTACGGCCACCTGCGCGAGCCAAGCAAGAACGTGGTCGAGATCCGTGGCGGCGACGTCTCTGCCTTCTGGCTGCTGCACACCGCCAGCACCGGCTACGCGGCCCTGTCGCACTTCCTTGGCCACCGCGACCTGCACCCGGAGCGGCTGTTCGGCGAACTGCTGTCGCTCGCGGGCGGCCTCATGACCTATTCGCGCAGCTATCGGCTGGAAGACCTGCCGTCCTACGTGCATGCCGACCCCGGCCCGCAGTTCGCGCGGCTGGACGGCATCATCCGCGACCTGCTCGACACCGTGATCTCGTCGCGCTACTTCACGATCGGCCTGAAGCGCGAGCGCCCCTCCTACTACCTGGGCGCGCTCGATTCGGGGCGCATCAACATGCAGACCACGCTCTACCTTGCGGTGGCGGCCGACATGCCGGCACTGCAGCTGGTGGACGTGGTGCCCCTGCAGTTCAAGATCGGGGCGCCGGAAGACGTCGACAAGTTCGTGCTGTCGGCGCTGCCCGGCGTGAAGCTGGTGCACGCCCCGCAGGTGCCGGCGGCGGTGCCGGTCCGGCCCGATACCTACTACTTCATCCTGGAGAACCGTGGCATGCTGTATGAAACGATGCTGAAAGCGCAGGCGATCTCGGTGTACGTCCCGAACGGGATCCGCGACCTGCGCCTCGAACTGATCGCGGTGGCGGCATGAGCGCCTTCGTCGAACGGCGCGTGGCGCCACAACCGGGACAGCAGTCCGTCAAGCAGCCACAGCGGCTGGTGGACATCATGTACGAAGGCTTCTATGCCCTGTTCCTGCTCAAGAACGGCTGCGGCCCGCAGGACAAGGTGGCCTTCGCGGACAACATGACCGGTTTCCTGGCCGACGTCGACCGCAATGCCAAGGCGCTCGGCATCTCGGCCGACGACGTGACGGCGGCCAAGTATGCCTACTGTTCGGCGGTGGACGAGATCATCCTGCGCTCCTCCTACGACGTGCGCGAGGCCTGGGAGACGCGGCCCCTCCAGCTGCGCGTGTTCGGCGACCAGCTGGCGGGGGAGCACTTCTTCCACCGCCTGGAGGACCTGCGCGCCAAGGGGGCGGTGCACGTGGAGGCGCTCGAGGTCTTCCATATGTGCCTGCTGCTCGGTTTCCAGGGCCGCTATGCGCTGGACGGACGCGACAAGCTCGATTACCTGGTGGCGCGCCTGGGCGACGAGATCGCCCGCATGCGCGGCCGCACGCGCGGCTTTGCGCCGCACGCCGAGCGGCCAGACCAGGTGGTCAACCGGTTGCAGAGCGACCTGTCGCTGTGGGTGCTGAGCGCGGTGTTCCTGCTGGCTGGATTGGGCGCCTACCTGGGCTTCCGCACGGCCTTGTCCAACGAGACCGAGGCGGCGATGGCGCAGTACAACGACCTGGTGAAGCTGCCGCCCAAGGCGGCGCATGTGACGATTACCTTGCCGTGAGAATGGTAGCGCCTGCGGTGCGCTACCGAACTGGAGTTCCCGCTTTCGCGGGAACGACGTTTTTTTTGGTGTAGCGATGCTGTCGAAGCCACTGTACGAGAACCATCATGAAGCAAAACAGCGTCATCCCGGCGAAGGCCCTAACCTAGCCCCACATCTTTGCAAGTCTCCAACCCTGCATCACTCCGTTGAACCGCTGGAGGCCGTGCAGCATGGTAATAGGGCCAGCCTTGGTTTCGCTAGGGCTGCCCT
>NZ_JBHLWP010000025.1:0-3173 GCF_042432755.1 Massilia consociata
GGCAGGGTCTCGGGGTTCATGTAGATGCGGTCGGTGTGGGGTGGGATTCGCTGGGTGATCGCGAAAACGATTTGCATGAGCCGATAGGCTCCCTGCCCCAGGTCGAAGAAGGCCTTGATCTGCGATGTGAAGACCTTGATGAATTGGGCCTCATCGACTTTGAAGATTTGGGCGACCTCGGTCAGCCCTTCAATCTCGCCAGTTTGGCTGTCGATGATCGTGGACCCACGGGCCACGGTCAGCCGCTTGCTGCGTGTCTTGATGACGGTCGTTTTGATGAAAGGGTTTTGCCTGAATGTGGGGTAGCTGCTGGCGGTTTTCGTCGTCGTTAGCTCTGTGCTCTTGGTCTCACTTTCGACAACTTTGTCGCTCTTTTTTGTCCCAGCTTTGGGAGTCTGTTTAGCCGCTTTTCCTGTCATTTTTCTCTCCAAAAGTGGGATGAATTACGTCAGGTTATAGGATCTCCTCTCCCACTTGTCAATCAAAAAGTGGGACTAAATTTTGCGGCTGCTGGGAATTTGTTTCCCATAGTTGGGAATCGACATCTAGCGTCCATGCGGGTTTGAGGGTGTTTCCTTCTTCTTCTTTAAAAACAGCCCGCTAGGGCGGGCAAAAACAGGGCGCTTCGCGCCAAGTTGGGAAAAGCGGCAAGACCGTGGGGCTTTGCCCCACACCCCACTCTCGCCAGCGAGGCCTCGGGAGGCAGGGGGAAAAGCGACCCTGCCCCCACTCGGGGAGCGTGTGAGCTGCGATCAGGCGTCAATGGTTCGGCTTCGCCCGAGTCCTCGCCCGGTCCCAGCGCTGCGCGCCGGGCTGCGGCCTCCGGGCTCGCCATTGACTCCTGCTCTCCGCGTTGGAGGCCCCCAACCGGCCGCGCTGCAGCCACGTGGGGGCGATTTGAGTCCGAGGACCGAAGCGAAGCGAGGGAGCGAGGATCGCCCGTTAGGGCGACCCCCACCCCACCCCGGCGCCGCTCCACGGCGTCCGGCCACGGGTCTAAGCGATTAGGGGTTTTCTGGCTCTTTGGGAGGGTCAGATTGCATGTTGGCCGCGCCGCGCCGTGATCGGCGTTCGGCCATCAAGACCTCGACCTTTCGATTGAGCTCTCTGATGGCTGCGTCGAGCTCCGCATTGCTCATGCCGGTGTGCGATGAGTCAAGGATTGGGCGTGGTTTGCTGCGACGTTCGGGGTTCATGGTGGGGCCTCTGTTGAGCAGATATTTTCGCATGCTTGCGCTCAAACTTCATGCACCCATGGACCCCAACCCCAACCCCGTTATTTGAAGGCCTTGTCTTTGCCCTCGCGCGGTGCGCGCTCGGTGGGGTCCGCCGATGGCGGTCCCCAGTTCAGCGCCGGCGGCGCTGCGTCCACCTCGGGCGGCGCCGCCTGCTTCTTGTGGGCTTTGGCGAGGGCCGCAACGGCCTCCAGGGCCTCGCCGCGCTGCTCCATGCTGTGGAGGTCAGGGACATGGCCTAAAAGCAGCTCCATGAGCCGTTTAAAGGCCTCGGCGAGGGGTTCAAGGATTGAGAGCTTGCTTCGGATCTCGGCCAGCTCCTTGGCTTGCGCCTTGGCCTGCTGGTGGTAGGGCTTCATCTGCTTGAAGACGTCGGCGTGTGCGGCCTTGGCGACCCGCCTGCCGTAATCCTCGATGTTGAAGCGATCGGCCAGAGTGGGCTCGATGGCCTTGGGCTCCTTGATCGGTTTGTCGATCGGGCGGGCCATCTGCTTTCGCCAGGCGGCGATGGTCTGATGCTTGGCCGGGCTGCCTTTGATCCCGCGCCGAAGCTCAAAGCGCTTCATGGCTGCGGCGTATTCGTCCTGCAGGACGCTCAGCTCGCTGCAATGGCCTCCGAGTTTGAGCGCTGAATCCGAGAGGGTCCAGCCGTTGCCCCTGTCGCTGCGCACCTCGCCCTTGCGATTGGCGTCAACTTTGAGCGGCAAGACAAAGGCTTGAATGTGTGGGGTCTGCTCGTCGAGGTGAAGCTCGGCATATGCCACGCGGTCGGCGCCGAAGCGCTCGATCAGCCAATCGACGTTGGCCTTGGCCCACTCGTTGCGCTGCTTTTTGGTCTTCCCAGCAAACCACTCGGGCGAGGCCGTGAGGACAAATTCGCGGGCCAGCGTGTGGGTCGTCCCCTGTTTGAGCTTGGGGAGCCACATGCCGTCGACAAGCTTCTTGAAGTCCTTCTGCCAACCGGCGTCGCCGCAAAGCGTGATGTTGGCCTCGGTGGCGTTGGGGTTCAAATGCTCGCGAGCGCTGGCGGTCGTCCGGGCCACATGGCCGACGCGCTTGCTAAGCGTCGTCCACGCCTTGATCTTCTCGGTCCGAGCGATGGCGAAGGGTTGTTTGGCGGGTGCGGGCATCGTGGCCTCTTCTATTTGCCAAGCCCCCTTGGGGGGGCGCGGAGTGGGGGGGATGGGGTTGGGGTTGCCTTTGATTTTGGGGGTCCCGGGGGCTTGCCCCTGGGCGAACCTGACCTTTGCGATAGCAAAGGTCGGAGTGAGTCCTAAGCTCTGATTCCTCCCTAGCCTAAAGCATCTCGCTCGAGGCGTTGGGGCTCAAGACCGTCTGGCTTTTATCTCACGTTTTTCGCAAGACGCGGCCTGTTGCTTTCAGGTCTTCGACGCTCACGCCGATGGCTCGAGCCGCATGCTCGATGTTGGCCGGGTCCAGCGAGAGGCAAACCCAACGCAGGACTTCGGCCCGCTCCGCCTTGCCATATTCGGCTCGCTTGTCCGCGATCCATGAAGGTGCCATATGGCCTGCTGCCTCGATTGCGTTTATAACGTTTTCTGCTAATGCGTCCATGATTAGGTCTCCGGTTCGTTGTCTTCCAACTGCAATGAGCCTTGGCCGGGATGGGTCTTTGCCTTTCTCGGCTTTTGATATTCGGTGATGAAGCGGACCCGGTCGCCGTTGAAGAAAAGCGTGGGGTTGATGAAATACCAGTGTTTGTCGCTTTCGACGCGGGCCAAAAATCCCTTTTCTAGCAGCTCTGCGAGGGCTCGATAGAAGGCCGAGTTGCTGATGGCTGGGAGGTCCTCCGGCAGGGTCTCGGGGTTCATGTAGATGCGGTCGGTGTGGGGTGGGATTCGCTGGGTGATCGCGAAAACGATTTGCATGAGCCGATAGGCTCCCTGCCCCAGGTCGAAGAAGGCCTTGATCTGCGAT
>NZ_JBHLWP010000026.1:0-5495 GCF_042432755.1 Massilia consociata
CGGCCTTGGCCGTCATCCGCTCGACCTCCGCCAGTTGCATCCCCTGCAACGAGGTCGGCGCGATCGCGCGCGCCCGATCGACAACGCGGGTGACGGTTTCGGGCACCCGATAGATGTGTTCCTGGCGTTGGTGGGGAGCCTGACCGCGCTCGGTGCGGGTCAGCACCTGGTCCAGCTCCTTGATCGCCTCGACCGTGCGCAGGCGGGTCCGTTTCGCCAGCTCGTCGGCCTTGAGCGCGGCCTGCACCTCGGGCGACAGCTCGACGGCGTTGCCGACCTGGGCACGCTCCAGCTTGGCGGCCGCCAGCAGCTGGTGCGCCTCCTCGGTCATCGCCTTGGTGTCATACATCAGCCGCTTGAGGCTGCCCATGCCGGCGACGTCGGCCAGCGTGGCCTGGCCGCGGGCCTCCAGTAGCGCAGCTTGGGACAGCCGCTGCTGCATGGCGGGTTGGGCCAGCACTTGGCGCCGGATCGCGTCCACATCGACGGCCGGCGCCTGGCCAGCCTCGGCCTCGACCTCCTTGCCGACCTGGTGCAGCGCGCGCTTGATTGCCTGGGCCGGCAACAGGCCCGGCACGGTGGCTAGCGTCTCGCTGGTGACGTTTTCGAGGACGCGGGCATACTTCGCCCCCGCCTCGGCCTCCGAACGCTCCAAGGCCCGTTTATGCAGTTCTGCAGCCTGCTCCTGGATACGCTGATTCTTGGCCGCTTCGATGTCGCCCGACAGGTCGAGAATCGACCGCTCGAGAACTTGGCCCAGCCTCTCCAGCTCGCCGGCCTTCTTGGCTTGGGTCAGGCGCTCGGCCACGTCCTGGTCGAAGTCCTGCCGCTTCCGGCTGGCCTGGCCGGTGCGGCGCTCGATGGCCGTGGCAGTCGGTCCGAGGTGCTGGGTCGGCTCGCGGTCGATGCCCTGGGCTTCAAGGGTGCGATGGTCGATGCGCGCCTCGTGGCCATGCTCGCGTAACCGCTCGTTCGCCAGCTCGGCCCACCTGGCGCGAATGCGGTCAATCTCGTTCGCCTTGCCCACGCCGCCGCCCATGTTGTGCGCCACCAGGTCAAGCTCGCGCACCTTGTTCCCGAACCCGTCACCCTCGACCCGATTGGTGGTGGTGAGGATGTGGGCATGGTGGTTGCGTTGGTCGCCCTCCTTGCCGGGGGCATGGATCGCCACATCGGCCGCGATCCCGTAACGGTCAGCCAGCTCCTGGGCGAAGTCCACGGCCAGCCGTCGCCGCTGTCCGGCGTCCAGCTCGTCCGGCAGGGCGACGAGGAATTCCCGCGCTACCTGGGCGTCCGCACGTTTGTTCTTCGCCTCGACTGTGTTCCACAACTCGACGCGGGTTGGACTCCATGTAGAACCGGACGGCATCACGATGTCGGCCGACTCGATGCCGCGCTTGCGCGTGTAATCGTGCACCTCGCCGGTACGCTGGTCGGTGATCTCGACGCCAGCGCGATACGCGGCGGCAGCGGTTGATGACCGCCCCGACTTCCGGCTGATGATCTGCGCGCTTAAATGATAAATGGCCACGGTAAAGCGCCGCCCCTTTCCTTCGCGCTTGGCCTCAGCAAGCCCATATCGAATGGCAGACCATTCAGCGTGATTGGCGTCCAGCCGTGAAGGTGGACATTCCACCGCCACGCGTATTCGAAATCCATGATTTCGGCCTCAGTGCACTGCTCCCGGTGCACGACCAACGGCAGGAACGGATCGTCCCATCCGCCACTGGGGCGGCGATGAGACTTGATCCGGCGAATGGGATCGACGGACTGGCCAACATATACCTGCCGCTTGGCCGCGAAGGCCAGCAGGTATATGTACCGGTCTCGCACCTCGTTATCCCATCCGTAGCCCATGCCGCCGCGCCTTTCGCCGTTGTCTTTACCCCCGAAGGGCGCACGCAAACGAAGTTTGCATTAAGTGCGCCCTTGCTCTTCGCTGTCGCTCGTCGCTGGGGTCGTCCGCGCCGCCATTATAGCTTGCTTTACGGCAATTTTTATACGCGGTAGAATCAGCCAAAGACTTATCGAAAGGCAACGACATGGCAGCACTGGACGAACGAATCAAGGCGCAGGAAGAGAAGCTGAAACAGCTCAAGGCGCTCAAGCAAAAACAGGAGGCCCAGAAGCGGGCCGCCGAGGCGAAACGCACTCGTACTCAGGACACGCGCCGCAAGGTCCTGGTCGGGGCCATGATGCTTGAGCACATGGAGAAAAATGAGGCCACGAAAACGAATATCCTGGCGAAGCTCGACACGTTCCTTACCAGGGACGACGACCGGTCACTGTTTGGGCTGTATCCTGTACGCCAAGAAAGTATTCAAACGGAGTAGTGGTACATGACGAAAGAAGCATGTCGGGACTATCTGGATCGAGCCATTGAAGCATTAGAGGACATGCGCGAAGCGCTGGACGATTCCGCGTCTGATGCCGCGATTAGCTTCCTAGAAGCAGCATTGGATGCACAAGACTTGGTTGGTCGGGCGATCTTTGAAGCAATGCGTGCAGTCGTTACTACGAAGAACACAGGGAGCTGAACATGAGCGGATGGTGGGTGGTGGTAGACCCGCGCACGCCGGAAGAGCGTGACGCATCACAAGATAGGATGGGGCCGCTGGTCGCATCCTGGGAGGCGAGCGTGTTCAACATGCGCTTCCTCGATGACTTGGTAAAGGAAGGCCGGGCCGAGCAGCACTCGTTCAACGGCTACCCGAACCGCTATACGGTACCGGCCGGCGACTTCGTGCCCTTCATCATCGACGGTCCGCCGGTCGAGGACTGGGGACCGAACAAGGGGCAGAATTGGAACGTGACCATCCATCGGCAACGGCTGGTTGCCCTGCCGGCCTACCACATGCTCACGGTGGACGTATGGGATCAGACATGACCAGCCGCTCGGACCGCGAGCAGCACGTCACACAAATGCTCACCAATTTTCGCCTGGAGGGTCTGATACCTGATGACGCTCACCTACGTCTCTTGCAGCAGTACATCGAAGGCACAGCTACACTTAGCGACCTATTACAAGACGCGCGAAATTTCGCGCTTGAGCGCTGGCTAGAAAGTCTTAAGGCCGGACTTCGCCCTTAAAATTCCTTATCTTTTTGCAAACTCTCATTTAAGCGATCACGCAGCCTCTCTGCATCTGCACGACGAAGCTTACCTTCCCGCAAGAGCTGCTTAGTACGGTCGCTCTGTTTCCGAATAGCATCGATCAGTTCATCCGAACTAAGATGCTTTGTTGGTTTTAACTCATCAGACATAGCTAGATGGTACAGCAGCACTTGGAACCTTGATTATCGCATCATAGGACTCACTTTTGTTTAGATATTCGTATTTACGAATAGGTGTACAGCAAGATCAAAGCGGACAATAGTGGAAAAAGAAACTTTCGCAGAAAATCGCCGAGCAGCTTATGCCTTTAGACGGATGAGATTAGCAATTAATCGAGCCATACATGCCCAAACAATGGAAGAAAGGAAACTTTCAAAGTGGTGGGTCGCAGGTTGGATTTGTTTCTGCCAAATCAAATCCAAATCTCAGGATAAAGCTAACTAGACGCCTTAGCGCGCGGGCGTCCCCGCTTGCTTGCGCACCGATTTGCTTCGCAAACCGGCACGCCCGGTTACATCTGAAACCCTGAAAATCGAAAACCCGAAACCCCAACCCCGGCACGCGACCGCCGCCGGCCACTACCTGGAGGCCGACCAGCCGGCCGTCGAGCTGCCCGCAGGGGCGATTTGAGTCCGAGGACCGATGCCGAAGGCGAGGGAGCGAGGATGGCCCGTTAGGGCCACCCCTGCCCGACCCGGCGCGCCTCCAGCGCGTCCGGTCTGCGGCCGTTGCGGACCCTGGGGGGGCGGTTCTCTCTGCCCCCTTGGGGGGGCCTAAAGCATTACGACCTGCACGCGATAGCGGGGGGAGTAGCTTTTAAGTCCTTTTAGGCGGCCGGAAAGCCAGTATCCATGCGGGTTTCAGACTCTAACTATGACGTTTATGCGGTTAACTATGACGTTTATGCGGTTAACTATGACGCCTATTGACAAGTCATATCATGACTGTAGAATGACATTAAAAGATATGTCATTAATAAAGGGGGTTAATGAAAAAGCATGAGCTAGTAGTGAAGTCCAATCGCCTTATCGAGGCCAGCTATAGGCTGAGCCTGAACGAGCAGCGCATCATCCTCTATGCCATCTGCCGATGCCGCGAGGAACAGAAGGGGCTATTCCCTGATTCCCCGGTCGTCATTACGGCTGAAGCCTTCGCCAAGCAATTCCCTAGCATCGACAAGGGCCATGTGTACCACCAGCTCAAGGAAGCTATGGATGCCCTGTATGACCGCAGCGTTACTCTGTACGAGACGGACGAAGACACTGGCAAGGAACAGGTCTCCAAGACACGATGGATCAGCAAGGCGAGCTATGTCGATGGGGCCGGCCGCATCAAGGTCGTATTTACTCATGATGTTATTAAGTACATAACACGCCTTGAGGAAGAATTCACGTCCTACCAGCTGGAGAAGGTCGGTCAGATGACGAGCGCCTACGCCGTGCGGATCTACGAACTGCTGGCCCAGCATCGAGAGATCGGCAACCGTACCCTCAACCTCAAGTGGCTGCGCGAGACGCTACAGATCGCGGCCGACGAGTACAAGCTAACGGCCGATTTCATCAAACGGGTGCTCGATGTAGCCGTGGATCAGGTCAACAAGCACAGCGACCTGACAGTGAGCTACAAGCCGGTCAAGACTGGCCGTGCTATCACGGATTTTGCCTTCAAGATCAAGGACAAGGAACGTAAGCCCAAGTCGGCCAGCGCACCCTCGGATCACGCTTATCGAGCGAAACTGGAGGCCAACGGCCAGCAGCGCATCCCCGATCCAGTCACCGACGACCAGGAGGAATTTTGATGCAATACAGCTACGAGATTACCCCCCGACCGGCCGAGCTGGGCGGCGGGTGGCGGCTGCGGCTCCTGGAGGACGGCGAGGAAGTAGGCGGCGGGGTGTTCCCTGTCGCGCCGGCCGACCCGCGCCAGGGCATGGCCTGGTGGAACGCCATGGCCGAGGCCGAACGTGGTTATTGGCTGGGGGTGGCCGGATCGGCGCGGCCAGCGGACGCCTACGATGCCTTCCTGCAGGCCGAGGCCCACACTGACGCCGAGGGGGAGGCTTACGCCTGGTTGGACTCACGCGGGGCGTGAGGGTTTGACGCCAAGGAGCGGCTATCGCTCCATGCCCTGGCCCTTCTGCTGGCGGGCCTGTTCCTTCTCCTGCTGCTGCCGCCGCTCGACGGCCGGCAGGACAAAGCGCGACACGCGCACATCGAATTCGCGCTGACTCGCCGGCGCTTTCCACTCCACATCGACGGCCTTGGCCGTCATCCGCTCGACCTCCGCCAGTTGCATCCCCTGCAACGAGGTCGGCGCGATCGCGCGCGCCCGATCGACAACGCGGGTGACGGTTTCGGGCACCCGATAGATGTGTTCCTGGC
>NZ_JBHLWP010000027.1:0-1046 GCF_042432755.1 Massilia consociata
GGCTTTGTTGCGTAAATCAGGTTCGACCAGCGTAGAACCCGCAGGTCTGGTAGCCTGAACGGATGAAACCAGCTCCACAGAAGTACCGCACGACGAACTGGAAGACGTACAACGAAGCCCTCAAGGCACGCGGCTCGCTGCTGATCTGGCTTGATCCAACGATGAATTGGCACGGCCAGCCGAGCGGCAAACGCGGGCGTCGCCAGACGTCCAGCGACGAGGCGATTCAGTTCTGCCTGAGCATCAAGTGCCTCTTCAATTTACCACTGCGGCAGGCCATGGGCATGGCGCAAAGTTTGCTGCCCCTGGCCGGGTTCGATTGGCCGGTGCCGGACTACAGCACGGTCAGCCGGCGCCAGAAGACGCTGCAGGTTGCCATTGGAGCGGTGCCGACCACGACGGGACTGCATCTGCTGGTGGATAGCACGGGCATCAAGATGCTGGGCGAAGGCGAGTGGAAGACGAAGAAGCACGGCGCGGAATACCGCCGTCAATGGCGCAAGGTGCACCTTGGGATCGACGCGTCCACTTTGGAGATCCGAGCCATGGAGGTGACCGACAACAGCATTGGCGATGCGCCTGTCCTGCCAGCGCTGCTCGACCAAATTCCTGTCGATGAGAAGATTGCCAGCGTCAGCGGCGATGGCGCTTATGACACGAAGGACTGCCACGAGGCCATCGCCCGGCGTGCCGCTCCAGCCATCATCCCGACCCGCAAGAATGCCAAACCCTGGAAGGCGAACCGCTGCGGTGCCAATGAGCGTAACGAGATACTGCACACGACGCGCAGGCTGGGTCGGGCGATCTGGAAGAAGTGGAGCGGATACCACCGGCGCAGTCTTGTCGAAACCAAAATGCGCTGCTTCAAGCTGTTGGGCGAATGCGTCATGGCACGCGACTTCGATCGTCAGGTGGCCGAATTGCAGATACGTGCTGACGTGCTCAACCGCTTCACTCGGATGGGCACCCCGATTACGGTCCCGGTGTTATAAAACTAACCACAAATAGCGTCAGCTCGGCCTTCGCTCGATTTGCTCAACAAAGCC
>NZ_JBHLWP010000028.1:0-1689 GCF_042432755.1 Massilia consociata
CCCAGACTGTGTAAAAACTCATCAGCTGGATCCGTAAGCCGAATTGTACGGCTCACGGTCTATTTAGAAGCCTATAAAAGCGCCATAGTCGTGGCCGACCTGTTTTTCAGTCCTCGACAAGACCAGCAGCAAGAACGCTCCAAACAGCCCGGTTTGCGGCAAAAAACGGGCGTACGCCCTGATCGCCGCCAGCATGCTCCGCATGCCAAGCAGCGTGAGCAAACGACTGAAGTTGTAAGCCAGCACATGCAGGCTCATTTCGATCTTTACACGCTCCAGGCCTTTGGTTAGGAAGTGCGTGGATCCCATCCATGCCTTAATCGTGGCATAGGGATGCTCGACGGTTGAACGTCGGATGCGCATGGCGTCGGGTGTCTGTTCAAGACGCGCCTGCATGTCGTCGAGCACGTCCTGATGTTCCCAGCGCGTCACACGCCGCTGCGCGCTCGGCGTGCACCTGTCCTTGAGCGGGCAAGCCTTGCAGTTCGAGCTCCAATAGCGGTGATTCGTCATGCCTTTCTCGACGCTGGAAAATCGCCATATCAAGGCTTCGCCGGCCGGGCAGCGATACTCGTTCTTTTCGGGATCGTAGATGAAGTCGGCCTTGTCGAATCGGCCATCGGCCTTGGCCACGGAAGTCTTCGTAGGCGGCACCAAAGCACGTATGCCCGCCTCATGACAGGCCAGGATTTCCTCGCCTTTGAAGTAGCCTCGGTCGGCAATGGCGGTCAATGTCGCCGTACCGATCGCTGTGCGGGCCTTCTTTGCCATGCCGGACAATTGATCACGGTCGCTGCCATTGTTGGTGACCTCGTGCTCGACGATCAAATGGTGTTTGGCGTCGACCGCAGTTTGCACGTTATAGCCCACGATGCCTGAGCCGCGCGTCATCATTGAACGCGCGTCCGGATCGGTGAGCGAGATCTGCGTTTCGCCAGTCTTTTCCAGCTTCGCTTCGATTTCCTTGAGCGTAGCCATCTGCGATCTCAGCGCTGCGATCTTGTCGTTCAGGCGAACGCTTTTCGCTTGCGCAGCAACTGGTTGCTGCCGGTCCGCCGAGTCCAGTTCTGCCAGATAGCGACTGATGTTCGCTTCGATCTCCGCCATCCTGCGCTTAAGCTTGGCATCGGTGAAGTTGCGGTCGCTGCTGTTGACGGCCTTGAACTTGCTGCCGTCGATCGCCACGACTGCATCCGAGAACAGATCCAGCTGCTGGCACAAGACGACGAACTGCCTGCAGACGTTGCGAATGGCTTTGCCGTTGTCTTTGCGGAAGTTAGCTATCGTCTTGAAGTCCGGGGCCAGGCGCCTGGTCAGCCACATCAGCTCGACATTGCGCTGCGCTTCGCGCTCGAGCCTGCGGCTCGACTGGATGCGGTTCAGGTAGCCGTAGATGTAGAGCTTGAGTAGTACAGCCGGGTGGTACGCTGGCCTACCAGTCTTTGCAGGCACTACCCGCGCAAAACCCAGGATGGCCATGTCCAGCTCATCGACGAATACGTCGACTACGCGAACTGGGTTTTCCTCGGTGACGTAGTCCTCCAGGTGCTCTGGAAGTAGCGTGCCTTGCCCGCGGTCTTCGCCTTCAATAAAGCGCTTCATTTGGCACCCCAGTGATGAGATACTGGCTCAACGTTTACCGAACCCGGTTCGTTTACAAGGTCACAAGGTTTTTACACAGCCTGGGCC
>NZ_JBHLWP010000029.1:0-72452 GCF_042432755.1 Massilia consociata
TTGCCAAATCGACCCCAACGCGGATAAGCTTCATGACGGACTCCTTCTTTCCAAACCGGTTGTGTGGAAACTCCAGTTTGGCACTTACGTGCCCTTAGGGGGAGGAGGAGTCCATCCCATTGCTTTGGGCCGTCTGTTTGTCGCGCCAGACGAAGACGGAACCTGAAGCAGGCCCTGACGGACAGGCTCATGCAAGCACCGTAGGTAGCCAAACGCTTCGGAGGTCCGCCCCACCCCTGTCGGTTCGCGCGCCGCTCCGGTATCATTCGGGGATGAATCAGATTTCCACCCCCCCGTTTGTCATTGGCGTTGCCGGCGGAAGCGGCAGCGGCAAGTCGACGGTGTCCCAACAAGTGCTGGCGTCGTTCGGCGCCGATGTGGTTTCGGTCGTGATGCAGGACGATTACTACCGCGACCAGTCCGACCTTCCCCCGGAAGTGCGCCGCAAGCAGAATTACGACCATCCGCAGGCCTTCGACTGGCCCTTGCTGATCCAGCATGTCCAGGCCTTGCGCAATGGCGAGGCGATCGAGATGCCAGAGTACGATTTCACGATCGACAACCGCTCCAATAAAACCATTCCCGTCAAGCCGGCGCCGGTCGTCGTGATCGAAGGCCTGTTCGCCTTGTATGACGCAGACTTGCGCAACATGATGTCGCTGAAGATCTTTGTCGACACGGCTCCCGATGTCCGCTTCATCCGCCGCATGCAACGGGACGTTGCCGAACGCGGCCGCTCGATGGAGAGCATCGTCAACCAGTACCTGGAAACGGTACGCCCGATGCACAAGCAGTTCATCGAGCCGACCAAGCGGCACGCTGATGTGATCTTGCCGCACGGCGCGAATGGCCCGGCAGTCGACGTGATTACCACCAAGGTGGCGAGCGTCATCGGGCAGTTGAAGCGGTCCTGATCTCAGCTTTGCTCGGTAGCGGTGTCCAGCGCCGGCCGCAGCGCCCACGGTAGCATGTTGTGGATGGTGGTGGCGGCCAGCGCCGCCTGGCCGGTGGCCACCGCGATCTGGTTCAGTCCGCGGGTGACGTCGCCGACCGCAAACAGGCCGGGCACCGAGGTGCGGCAGTGGTCGTCCACCGGCAGCTTGTCGCATTCGACGGTGTCGGCGCCGAGCGCGCTGGCCAGGTCGGAGCGGGCGGTTTCGCCGAGCATCGGGTAGAACACGTCGCAACGGTAGTCTTCGCCATCCTTGGTGTGCAGGATGGGCTTCATGTCGTCGCTCATCGTCACGCCGGCCAGCGGCGACTCGATCAGCTTCACCCCCGCCGCGGCCAGGCGCTGGCGGTCTTCCTCGCCCAGGGCCGATTCCGGCGTGCGCTCGAACAGCAGTACGTCGGCGCTGAAGGTGCGCATGAACAGGGCGTGCCCGACCGGGTTGGTTTCCGAGGTGACCACGCCGATGCGCTTGTCGATCACGTCCCAGCCGTCGCACACCGGACACAGGCGCACCGCGCCGCAGCGGACCGCTTCGTCCCAGCGCTCGACCGGCATGCCGCCGTCGGCGACGCCGGTGGCCAGCAGCACGGTCAGGGCGCGCAGTTCGCAGGTTTCGCCGTTGCCGTCGGCTGGCGCGTAGGTGCCGACGAACACGCCGTCCTCCAGCCGCAGGTCGAGGATCTCGCCCGGCATGACCCGTCCGCCGTAGTTGGCAAGCTGGGCGCGCAGGTTCTCCAGCAGCTCCACGCCGTTGATGCCCTCCGGGAAGCCGGGATAGTTGTGCGACACGGGAATCCAGGAGAGCCGGCTGTTGCCCTTGTCGACCAGCGCGATGTGGCGCGTGAAGCGGCGCAGGTAGACGGCGGCCGTCAGGCCGGCCGGGCCGCCGCCGATGATGAGGGTGTCGAAAACAGTGCGATCGCAGTCCATGTGCGGAGTATGCCGAGTCGCCGGAACGGTTGCTGTCGGCGTGCGCACCCTGCTCGGGTAAGACCCGGCTTACAGGCAGTTGCCCATGCCGAAGGGCCGAAGGGGCTAGAGCGACTTGCCGCCGGCCGCCTCCGGCTGCAGCGTCACGTGGTCGATGCCATGCTTGTCGCGCAGCACGGCGCGCACTGCCGCCAGCACGGCGGGCCACTGGTCGAGGCTGGCGATCTCCAGGTGGCCGATGAGGGCAGGGTGGCCGGGCGACATGTCCCACACGTGCAGGTCGTGCACGTCGAGCACGCCCTCGACGGATTTCAGGCTGGCGCCCACCTCCAGGTAGTCGATCTGGCTGGGGACCCCTTCCATCAGGAAGTGGTAGGACTCGCGCAGGATGCCGATCGTGGAACGCAGGATCAGCAGCGAGACGAAGATCGACAGGATCGGGTCGACCCGCACCCAGCCGGTGAAATAGATGATGGCGCCCGCCGCGATCGCCGCCAGCGAGCCGAGCAGGTCGCCCATCACGTTGACCAGCGCCGCGCGGGTGTTGATGCTCTGGGTGCCGCGCGACAGGATCCAGGCCACCAGCAGGTTGATCCCGGCGCCGATGGCGGCCACCACCAGCACAATGCCGCCCTGCACGTGCTCCGGGTGCAGCAGGCGTTGCCCAGCCTGCCAGGCGATCCAGCCGACCAGCAGCAGCATGGCCAGGCTGTTGACGAAGGCGGCCAGCGCTTCGGCGCGCACGAAGCCGAACGAGTGGCGCGCGGACGGCGGGCGCGCGGCGATCAGCTGCGCCAGCAGGGCCAGGCCGAGCGCCGCCGCGTCCGTGACCATGTGGCCGGCGTCGGCGATGAGGGCCAGCGAATTCGAAATGAAACCGGTGACGACTTCGACCACGGCGAACAGCAGGGTCAGCCCGAGCGCGATCGCCAGGGTCGACTGGCTGCGCGCCTCGATGAAATGGGCGTGGCGCGCGTCGCCGTCGAGGTGGGCGTGCAGGTGGGCGGACGAAGGGTCGGCTCGGTGGGCAGGCATCGTTGCAAATGATGGTTTGTACAACCTCCCAGTGTAAAGCAAACGCGATTCCGGGAGTCAGGCAAGCTCACCGGAAAACTTTTTCCTGGACAAGCCTTGCGGATCAGGGGCGCGCTCCTTATAATGCACCGTATCGGGCGGTTAGTTCAGCTGGTTAGAATACTTGGTCGACATCCAAGGGGTCGCAGATTCGAATTCTGCACCGCCCACCAGAACATCAAGGCAAGCGCGGGGAACTACGGTTTTCCGCTCTTGTCGTCAGTAAGAGCGAGAAAGGCACAAACGGTTATGACACCGCGAACTACAACCTGGTTGTGGGGGAATCGCTAGACGCGGTACGGTGGCCTTTTGTCCGAAGGATCTCGACAACACTGAAGAAAACGCGCCTGGTGCGCGTTTTTTTTCGTCCATCGTTTTTAAATTTCTAGTTATCAATCTTAGCGGGCGCGTCGGCGCCGATTGGAGATCAACATGTTGAACGTACGACTTCCGGATGGCTCCAGCCGTCAATTCGAGGGGCCGGTCACGGTCGCCCAGGTGGCCCAGAACATCGCGCCGAGCCTGGCCAAGGCTGCCCTGGCGGGCAAGGTCAACGGCAAGGTCGTCGACACCTCCTTCCTGATCGAGGACGACGCCGACCTGGCGATCGTCACCGATCGCGATCCGGACGGCCTGGAAGTCATCCGCCATTCGACCGCCCACCTGCTGGCCCACGCCGTCAAGGAACTGTTCCCGGAAGCGCAGGTCACCATCGGTCCGGTCATCGAGAACGGCTTCTACTACGACTTCTCGTACAAGCGCCCGTTTACCCCGGACGACCTGGCGGCCATCGAAAAGAAGATGCAGGAACTGGCCAAGAAGGACCAGCCGGTTGCCCGCAAGGTGCTGCCGCGCGACGAGGCCGTCGCTTACTTCAAATCCATCGGCGAAGACTACAAGGCCGAGATCATCGCCTCGATCCCGGCGGGCGAAGACGTGTCGCTGTACGAGCAGGGCGGTTTCACCGACCTGTGCCGCGGCCCGCACGTGCCCTCGACCGGCAAGCTGAAGGTCTTCAAGCTGATGAAGCTGGCCGGCGCCTACTGGCGCGGCGACTCCAAGAACGAGATGCTGCAGCGCGTGTACGGCACCGCCTGGACCAAGAAGGAAGACCAGGAGCAGTACCTGCACATGCTGGAAGAGGCCGAGAAGCGCGACCACAGGAAACTCGGAAAGCAGCTGGACTTCTTCCACTTCCAGGATGAAGCCCCCGGCCTGATCTTCTGGCATCCGAAGGGCTGGACCATCTGGCAGCAGGTCGAGCAGTACATGCGCAAGACCTACCAGGCCACCGGCTACAACGAAGTCAAGGCGCCGCAGATCATCGACGTGACCCTGTGGCAGAAGACCGGCCACTGGGACAACTATCGTGAAAACATGTTCACGACCGAGTCGGAAAGCCGCACCTACGCGCTCAAGCCGATGAACTGCCCGGGCCACGTGCAGATCTATAACGCCGGCCTGCGCTCCTATCGTGACCTGCCGCTGCGCTACGGCGAGTTCGGCCAGTGCCACCGCAACGAGTCCTCGGGCGCGCTGCACGGCCTGATGCGCGTGCGCGGCTTCACCCAGGACGACGGCCACGTCTTTTGCACCGAAGACCAGATTGCGCCGGAAGTGGTGGCTTTCCACGCCCAGGCGATGCAGGTGTACGAGGACTTCGGCTTCGACAACATCGACGTCAAGATCGCCCTGCGCCCGGAAAACCGCATCGGTTCCGACGAAGTGTGGGACCAGGCCGAAGAGGCGCTGCGTTCGGCGCTGCGCGGCTGCGGTGTCGAGTGGACCGAGCTGCCGGGCGAGGGCGCCTTCTACGGCCCGAAAATCGAGTACCACCTGAAGGATAGCTTGGGCCGCCCATGGCAGGTCGGCACCATGCAGGTCGACTTCTCGATGCCGGGCCGCCTCGGCGCCGAGTATGTCGCGGAAGACAACACCCGCAAGGTGCCGGTGATGCTGCACCGCGCCATCGTCGGCTCGATGGAGCGCTTCATCGGCATCCTGATCGAGAACTACGCCGGCGCGCTGCCGCTGTGGCTGGCGCCAGTGCAGGTCGCGGTCTTGAATATTTCGGATGCGCAAGCAGATTACGTCAAGCAGGTCGAGGCCAAGTTGCGCGCGGCTGGGCTGCGCGTTCACGCTGATTTGCGGAACGAGAAGATTACTTATAAAATTCGCGAGCATTCCGTCCAAAAGCTGCCATACATCCTGGTGGTCGGCGACAAGGAACGTGAAGCGAATACGGTGGCCGTGCGTGCACGGGGCAATGTCGACCTGGGCGTGATGTCCGTCGACGCGCTCGTGGAGCGCCTGGTGGGCGAAGTCGCCGCCAAGGCAAAATAATCCGCGGCCAAACACCATACTTTCAAAGGAATAGACATAGCTACTGACAAACAGCATCGCATCAACGGCGAGATCACCCATCCCGAAATGCGCCTGAACGGCGTGGACAACGAGCCGCTGGGCATCGTGAGCCTGGCGGAGGCGTTCCGCCTGGCCGAGGAAAAGAACGTCGACCTGGTGGAAATCGCGCCGAACGCGAGCCCGCCGGTCTGCCGCCTGATGGACTACGGCAAGTTCAAGTACTCCGAGCAGAAGAAGGCGCATGAAGCCAAGCTGAAGCAGAAGATCATCCAGGTCAAGGAAGTCAAGTTCCGCCCGGGTACCGATGAAGGCGACTACAGCATCAAGCTGCGCAACCTCATCAAGTTCCTGGAAGACGGCGACAAGACCAAGATCACGCTGCGCTTCCGCGGCCGCGAAATGGCGCACCAGGACATCGGCATGCGCATGCTCGAGCGCCTGCGCGGCGACCTGGAGGAGTTCGGCCAGGTCGAGCAGTTCCCGAAGCTCGAGGGTCGCCAGATGATCATGGTGGTTGCGCCGAAGAAGAAGAAGTAATTCTTCGAAGAGTCAGCGTGCCGGGCCGGGTCCGGGTTGCAGCGAAAGCTGCACCCGGCCCGGCCTGCGTTCGTTTGTGCGGTTTGTCGGCGCTGCGCACCGCAGCCGGCAAAACCCGTTCCTGGCCCCAACCATTCCACGCAAACCTGTGCTATCATCTGCGGTTCCTGTTTTTGACAAGCAGGTTGTAGTCGGCAGGTAGTGGCGTCGGCTGCAAGACAAGTGAAAGCAGGCATCCAAGAGCGGCGTTGCCGCCACCTGCAATCCTGTCGTATAGAGGCTGTCCGTAAAAGGGCAGATGACTATGCCAAAAATGAAAACCAAAAGCTCCGCGAAGAAGCGTTTTCGCGTGCGTCCGGGTGGTACCGTCAAGTCGGGTATGGCGTTCAAGCGTCACATCCTGACCAAGAAGACCACCAAGAACAAGCGTCAGCTGCGCGGCACCCGTAACATCAATGCGTCGGACGTCACGAGCGTTCTGCGTATGATGCCTTCCGCTTAATCTCACTAATCTAATACAAAGGGAGCTACCATGCCTCGAGTAAAACGTGGGGTTACTGCACGTGCCCGTCACAAGAAAGTCCTTGAACTTGCAAAAGGCTACCGCGGCCGCCGCAGCAAGGTATTCCGTATCGCCAAGCAAGCAGTCATGCGCGCTGGCCAATACGCATACCGCGACCGTCGTAACAAGAAGCGCGTCTTCCGCGCCCTGTGGATCACCCGTATCAACGCAGCATCGCGTTCGCACGGCATGACCTACAGCGCCTTCATGAACGGCCTGAAGAAGTCCGGGATTGAACTGGACCGTAAAGTCCTGGCCGACATGGCTGTGCACGACAAGCCGGCATTCGCCGCGATTGTCACCGCCGCCAAGGCCAAGCTGGCTGCCTAATTCAGCCAGTTAGCTAGCAAGACCAGTCCTGGGGTAACTTAGGGCAAAAGAGCGGGGCACGGTTGCAGAACCTGTGCCCCGTTTTTGATTGTGGTGGGGCCTCGCAGAAGCTACTGCGCGTTGCACTGCCGGCCTGCGATGCTTGCTGTACTGCTCGTACACCTGCGCTTCTCGGCCAGCATTGCCGCCGCTCGCTACGCTTCTGTGAGACCCTGTAGCGCTGCCACTCAATACAGGAAAAGAACAAAGATGCAATCGCTGGAAGATCTCGTCTCCGCCGCACAGGCTGATTTCGCCGCCGCCCTTGATGCCGCCGCGCTCGAAAACGCCAAAGCCAAATACCTGGGCAAGACCGGGCAAATCACCGACCTGATGAAGGGCCTCGGCAAGCTCGACCCCGAACAGCGCAAGGCGCAGGGCGCCCTGATCAATGCCGCAAAAGAAAAAATCGAAAGCGCACTGACCGGCCGCCGCGATGCCCTGGCCAATGCCCAGCTGGAGGCGCGCCTGAATGCCGAAGCGATCGACGTGACCCTGCCGGGCCGCGGCCGCGCGAAAGGCGGCATCCACCCGGTGATGCGCACCTGGGAGCGCGTCGAGCAGATCTTCCGTTCCATCGGTTTCGACGTGGCCGACGGCCCCGAGATCGAGACCGACTGGACCAACTTCACCGCGCTGAACAGCCCGGAAAACCATCCGGCCCGTTCGATGCAGGACACCTTCTACATCGAGGGCAACGACAGCACCGGCAAACCGCTGCTGCTGCGCACCCACACCAGCCCGATGCAGGTGCGCTATGCGCGCACCCATACCCCGCCGATCAAGGTGATCGCGCCGGGCCGCACCTACCGCGTCGACAGCGACGCCACCCACTCGCCGATGTTCCACCAGGTCGAGGGCCTGTGGATCGGCGAGGACATCAGCTTCGCCGACCTCAAGGGCGTATACCTGAACTTCGTCAAGGCCTTCTTCGAGACCGACGACCTGGAGGTGCGCTTCCGTCCGTCGTACTTCCCGTTCACCGAACCGTCGGCCGAGATCGATATCGCCTTCGGCTCCGGCCCGCTCAAGGGCCGCTGGCTGGAAGTCTCGGGCGCCGGCCAGGTGCATCCGACCGTCGTGCGCAACTTCGGGCTGGACCCGGAAAAATTCATCGGCTTCGCCTTCGGCTCCGGCCTGGAGCGCCTGACCATGCTGCGTTACGGGATCAACGACCTGCGCCTGTTCTATGAAGGCGACTTGCGTTTCCTGAAGCAGTTTAATTAATCAGGCCGTCTATTCAGTACGCTCAGTAATAAATCCGTCACGCGGTTACAAGGTAAAAAGAACATGCAATTCTCCGAAAACTGGCTCCGTTCCATGGTCGATCCGAAAATGACCTCAAGTGAACTGTCCCACCTGCTGACCATGTCCGGCCTGGAAGTCGAGGAAATCGAGCCGGTCGCCCCGCCGTTCTCGAACGTGGTGGTGGCCGAGGTCAAGGAAGTGGCCAAGCACCCGAACGCCGACCGCCTGAATGTCTGCCAGGTGGACGTCGGTACCGGCGAACTCCTGAATATCGTCTGCGGCGCACCGAACGTGCGCGCCGGCATGAAGGCGATTTGCGCCAAGGCCGGCGCCGTGCTGCCGCCGGGCCTTGACGGCAAGCCTTTCGAAATCAAGGTCGGCAAGCTGCGCGGCGTCGAGTCGCAGGGCATGATGTGTTCAAGCAAGGAGCTGAAGATCAGCGAAGAAGGCAGCGGACTGATGGAACTGCCGCAAGACGCACCGGTCGGCACCAGCATCCGCGACTACCTCGGCCTGGACGACCTGAAATTCACCATCAAGCTGACCCCGAACAAGGCGGACTGCCTCTCGGTGCTGGGCGTGGCGCGCGAAGTCTCGGCCTTGACCGGCACCCCGCTGCACGTGCCGACCACGAAGCAGGTCGCCGTGAACCTCGACGAGACCCTGCCGGTGAAAATCTCCGCGCCGGACCTGTGCGGCCGCTTCTCGGGTCGCGTCATCCGCGGCCTGAATGCGCGCGCCGCCACGCCGGACTGGATGGTCCAGCGACTCGAGCGCAGCGGCCAGCGTTCGGTGTCGGCCCTGGTCGACATCTCGAACTATGTGATGCTCGAAGTCGGCCGTCCGTCGCACGTGTTTGACCTGGCCAAGATCCATGGCGGCCTGGATGTCCGCTGGGGCAGGAAGGGCGAAACCCTGAAGCTCCTGAACGGCAACACGGTCGAGGTCGACGAGTGGGTCGGCGTGATCGCCGACGAATCGGCGATCGAATCGCTGGCCGGCATCATGGGCGGCGACTCGACCGCCGTCACCCTGGACACCGCCGACATCTACCTGGAAGCGGCCTTCTGGTGGCCCAACGCCATCCAGGGCCGTGCCCGCAAGTACAACTTCTCGACCGACGCGGCGCACCGCTTCGAGCGCGGCGTGGACTATGCCACCACCGTGGATCACCTCGAGCGCATCACCGCGCTGATCGTCGAGATCTGCGGCACCGACGCTACCCGGGTCGGTCCGGTCGACGACCAGGCCGTGAACCTGCCGCAGCCGAAGGTGGTGAGCATGCGCACGGCGCGCGCCGCCAAGGTGATCGGCGTGCCGCTCACCGACGAGCTCGTGGCGGACATCTTCACCCGCCTGCAGCTGCCGTTCACGTTCGACAACGGCGTGTTCCAGGTGACCTCGCCCTCGTACCGCTTCGACATCGAGATCGAGGAAGACCTGATCGAGGAAGTGGCGCGCGTGTACGGCTTCGAGAACATCCCGGCCAATCCGCCGGTGGCGGCCAGCAGCATGCTGATCGAGCCGGAAAACACCCGCTCCCTGTTCGCGATCCGCCACCAGCTGGCCGACCTGGGCTACCAGGAAGTCGTCAACATGAGCTTCGTGGAAGCGCAGTGGGAGCAGGACTTCGCCGCCAACGCGGAGCCGATCCGCCTGCAGAACCCGATCGCCAGCCAGATGAGCGTGATGCGCTCGAACCTGGTGGGCAGCCTGGTGGCCAACGTGCGCTACAACGTCAACCGCAAGGCCGGCCGCGTGCGAGCGTTCGAGATCGGCGCCGTGTTCAAGCGCAATCCGGCTGCGGCCGACGGCCCGCTGTCGATCGCCGGCTACGACCAGCCCAAGCGCGTCGCCGCCATCGCCTACGGCCCGTCTGTCGACGAGCAGTGGGGCGAAAAGACCCGCGCGGTCGACTTCTTCGACGTCAAGGCCGACCTGGAGGCGCTGTTCGCCCCAGGCGCCGTGCGCTTCGTGAAGGGCGAGCACCCGGCGCTGCACCCGGGCCGCAGCGCCTTCGTCGAACTGGACGGCAAGCAAATCGGCTTCATCGGCGAACTGCACCCGCGCTGGCTGCAGAAGTACGACCTGCCGCAGGCGCCGGTGCTGTTCGAAGTCGATGCCGAGGCGCTGCGCCGGCGCGGCGTGCCGTCGTACACCGAGATCTCGAAGTTCCCGGGCGCCACGCGCGACCTGGCACTGGTGGTCAAGCAGGGCGTCGCAGCCCAGGATGTGCTCGACGCATTCCAGGCCGAGATTGCCGGCAATCCGAATGGAAAGATCGTGCAAGCCGTTGTTTTGTTTGATGAATACCGCGGCAAGGGGCTGGAGACGGATGAAAAAAGCCTTGCTTTCCGCTTTAGCTTGCAAGATACTCAATCCACGCTGCAGGACGAGGTGGTGGACGCCGTCATGGCGGCGCTGTCCCGTGTTGCAGAAGAAAAAGTCGGCGCAAAGCTGCGTGCGTGACCGTCCTTGCAGTGCGCGTACCGGCAGTACGCGAACGCGCAGGCCGAACCACGATTCCAAAACATCGTTTCACTTGAAGGTAGGGCTTCAAAATTAATAACAACGACGTTGACTCGGCTGTTTTCCAGGAAGCACTGGCAGCCGACCTGCATCGCGCGATGCAGGTCGCGCGGGTGCGGAAGGAAGCGGAAAAGGAATTGCCGACGCTGACCAAGGCCGAGCTGGCCGAGCTGCTGTTCGAGCAGGTCGGCCTGAACAAGCGCGAAGCCAAGGACATGGTCGAGACCTTTTTCGACGAGATCCGCAACGCGCTCGAGCGCGGCGAAGCGGTCAAGCTGTCCGGCTTCGGCAACTTCCAGTTGCGCGACAAGCCGCAGCGGCCGGGCCGCAATCCAAAAACCGGGGAAGAAATCCCCATCACGGCGCGCCGCGTCGTGACTTTTCATGCGAGCCAGAAGCTCAAGGCAATGGTCGAGGAGACCAGTCCTGCGAGTAGTTCGCTGGCGCGTGCTGCCTGAGTGATCAATGACCGACCGCCTGAACAAGCCTGAACCCGTTGTGCTGCCGCCGATCCCGGCGAAGCGTTACTTCACGATCGGTGAAGTGAGCGATTTGTGTGGAGTCAAGCCGCACGTCTTGCGCTACTGGGAGCAGGAATTTACTCAGCTAAAGCCGGTCAAACGCCGAGGTAACCGCCGTTATTACCAGCATCACGAAGTGCTGCTGATCCGGCGCATCCGCGAACTGCTGTACGAGCAGGGCTTCACCATCAGCGGCGCCCGTAACCGCCTCGACGGCCGCGGTCACGCAGTCGCCGACGAGCCCGAGGTCGAACTGCCGCCAGCCGCACCCGCCGTCGACGCCGACATGGTGCGTGCCGAGCTGCTGGAGATCCTCGCACTGCTCAAGCACGGAAACAGCCTCGTGTAAGCGGGGCTGGTTCATCCGTGCCGCGGATGTGCTGCCCGCGCCTGATGCGCTCGCTGTCGTGCTTGCTGTTCTCAACTCGTCATTGACATACCGATTCGAGCACCCATATTCGCTTACTGTTCGACGCCTGCTCAGGCATTCCCGCATGCGATGGATAACTCAGCATGTGTGTGTTGTTGATGCGCAGCGCCAGAGTGTTAGAATGTCACCTGCGGTCATGCTGATTTTTCAACGCATGCAAGCTGGGGCGTTGGACGGACCCGGCACTTTCCTGCCTAAAGGAAAATTTAAGGGAAGACAATGATACGCGTTGCCATTTGTGACGATCACCAAATAGTTCGAGCAGGGTTCAAACAGATTTTCTCGTCGTCGGGCGAATTCGAAGTCGTCGCCGAAGGCGCCACCGGGCGGGAAGCCCTCGATATCGCTCGCCGCGAGATCTGCGACGTGCTGCTGCTCGACATCGCGATGCCGGACCAAAGCGGCATCGACATCCTGCGCACCATCCGCCAGGGCCAGCCCAACCTGCCGGTGCTGATCCTGTCGGGGTATCCGGCGCAGCAATACGCGCTCAACCTGTTCAAGATGGGCGCCAACGGCTACCTGAACAAGGAATGCGAGGCCGACGAGCTCAAGACGGCCGTACGCACCGTGTATCAGGGCCGCCGTTACGTGAGCTCGACCGTGGGCGAGCTGCTCGCGCAGAGCTTCGACCGCGACCCGAATACGGCGCTGCACACCGAGCTGTCGGATCGCGAGTTCCAGGTCTTCCTGCGGCTGGCGAAGGGCGCCACCGTGTCGGACATCGGCAACGCGCTGTCGCTGTCGATCAAGACCGTGTCGACCTACCGTACCCGCATCATGGAGAAGATGGGCCTGCAGTCGAACAGCGACCTGACTTATTACGCCATGAAGAACAACCTGCTCGACTGAACGGGCAGGCAGCCGCGCCGCGCAGCCTCATCCGGCCTGCGCAAGGCGCATCCGCACCAGGGCGCCTTCGTGGCGCCTTTTGATTTTCAGGGCCTGCGACTGCGCCCACCCATGCCGTCTTCCTGTATCGCAGCGCCGGCCACGCACCACGGCCGAGGCCCATTGCACATCCCAGGATTCCGCGTACACTGACACCCGTATGCTGCAACGGCACAGAAAACCCCGCCGTTGCGGGCCCTGGAGCAGTCCGTGTTTGCCTGCTCCTGCAATAGTTGTAACCCTCACGCAACTCAGCACTCGCACCGCAGCAATAATGCTCTGCAATATATCGCTGACGCGACTATAATCGCCCCGGACGGCGCAAGTTGCGTGAAAGGAAGCTCATGAACTTTTCCACTGCCCATGATGGCAAGCCGGTCCGCAGCCTGCCCCTCTCGAAGACCTTGCTGTGCGCAGTGTGCGTGGTCATCCTCGTCCTCAACGGGGTTTTCCTGATCCGCAACCTCGATGACCTCAGATCCGCCAATACCCTGCAGGCGCAGACCGCGCGCGTGTCGGACGAACTCCAGTACCTGAACCTGCTCGTCACCGATGCCGAGAGCGGATTGCGTGGCTATTTCCTGTCGGGCTCGGAAGTGAACCTTGGCCCCCTGCATGCGGCCCCCCAGCAGATCGACAACCAGTTGCGCGCGCTTGGGGTCTTACTGGCCGACAATCCCTCGCAGACGAAGAACCTGGCGCAGTTGCGCTCGCTCGTGCAGCGCAAGCTCGGCCTGATGCACCAGGCGCTCGAGGTCTACCGGAAGGGCGGGCTGGTCGACATCGTCGCCATCGCCGCAGCCGAAGAGCGCGGCGAGATGGACGAGATCCGCCTGCAGGTGGTGATCATGACGCGCGAACAGAACGAACTGCTGGCCACGCGCACAGCGGACTTCTATGAGCAGTCGCGCTGGACTGTCCTGTCCGGCGTGGGAATCAATGTGGCCGCGATCCTCGTCATTCTGCTGTTCCACAGCCTGGTGCAGCGCAGCTTCCGCCTGCGCCTGCGCGCCGAGGGGGCGCTGCAGGAGACGAACGACGGCCTCGAACGCATCGTTGCCGAGCGCACCGAGCAATTGTCGGTGCTGTCGCGCCACCTGATCCGGGTGTCGGAAGAAGAAAAGTCGCGCCTGGCACGCGAACTGCACGACGAGATGGGCGCCAACCTCACGGCGATCGGCATGGACCTCACCACGGTGAGCGAACAATTGCGCGCTACCCATCCGGAGCTGGCATCCAAGCTCGGCCGGGCGCGCAAGACCCTGGTCGATACCGTCCAGCTCAAGCGCCGCATCATCGAGAACCTGCGCCCGAGCCTGCTCGACAACATGGGCCTGTCGGCTGCACTGCAGAGCTATTGCGCCGACTACGCGCGCGTCACGGCGCTGGACTGCGACGCGCTGATCGACGCCGAGGCGGATGCCGCCGGCCCGATGCAGGCCATTGCGCTGTTCCGGATCACCCAGGAAGCCCTGAACAATGTCGCCAAGTACGCGCAGGCGCGCACGGTCATCGTCAACCTGACGCGCGAGCCGGACGGTTGGGGCCTCGAGGTGACCGACGACGGCATCGGCATTCCTGCCGATGCGATGGCGAAATCGAAATCCCATGGCCTGCTGGGCATGCGCGAGCGCGCCTTGCTGCTGGGCGGAACCCTGGCGATCGAGCGTGGCGTCAACGGCGTGGGAACCTGTATCCGCGCCTGGATTCCTACGGCCGCGCCGGGCGGGGAGGGCGGCACCCCGGGCGCGCCGACTGCGCTGGCCCCGGAAGTAAAAACGCCGTCTCCGGCATTACCGGAGACGGCGTCGTCAAACGCTTCGGTGAATCTTAACGCGCCACATCCATGAGCAGGCGGTCGTATTCCGACTTGGCGACCTTGTAGCATTCGCCGGCGTACTCTTCCAGACCTGCGCGGTCGAGAACGGTGATGTTGCCGCGGCGGTACTGGATCAGGCCTTCATCCTGCAGCTTGCCGGCGGCGGCGGTGATGCTCTCGCGGCGCACACCCAGCATGATGGAGATGAGTTCCTGGGTCACTTTCAGCTCGTTGCTCGGCGAGCGGTCCAGGCGGTCCAGCAGCCAGCGGCACAGTTTCTGCTCGATCGAGCTGTGGCGGCCGCCGACGGCGTTCTGGGCCATCTGGGCGAACAGGGCGTTGGTATAGCGCATCAGCAGTTGCGGCAGGGCGCCGCCGCGGTTGAACGCGTCACGCAGGTATTGGGTCTTCAGGCGGTAACCGTAGCCGGCGCTCTGGACCACGGCGCTGCAGGTGGCGCGCTCGCCCATGAACAGCGACACGCCGACTGCGCCTTCATGGCCGACCACCGCGATCTCGGTGGTGGCGCCATCTTCCATTACGTAGAGCAGCGACACGATTGCCGTCGTCGGAAAATACACGTATTCCAATTTGCTGCCATACTCAAACAACTCCTTGCCAAATGGCAGAGGGACAAGTTCCAGGTGCTCAAACAGGGTTTCCAGGTCTTGGCGAGGCAGGGCTCCGAGCAGTTCGTTCTGCTGCGTGCCGCTATAGCTGACAACGGGGCGGGACGCGGATTTCACAGTCTCACTCGTGGCTGGGATCTTGTGCTGCGCTTTTTGCGTACCACCAAGTTGAGTGTTATTCATTTGTTGTCCTCTTATCTCGAACATGCTTCAGGGGCGACTGGTGAGGCTTGTTTTCGTTTCCTCATCGCGATGTGTGTACATTAAAGCTATAGTCCGGTGCCGAACATAAGATTAGCAGTCGCACCCATGTAGGCTTGGCGCATCCGGTTTTGTCAGTCCAGTCCTACTGGAGGAAACGGGATTTTTCGCCCTTTTTCTTTGGCTGCGGAAACAAAATCCCGCATAATGGGGCCCATCCCAACGCCCCGAAAACCACGATGCCCCTGCCCATTCTGCTGGTCGAAGACGATGCTGTGCTTGCCGACGGGCTGGTGCGCACGCTTGCGGCGCAGGACATGCAGGTGGAACTGGTGCGGGACGGGCTGCTGGCGGACCAGCGCCTGCAGGGCGGGCCGCTCCCCTCGGTGATCGTGCTCGACATCGGCCTGCCCGGCATCGACGGCTTCGAGGTCGTGCGGCGCCTGCGCGCACGCGGCAGCGCCATCCCGGTGCTGCTGCTGACTGCCCGCGACGCGGTCGAGGACCGGGTGCGCGGCCTGGAAACGGGCGCCGACGACTACCTGGTCAAGCCCTTCGCCACGGCCGAACTGGTCGCCCGCATCCGCGCGCTGGCGCGGCGTCACGCGCCGCCGGCGGACCAGCTCGCGCTTGGCCGGCTCGTGCTCGATACCGCCACCCGCCGCGCCCGCATCGGCGAGCGCATGCTCGACCTGTCGGTCCGCGAGTGGGGCGTGCTCGAATATCTGCTGAAACATGGCGGACGGGTTGTTTCCAAGCAGCAGATCGTCGACGCCATCGCCCCCTGGGGCGAAGACCTGACGCTCAATGCCGTCGAGGTCTACGTCTCGCGCCTGCGCCTGAAACTCGACGGCGCCGGCGTGGCCATCCGCACCATCCGCGGCTTCGGCTACCTGCTCGAAGCGCAAGCGCCGGCATGAGCGGGCTGCAGCCAACGCCGGCATGAGCAGCATCCGCCTGCGCCTGCTCAAGTGGCTGGTGCTGCCGATCCTCGTCTTCAATCTCGCCGCCGCCGCGCTCACCTACCTGCTGGCCTGGACGCCGGCCCAGCTGGCCTTCGACCAGGGCCTGCTCGACGCCGCAACCGGCCTGGCCGCCCGGATCCGGACGGAAGGTCCGGCACGCTCGGACGGCGCGGAGGCGGCTGCGCGCGTGCTGGGCGCCGCGGCGCCCGACGCCAGCTGGTTCGTGGTGCGCGACGGCAGCGGCCGGCTGCTGGCCGGCGACCCGGGCTTTCCGGCACGCATCGAGGGCCAGCAAGTGCGGGACGCCGTCATGCACGGCCAGCCGGTGCGCGCGGCAACGCTCATGGTGCCGACCGCGGCCGGACCGCTGGAGGTCGGCGTCGCCCGTACCTTGCGCCAACGGCAGCAGGTGCGCGCCGCCATCGTGCGCGCCCTGGTGCTGCTCGAGGTACTGTTCAGCCTGGCCCTGGTCGGCCTGATCTGGTTCTCGGTCGGCAACGGGCTGGCGCCGCTGGCGCGCCTGCGCGCCCGGCTCGACGCGCGCGGCAGCGGCGACCTGGCGGCCCTCCCTGATGCCGGCATGCCGCGCGAACTGCTGCCGCTGGTCGCGGCCTTCAACGACCTGCTCGGGCGCATCGCCGCCGGCGCCAGGGCCCAGGACGAGTTCCGCGCCAATGTCGCGCACCAGTTGCGCACGCCGCTCGCGGGCCTGCGCCTGCAGCTCGAATGGCTCGCCGCCCGCCACCGCGACGACGCCGACACGCAGCGCGTCGTCGAGTTGCTGCTGCGCGCCAACGAACGCATGATCCGCCAGGCCAACCAGCTGCTGTCGCTGGAGCGGGCCGACCCGGACCGCTTCGCGCGCGCGCGCCTGGCGCCGCTCGACCTGGCCGCCCTGGTGGCCGAGGCGGTCCAGTCCTTCGTCGAAGGGGCGGTGCGCAAGGACATCGACCTCGGCTTCGAGCTCGCCCCCGCGCCGCTGGCCGGCGACCCTTACCTGTTGCGCGACCTCATCGACAACCTGGTCGACAATGCGCTGCGCTACACGCCGCGCGGCGGCCGGGTCACGGTGTCGACCGGGACGGAAGGGGCCGGCACGCTGTTCGTGGTCGAGGATAGCGGGCCCGGCATCCCGCCCGAGCGGCGCGCCGCCGTGTTCGAGCGTTTCGTCCGGCTGGACGACAAGACCGAGGGCAGCGGCCTGGGCCTGGCGATCGTGCGCGAGATCGCCGAGGCGCATCGCGCCCGGGTGGAGCTGGGCGATGCAGGCGGTGAAGGGGAGAACGGCGTGGCGGGAAGCGGCACGCGCATCGCGGTCCGCTTCCCCAGGGATCAGTCGGCGCCGGAGGTATAGCTGTAGCTGCGCTTGCGCTTGGAGCTGATGGCCGGGCGGATCTTTTGCGGGGCGATCGGGACGCTGGCGCCCTTGTCCTTCTGCACTGCGCCGATCACCACCGTGGTGGCCTTGCCGTCGACCGGCACCCCGGTGGCGAGCACCGGCGAGGGCGGCAGGCCGCCGCCCACGAAAGGCGAGGAGCGGTCGCCGCCACAGGTGCCGGCCACGCCGATCGCGCCGGAACCGTTGAGCAGGTTGACCCAGTAGCCGCGCGCCTCGCCCAGCGTGGTCGAGCAGGTGCCGGCCAGGGCGGGGATCGGACGGTTGGTGCTGAACGTCACCATGCCCCCGGCGATCAGGGCCGAGGTCACGGTCTGCTCGCCGCGTCCGTACTGGTTCAGGTCCATGAACCAGCCCTGCAGGCTGCTGTTCGGGTACACCGCCGTGTTCGCGCAGGTATTGAAGTTGCCGGCCGTGTAGTTGGCGAGCTGGTCGAGGTCGACCGCCTTCGCATCCTGGGGGCTGGACAGGTTGTCCTTGTAGACGTAGAAGCGGTTGGTCACGACCTTGTACGGGTAGTGGGCTTCCAGCGGATGCTCGCGGTCGCCGCTGCCGATCGCCACATAGACCTGGCCCTGGCTGGCCAGCAGGGCTGGCGCGAACAGGAACTTGCGGCCGGCGCTGCCGGTCTGCGCCACCTTGCGCTGGGTCCAGGATCCGCTCGGCTGCGCCACGCGGCCGTTGTTCACGAAGTCCAGCCGGTACAGGTTGCCGCCGGTGTCGGCGGCATAGGCATGGTCGGGCATCGCGTCGTTGTCGATGTCGACCATCGCGATGTCGGCCGCCACCGCGCGCTCGGTCGGGAAGCTACGCAGGATCGCGCCGGTGAAGGCGTCGAGGACGTAGACCACGCCGCCCTTGGTGGCGGAGCAGTTCGGGGCCCGGGTGTCGTCGTCCTCGCAGCGGTCGTAGCCGCCGCCCACCACGAGCACCGGCTTCTTGCCCCCCTCGTGGCCCTTGATGAAGGCCACGGCCGGCGTCGACCAGGTCTGGCCGATGCCCGCCATTCCCGGCGTGCAGCCGGTGTCGTTGTCCAGGTTCGGGCAGCCCGCCTTCCACTTGAACTGCGGGTTGGCGGGATTGCTGACGTCGAGCGCATAGATCATGCGCCCGCCGCGGCGCATGGTCGGGTAGATCCAGACGGCCGAGCTGTCGGCGTTCTGGTACACGCCGGTCGAACCGTCGAAGAAATAATCCTTCCGGGTCGGGGCCGGGTCCACGTCCGGCATGCCCGGATACGCCACCAGCGGCGTATTGCTCTTCAGGCGCGACAGTCGCGGGAAGAACTCGGGCGCGACGAAGGCCCAGCGCTCGACCCCGGTCGCGGCGTCCAGTGCGCGGAATGTGCCGTCATTGGCTCCGTAGAACACGGTGACGCCGCCCTTGGCGCTGCCGTAGTTCACCGGCAGCGGGCGGGAATGGATGACGTCGCCGTGGATCGACGGCCGGGTCGTGCTGGACGCGCCGCTGCCCTTCTCGTTCTCGGTGTCTTCGCCCCGGACGAAGCGGAGAAGGGTGCTGTCCATGCCGCTGTTGGCGGCGGTCAGCGGGGTCAGGCCGATGCCGGGGACATGGGTCAGGACGGTGCGATTGACGGCGTGCGAGGTGGTGGTGCCGGCCGGCGCGTTCCCCTGGCGCAGGATCTGGGCGGCCGCGCCTTTTTCCACGAATGGCCCGTCGGGGGCATCCGAATACTTGTTGAATCCGCTGGTCGTGCAGTCGCCGGCCGGGTCGGGCGTCAAGCCCATGCCGCTCCAGTAGGTGCCGCTGTCGCTGCTCCAGTAGCTGGTGGCGCAGGGCGTCACGAAGCCGGTCACCGAGTTGACGGCCAGCTTGCCGGCGGCGTCGCCGAGCTCGATGCTGCCCTTGTTGTCGACCAGCTGGTAACGCTTGAGGTTGCCGAACCAGCGCGGCTTGGCGCCCGGGTCCGGGCGGAACATGCCGATGAAGACCTGGTTCTCGTTCTGTGAGCGGTTGGTGGCGTTCACCGGCAGGCTGGTGGAGGCGAAGGTCGTGTTGACGGCCTTGATCTCGATCAGGATCTCCTTGAGCGCATCGACGATCGCTTCTTCGTTCTTCGCGGCGAAATACTTGCCGCCGCCGGCGCGGGCCATGCTCAGCATCAGCGAAGTGTGTTCGCCGTTCTGCTGGGCGTTGTAGACGTCGATCGTGTAGGTCGTCACGTTCGAACGGATGGCGCCGGTGCCGGTACTGTTCGGAATCGGCACTCCGCGGTCGTGCATCAGCCGGGCCCATTCGTCGGCATTGCGGGGACCGGTATCGGTGCTGTAGGTCCCGGTGGGCACGTTGGTGATGATGGTGTCGGTCGCCACCACGCTGTACTGGCTGTTGCCGGTCGTGCAGACACCCGCCGGGCTGGGCACCGCCGTGCCGATCTTGCAGCCGTCGGTATAGCCTTCGCAGGTGGCGGCGAACGCGGGCAGGGCGGCCGCCGCCGCGGTGGGGCTGGCATAGCAGGCGCTCGTGGTGCCCACGGTGGTCGAGGTGCTGACGCTCTTGCTGCTGAAGTTCGGGAGGCCGAGCTGGGTGACCGGAACCAGGGCGCCGTTGGCGTTCCTGTTGTTGTTGAGCGCGTTGAGCAGCGCCGTGTTGGCCGGCGTGTCCGAGGACGGGCCGCTCGAGTTCGGGTTGCCGATGAAGATGACGTAGGTCTTGCCGCAGATATTGTCGTGGGTATGCGGCGACTTGAAGCGGGTCCAGGGGGTGGTGTAGCCGCCGCCGTCCGCCTTGCTCGACACGACTGCCGAGGGCGAGTAGGACAGCTCGCCGGCAAAGTAGTTGTACACATCGTACATCAGGTTGCCGTAGGGCGTGTTCGAGTTGCGCTTCTCGTCGGGGCTGTTGATGTTGTTGTAGATCGTGGTCAGCTGGTTTCCCAGCGCGGCCTTGTTGGTGGCGTCCATCGGCCGGATCGCATAGCGGATGAAGCCGCCATCCTGGTTGGCATTGCCCCCGGTGACGAATTCCATCAGGCCCATGCTGATCGAGCCGTC
This sequence comes from Massilia consociata, assembly GCF_042432755.1. Lineage (NCBI taxonomy): Bacteria > Pseudomonadati > Pseudomonadota > Betaproteobacteria > Burkholderiales > Oxalobacteraceae > Massilia > Massilia consociata. Next base: position 20,432 of record NZ_JBHLWP010000029.1, read on the forward strand.
GACTTCGGACAGCACGCGCTTGATCGCGTTCGCTTCAGACTGGCCCTGGGAGACGCCGCCCGGCCACTTCTGGCTCTGGCGCGCCCAGTTCGAGGTGTTGTCGAGCACGATCAGGATGCGCGGATTGTCGGTGGCGCCGGCAGAGGCGCCGGTGAAGATGTCGATGTCGTCGGCCCCGGCCGGCAGCGACAGGAGGGCCGTGGCGCCTGCCAGGGCCAGGAACAAGGCGCCCGTGCGGCGGAAAGTGATGCGCGTGCTGCGGAACATGGCGGAAATCCTTCGCTCGGTAATCAAGTGTTCAAGTGGTCGGGCAATTGTTGGTGACGTCGTCGCGCGCCACACGCACGGCCACGCCCTGGGTGACCTGCACCTGGGCCTCGGTCTGCATGTCGGTCGCCTCGGCGCTGATTTCCCAGACGCTGTCGGCGCAGGCGGAGTTGCCGTCCACGGCGCCGGCCACGCCGAAGCTTTGCGAGCTGCCCATGCTGCAGACCTGGTCCTCGAGCTTGGCCAGGTCGAGCGCGGTGTTCTTGATCACCGGCGCCATCACGCACGCCGGACGCGGCGTGATTCTCACCCGCACGTCGTCCTGGCCGTCGCCGTTGGTGTCGATGCAGCGGGCGTTGTCCTCGCCGCAGGGGTTGGCCAGCACGTGGTCGGGGGCCGTGGTGAAGCGCGTGTTGCTGATCGCTTCCTCGATCACTTCGCGCGCCGCGGCCGCGGCCTCGTCGCGCTGCTGCATGTTGCTGACGATTTGCATGTTGGACTTGCCGACGTTGAAGGTGGTCAGGGCGACCAGGGTCAGCAGCACGAGCATGATCAGGGCGCTGATCAGGGTCACGCCGCGCTGGCGGCGGTAGCGTGCATCGGTCATGGCAGTCTCCTTCCGGCCGGATTGGGCAGGGCCACCTGGGCCTGGAACACGTGGCGCTTGTAGCCGTCGCCCGCCGCTTCGATGACGTGTTCGTCGCCATCGGCATCCAGGCCGAGGGTGTAGCGCTTGGTGTCGGCATGGCCGGGCGTGGCTTCGGTGTTGCGCGCCAGCAGGTGCACGCGCACCGCGACCGCGCTGCGCCAGTTGGCGACCGCGCAGGCCGCGTCGCCGCAGTCGTTGGCGGTGGCCGGGTCGGCGGTCGTGGTATCGGCCACGCCGTCCCTGGCCAGGTCCAGGCCGTACTCGAGCTGGAGGTTCTCGATTCCTTCGGCCAGCGGCACGACGGTCCAGGTCGGGGTGCTGCCGTCGCTGCCCAGTTCGAGGCGCTTCAGGGTCGGGATGCCGTCGCCCGCGCGGTTGTTGTTGGCCACGAAGTAGATGTGGGTCAGGTAGCGGCGCACGTCGGCCGGGGTGCCGCTGCCCGGCGACGACGTGCAGTCGCGCTTGTGGCGGTTCAGGTTGGCGGTCGACAGGCTGAGCGCGTAGAAATCCGCAACGTTGGGCGAATCGAGCTCGCTGGCGTTACTGCACAGCGAGGCCTGGAAGAAGGGGCCGCCCGCCGAGGTCGGTGCGCAGTTGCCGACGCCGGCGATACAGGTGGCGGTGCGGCGCAGGACCAGCACGTCGGTGCCCTCGCGCCGGTCCTGCAGGCAGGCCGGGCTCGCGGCGCCGTCGTCCAGGCCCTGGACCGGCAGGACCAGGCCGGCCTTGATCTCGTCCAGGCTGCTGGCGCACAGGGCCGGCAATGCGGCCGGGTCGGCCAGCACGCTGGGTTCGAACTCGGCATAGTAGCCGGCGTTGCGCAGGTCCACGCCGAGCAGGTCGATCGCATAGCGGCCGTTCTCCACCTGCCGGTGGGCTTTCTCGATCTCGGCCTGCGCCCGGGTGTTCTTGACGAACATGAGCGACAGCCCGGCAAGGATCGACAGGCCGATGGCGACCGCGATCATCAGCTCGGCCAGCGAGAAGCCGCCGGCGCGGCGCAGGCCGGAAGGGAAGGAAGGGGGAATCGTTCGCATCGCGCTTTCCTGTACTTGCAAGGTGTGCATCGGGCGCATCAGGTGCAGCCCGGCAGGCCGACGGCTACCCGCACCGAGACCGCGCGCCGGTGGGTGTCCGGGCCGTACTGGTCGCGGCCGCAGGCCTGCGCCGGCGCCCGCGTCGCGTGCATGCCTTGCCATGCGACGGTGACGAGGTAGACGGCCGGGATGCACACCCCGGGCGCGTCGTTCATGGCGCGCACCTGGGTGACGCAGCCGCGCGCATCCTGCATGGCGCCGGCGTTGTTGCCGTCGGCGCGCCGCTCGGCCGCGCCCTTCAGGGCGGCGCTCCATTCGCACAGGTCGCGCGCGCTGCCGGCCGGCTCGGCCGCACAGTCCTGGCCCAGTTCGCTGCCGGTGCCGAGCGGTGCGCCGGTGACGTAGTCGCCCGCGTGGCCGCTGTTGCCGGCCAGTCGGGCCTGCATGTCCTGCAGCAGGACGGCCGCCTGGGCGCGCTGGTAGGACTCGATCGAGCCGACGTGGGCCTTGGCCTGGAAGGCGGCCAGGCCGAGCAGGCCGAAGGCGACCACGACCACCGTGACCAGGACTTCGACCAGGCTGACGCCGCGCTCGCGGCCTACCCGGCGGACAAGGTGCAGGGAGGAAGTCGATGAAGTCATGGTGTCAGCACGCGGAAGCTTGTTGGGCCGGACGCCCGGACAGGTCGACGAAGACGCAGCGCTCCCCGTCGTGGCCGGCGACGCTGATGTCGAAACGCGGCAGTTCGGTGCCCTTGATGCGGCCGTTGGAAAGGTAGGTGACGCTGGCGGGACCGTCGATCACGGCGCCCTGCACGGCCGGGTGGTCGTCGAGCAGGCGCTCGGCGTCGCCGGGGGCGGCAATGCGCCAGCCGGCCTGCCAGCCGCTGTCGGCCGGTGCCAGCGTGACTTCGCCGTTGCGCTTGATCGCTTCGCTGCGCGCCAGGCTGAGCGAGGTGGCGAGATCGGTGGCGGCGCCGCGTCCGCGCATGGTGGCGACCCAGCTGCCGTAGGCAGGGGCGGCCAGCGAGGCGAGGATGGCCATGATGGCCAGCACTGCCAACAGCTCGGGCAGGGTGACGCCACGCTGGCGCGGCGGGCCGCGCCTTACCATTTGTCGCCCGGCGTACGGGTGCCGGCGTTGTCGATGCCCAGCACGCCGTCGTCCGCCTGGGTGGAACCGGCTTTCGGGGTGGCGGTGATGGTGAAGCGCTGGGGAGGACCGTCTTCCAGGTCGATCTCGATCGTGTACTTGGCGGCCACCTGGTCCGGCACCGGCAGCTCCAGCTCATCGACGGTCGCGGCATAGCTGCGGCTGTCGGCCATGAACTGGATCTGGGCCTGGGCCAGTTCCATCATGTAGGCCTGCGCGGCGGTGCGGTTGCTGCGCACCAGGTACTGGGAATAGGCGGGCAGGGCGATGGCCGCCAGGATACCGACGATGACCACGACCACCATCAGCTCGACCAGGGTGAAGCCAGGCTGGCGCCGGAACGGGGAGGGGAGCATGAAAGGGCCTCGATGTGCAAGAAATGTTGCCCAGTATAAACACCAAAGCTGTCAAATTGCTGAATCAAAGCTGACAAAATGCTGACAGTTGCGCGCAATGGCCATCACGGCGTTGCGCCGCTTTCACACAAGCCGGCCCGCACCCGGTAAAATCGCGGGTTTGCACGAACACGAACCTGGCCGAGACTATGGCATCCGACATCGCACTACCTGGCGCAGCAGCTGCGCTTGAATCCCCTGATACCGCCCCGGCGGGCAAACCGGCCGCGGTGATTGCGCGCGAGGTGGCGCGCCGCCGCACCTTCGGCATCATTTCCCACCCCGACGCCGGTAAAACCACCCTGACCGAAAAACTGCTGCTGTTCTCGGGCGCGATCCAGCTCGCCGGCACCGTCAAGGGCCGCAAGAGCGGCCGCCACGCGACCTCGGACTGGATGGACATCGAGAAGCAGCGCGGCATCTCGGTCGCGTCCTCGGTGATGCAGTTCGAGTTCCGCGAGCATGTCATCAACCTGCTCGACACCCCGGGCCACCAGGACTTCTCGGAAGACACCTACCGCGTGCTGACCGCGGTGGACTCGGCGCTGATGGTGATCGACGCGGCCAAGGGCGTGGAAGAGCAGACCATCAAGCTGCTCGACGTCTGCCGCATGCGCGACACGCCCATCGTCACCTTCATGAACAAGCTGGACCGCGAAACCCGCGACCCGCTGGAGCTGCTCGACGAGGTCGAGTCGGTGCTGAAGATCGAGTGCGCGCCGGTGACCTGGCCGATCGGCATGGGCAAGAACTTCCGCGGCGTGTACCACCTGCTGAAGGACGAGATCATGCTGTTCAAGGCCGGCGAGGAAAAGGCCGACGGCGCCTTCGAGATCGTCAAGGGCATCGACAATCCGAAGCTCGCCGAGATGTTCCCGCTCGAGATCGAGCAGCTCAAGATGGAGGTGGAACTGGTGCACGGCGCCTCGCACGTGTTCGACCTGGAGCGTTTCCTGTCGGGCGTGCAGACCCCGGTGTTCTTCGGCTCGGCGATCAACAACTTCGGCGTGCGCGAGATCCTGTCGGCGCTGGTGGACTGGGCTCCGGCCCCGCGCGAACGCGACGCCACCGTGCGCGCGGTCGAGCCGACCGAGCCGAAGTTCTCCGGCTTCGTCTTCAAGATCCAGGCCAACATGGACCCGGCGCACCGCGACCGCATCGCCTTCCTGCGCGTATGCTCGGGCCGTTTCGAGAAAGGCATGAAGGTCAAGCACCTGCGCCTGGGCAGGGAAGTGAAACTGTCCTCGGTCGTGACCTTCATGGCCTCCAGCCGCGAGCAGGTCGAAGAAGCCTACGCCGGCGACATCATCGGCCTGCCGAACCACGGGAACATGCAGATCGGCGACAGCTTCTCGGAAGGCGAGATGCTGACCTTTACCGGCATCCCGTACTTTGCGCCGGACCTGTTCCGCACGGTGCGCATCCGCAATCCGCTGAAGGTGAAGCAGCTCCACAAGGGCCTGCAGCAGCTGGGCGAAGAGGGCGCGGTGCAGGTGTTCAAGCCGGTGCTGGGCTCGGACCTGATCCTGGGCGCGGTGGGCGTGCTGCAGTTCGAGGTCGTGGCGAGCCGCTTGCTGAATGAATACGGCGTGGACGCGGTGTTCGAGAGCAGCAGCATCAGCAGCGCGCGCTGGGTGTCGAGCGACGACAAGAAAGCCCTGTCGGACTTCGAGAACCAGCTCGGCCACCAGGTGGCTTACGATGCGGCCGGCAACCTGGCCTTCCTGGCCACCTCCGGCGTCAACCTGCGCCTGACCCAGGAACGCTGGCCGAAGCTGACCTTCCACGCGACCCGCGAGCACGCGGCCAAGCTGGCGTAAGCCGGCGTCCCGGCCCGCCTCGCGCGGGCATATCGGCTGCGCCGGCGCTCCCAGCCGGCGCCGGCAGCCCTCCCTTCATCGGCGCCGACTCAGAACCCGACGCCGATGCTCCCTCTCACGCCACTGGCGTTCGATGCGTTGCCGAACTTGCTGGCGCTGCCGTTGATCCGGTATTCGCCGCTGACCGTGGCACGGTCGTTGAGCTTGTACTTCGCGCCGACGGCGCCGAACGGTCCCTTGTCGGACGTACCGACGGCCACGCCACGGGCGGTCGGCGCTTCCTGCATGGCGCCCAGCGTGCCGTCGTCCTTCAGCTGGCTGTGCGCGATGCCGAGCTTGCCGTAGGCCGACAGGCGCTCGCTCAGCGGCAGCGAAACCTTGGCGGCGGCATGGACGGTATAGCTCTTGACGCCCAGTGCGCCGGCAGCGATGGCCTGTTCCGTGGGCTGGTAGGGATTGATCTTGTGGAAGCCTTCGTCGAACAGGTGGGAATAGCCCGCTTCCAGCGCGAAGTGCGGGTTGAACGCATAGCCGAGCACCAGTCGCGGATCGGTGCGGAACTCCTTGAACTGGCGGTCGTTGGGATTGGCCGCTTCGTTGCCGCCATAGACCGGCGAATACCGTTTGAACCCGGAAGCCAGCGGTCCGTACCCTGGGAGCGTCTGCGCTCCGAGGCGCGACGTTGAGGTGTCGAGCAGTTGTGCCTGCGCGCTGGCGGCGGCAAGGAGTGCTGCGGCGATAACGATGCCTCTGGCGTTCATGCTTGTTCCTTCCTGAAATGAATGATCGGCTCGGGCGGAAGGATACAACGTGTCTTCCTGCCAAATGTATCAAATTGGTAAGCAGCTGTTTCACAATACATATGCGTGTTCCCGGGGCCACACAGATATGGCCGGTCTGCGCCAGCGCAAACCTTGCCCCTGCCGGACCGCGTAGATTCATTGAATGCGTCTAAGAAATTAAACGTATTCCACAGGGAGGTAGCATGCAGGACCACCGCACCATTTCCCACGCTTCCATGACTTTCCCCGCCGCCTTGCAGGACGCCTGACCCATGCTGTCGCGCCTGAAGATCGGCCCCAAGCTGCTGCTCGCCCCCGGCGTCGTCCTGTTGTTGCTGGTGATGCTATCGAGCGGCGCCTACTATGCGATGGTCCGGCAGCACCAGTCGCTGCAGACCATCGTCGGTCCCCGTGCGGTCCAGATGCGCAGCGCTACCGAACTGGTGACGCAGGCCCAGCGGGTGCACGCGGACACCTACAAGCTGCTCACCTGGATCAGCGGCAGCTTCTCGCGCGCCCGCATCGAAACGCTGATTGCGGACATCTACCGGCAGCACGGCGCCATCGAGCGGGCGTTCGGCGAGCTGGCGCGCCTGACGCCGCCCGACAGCGCCGAACGGCGCCATGTCGAGCAGGCTGCGCAATCCCACCGTGCCTACGTGCGGGAGGCGCGCGAAGTCATCGAGCTGGCGCATGCCGACCAGACCGTCGGCGCGAGCGCCATGATCAAGCCCGAAGCCGCGTTTGCCGTCATGGCGAACCGGATGACGATGCTGGCGCAGCTCGAACGCACGCTGTCCGAGCAAGCGTCGGACAGCGCGGCGGCTGATTTCCGCGTCACGAGCGGCCTGATGCCCGTCGTGATCCTGCTGGCCGTGGCGGTGTCGCTGGCCATCACGGTCGCGGTGCGGCGTGTGCTGCTGCTCGAAATCCGCGCCATCGGCGCCGCCGCGCAGGGATTGGCCAGCGGCGACCTGACGATCCAGGCGCGCGAATACGGCGACGACGAGATCGGCGAGACCTCGCGCGCGCTCGATGCCGGTATCCGCAACCTGAACGGCACGCTGCGTACCGTGCTCGAGTCGGCAAGCAAGATCGGCAGCGCTTCGCGCGACATCAGTTTCGGCAACCTGAGCATGCATAGCCGCGCCGTCTACCGCGGCCACACGCTGCAGGACACGGCGGCCTCGATGCAGGAACTGGCCGAGAACGTGACGGCGACGACCGACAGCGCGCTGGCTGCCAACCGGCTGGCGCAGTCGGCGTCCAGCATGGCCCGGGCGAGCAGCCTGAGCATCGAGCGCATGGCAGCGACCATGGCCGCGGTCAAGGAGGACGCCGCGCGCGCGGCGGAAGTGGCGGCCGTCATCGATGCGTTTGCCAGCGAGGCCGGCACCCTGGCGTTGAACGCCGCGATGGAGGCGGCCCGCAGCGGCGAGGGCGGACGCGCGTTCGCAGCCGGATTCGCCGAGACGGCCGCCGAGGTGCGCGCGCTCGCGCAGCGGGCGGCAAGCGCCGCGCGCGAAGTGCGCGAACTGGCCGCGCAATCGATCTCGGAAATCGAGGGCTGCACCGCCTGGGCGCTCGATGCCGGCAACGGCATGGCGCACGTGGCCAGTTCGGTGCGCGAAGTGGAAGGGATCGTCGACCGTATCGGCACGGCCAGCAAGGGGCAGGGAAGCAGCCTGGAGGAGGTCAACCAGGCGATCGTGCGCATGGACGAGGTGACCCAGCAGAACTGCGCCCTGGTCGAGGAAGCGGCGGCGGCGGCGCGCACGCTGCAGATGCAGGCGCTGGCGCTCTCGCGCACGGTACAGGCGTTCCGCCTGGACGAATCCGTGCCGCCGGCGCCGGCGCCGGCCAGGGCCGCGCCGCCCGAGCAAAAGGAAAGCGGCGCCCCCCGGGATCTGCCCAGGGAGCGCCGCCGTCACGACCGCGCCCATTTGCGGCTCGCGTCGAGCCGCAAATAGGTCAAGCCGGTATCGCGCTCAGCGAGCGGTCGCGCATCACTCGTAATCGCTGATCGGGGCGCAGCCGCAGAACAGGTTGCGGTCGCCGTACACGTTGTCAGCACGGCCGACCGGCGGCCAGTACTTCTTCTTGCGCAGCGAGGCCACCGGGAAGGCCGCCACTTCGCGCGAGTAGGTGTGGGCCCACTCGTCGGCCGTCACCACCTCGGCGGTGTGCGGGGCGCCCTTGAGCGGGTTGTCCATCTTGTCGTACTCGCCGCGCTCGACCTTCACGATCTCGGCGTGGATGGTGATCATCGCTTCGATGAAACGGTCCAGCTCCGCTTTCGACTCCGACTCGGTCGGCTCGATCATGAGGGTGCCCGGCACCGGGAAGCTCATGGTCGGGGCGTGGAAGCCGAAGTCCATCAGGCGCTTGGCCACGTCCTCGTTCGAGATGCCGGTCTTGTCCTGCAGCGGACGCAGGTCGATGATGCACTCGTGCGCGACCAGGCCGTCGTGGCCGGTGTACAGCACCGGGTAGTGCGGCGCCAGGCGGCGGGCGATGTAGTTGGCGTTCAGGATCGCCACTTCGGTCGCCGCGGTCAGGCCCGAGGCGCCCATCATCGCGATGTACATCCACGAGATCGGCAGGATCGAAGCCGAGCCGTAGGCCGCCGCGCTCACCGCGCCGATGCCGGCCTCGTTGCGGATGTAACCCGTCGACAATTGGTTCGGCAGGAACGGGGCCAGGTGGGCGCCGACGCCGATCGGGCCGACGCCCGGGCCGCCGCCGCCGTGCGGGATGCAGAAGGTCTTGTGCAGGTTCAGGTGGCTGACGTCACCGCCGAAGGCGCCCGGCGCGGCCACGCCGACCATCGCGTTCATGTTGGCGCCGTCCACGTAGACCTGGCCGCCGTGCTGGTGCACGATCTCGCACAGTTCGCGGATGCCTTCCTCGAACACGCCGTGGGTCGACGGATAGGTGACCATGACGCAGGCCAGGTCCTTCGAGTACTGCTCGGCCTTGGCCTTCAGGTCGGCCAGGTCGACGTTGCCGTTCTCGTCGCAGGCGGTGACCACGACCTTCATGCCGACCATGCTGGCCGACGCCGGGTTGGTGCCGTGCGCCGACGACGGGATCAGGCAGATGTTGCGGTGGCCTTCGCCGCGCGACTGGTGGTACTTCTGGATCACCAGCAGGCCAGCGTACTCGCCCTGCGAGCCGGCGTTCGGCTGCAGCGAGATCGCGGCGTAGCCGGTGGCGGCGCACAGCATGGCTTCCAGCTGGGCGATCATCTCGCGGTAGCCGACGGTCTGGTCTTCCGGCGCGAACGGGTGGATGTTCGAGAACTCGGGCCAGGTGACCGGGATCATCTCCGAGGTCGCGTTCAGCTTCATGGTGCACGAACCCAGCGGGATCATGGTGCGGTCCAGCGCCAGGTCCTTGTCCGCCAGGCTACGCAGGTAACGCAGCATCTCGTGCTCGGCGTGGTAGCGGTTGAAGGTCGGGTGGGTCAGGTAGGCCGTGGTACGGGCCAGTTCCGCCGGGTAGGCGTCCTGGGCGTCCGAATCCAGCGCGTCGATATCGACGGTCTTCCCGTTGCCGAAGATCGAGAACAGCTGGGCCAGGTCGTCGCGGGTGGTGGTCTCGTCCAGCGACACGCCGACGTGGCTGGCGTCGATGCGGCGCAGGTTGACGCCCTGGGCGGTGGCGCTCGCGTGCAGTGCCTCGGCATCCGCGGTACGGATGGTCAGGGTGTCGAAATAGGTCTTGTTCAGCACGTCGTGACCGAGCTGCTTCAGGCCGGCGGCCAGGATGGCGGTCTGGCGGTGCACGCGCTGGGCGATGCGCTTGAGGCCTTGCGGGCCGTGATAGACCGCGTACATGCCGGCCATCACGGCCAGCAGCACCTGGGCGGTACAGATGTTCGAGGTCGCCTTTTCGCGGCGGATGTGCTGCTCGCGGGTCTGCAGCGCCAAGCGGTAGGCCTGGTTGCCCTGCGCATCCACGGTCACGCCGACCAGGCGGCCCGCCATGCTGCGCTTGAATTCGTCGCGGGTGGCCAGGTAGCCGGCGTGCGGGCCGCCGAAACCGAGCGGTACGCCGAAGCGCTGGCTATTGCCGACGACCACGTCGGCGCCCCAGGCGCCCGGCGCTTCCAGCAGGCTCAAGGCCAGCAGGTCGGCGGCGACGACGACCATTGCTCCCGCAGCATGCAGGTGTTCCACGGCGGCGCGGTAGTCGCGCACTTCGCCGTTCACGCCCGGGTACTGCAGCAGCACGCCGAAGCAGGTCTCTTCGAGCTTTTCAACCTCGGCGGCGGCGATCACGCGCACTTCGACGCCGATCGGCTCGGCGCGGGTGCGCACCACTTCCAGGGTCTGCGGCAGCACGTCGTCGGCGACGTAGAACACCTTCGATGCCGATTTGCCGACCCGCTGCAGCAGGGTCATGGCTTCGGCGGCGGCAGTGCCTTCGTCCAGCATCGACGAGTTGGCGATGCCCATGCCGGTCAGGTCGGTGATCATCTGCTGGAAGTTCAGGATCGCTTCCAGGCGGCCCTGCGAGATCTCAGGCTGGTACGGAGTGTAGGCGGTGTACCAGGCCGGGTTCTCGAAGATGTTGCGCAGGATGACCTTCGGGGTGTGGGTGCCGTAGTAGCCCTGGCCGATCATCGATTTCATGACCTTGTTCTTCGAGGCCAGCGCTTTCAGGGTGGCCAGCGCTTCTTCTTCACTGCGCGGTTCCACGAACTGGCCCAGGTCCATCGTGTCCTGGCGGCGGATGTTCGCAGGCACGACCGCATCGATCAGGGCGGCGCGCGAGGCGTAGCCCAGGGTCGACAGCATGGCTGCCTGTTCGGTTTCGGACGGGCCGATATGGCGCGGGATGAACGAATCGCGCGCTTCGAGTTGGGTGAGGCTGGTGCGGGTCATGGTAATGGCCAAGAGAAGGAGCTGGCGCGGGTAGCGCCGGGGTATTGGAGATGGGGGCTGCTTACGCTGCTGCAAGTGGTACAGCTAACTGTAGGGTGGGCGGCTGTGCCGCCCACGCGTTCAAGTCACGGATGCACTGTGGCGACGCGTTCAACGATGCCGCGCCGCCTACGGATCAGTTACCGGTGGTCTTGCCGTACGCGTCGGCATCGAGCAGCTTGTCGATCGCGCCGGCGTCAGCCGGGGCAAGCTTGAACAGCCAGGCACCGTAGGCATCCTGGTTGATCGAGTCCGGCGCGTCCGCGACCGACTGGTTCACGGCGGTGACGGTGCCCGACACCGGGGCGTAGATGTCGCTGGCGGCCTTGACCGACTCGACCACCGCGGCGTCGTCGCCGGCGGTGAATGCCTTGCCGACCTGCGGCAGATCGACGAACACGATGTCGCCGAGTGCGTCCTGCGCGTACTCGGTGATGCCGACGGTCAGGGTGCCGTCGGCTTCGCGGCGCACCCACTCGTGGGACTCGGTGTATTTCAGGTCGGTTGGAATGTTCATGGTAAGGCTCCAGTAGAGGGTGAGGCGGTAGTATAAGGCTTGTTTTTGGTTTTTCTTGATCAGGCTGCGAGCACTTTGCCGTTGCGCACGAACGGCAGCTTCACCACGCTGGCAGCCAGCTTCTTGTCGCGGATTTCGACGTGCACGGTGTCGCCGATCGCCACGTCCATCGGCACGCGCGCCAGGGCGATTGCCTGCTGCATGCTCGGGCTGAAGGTGCCGCTGGTGATCTCGCCGGCATTGCCGGAAGCGGCCACGACCTTCTGGTGCGCGCGCAGGATGCCGCCTTTTTCGCGCAGGATCAGGCCGACGAAGTTCGCCTGCTGGCCTTTTGCCTGCAGGGCGGCCTTGCCGACGAAGTCGCGTTCCGATACCAGGTCGACGGTCCAGGCCAGGCCGGCGTCGAGCGGGCTGACGTTGTCGTCCATGTCCTGGCCGTACAGGTTCATGCCGGCTTCCAGGCGCAGCGTGTCGCGCGCGCCCAGGCCGGCCGGCTTGATGCCGGCTGCCACGAAGGCGTTCCACAGCGCTTCCACCTGCGATGCCGGGACACCGATCTCGAAGCCGTCTTCGCCGGTGTAGCCGGTGCGGGCCACCATGACTTCGCCGAACGGGGTGTCCGGGACAATCACGACATTGAAAGGCTTGAGCGGCTCGGATGCGGCCTGGGTGGACGGCAGCACCTGCCAGACCTTGGCGCGGGCGTTCGGGCCCTGCACGGCGACCAGGGCGATCGGGTCGTTGCCATCGCGGCGCTGCGTGATGGCGAGCCTGGCGCCGGTGGCGTCGTTGTGCTGGGTGATCCAGGCCAGGTCCTTCTCGGCGGTGCCGGCATTGACGACCAGGCGGAACCAGTCTTCGCTGAAGTAATAGACGATCAGGTCGTCGATCACGCCGCCTTCAGGGTTGAGCATGCAGGAATAGAGCGCCTTGCCCGGCACCTGCAGCTTGTCGACGTTGTTGGCCAGCAGGCCGCGCAGGAAGGCGCGCACGTTGGCGCCCTTGAGGTCCACCACGCACATGTGCGACACGTCGAACATGCCGGCATCGAGACGGACGGCATTGTGCTCCTCGATCTGGGAGCCGTAGTTGACCGGCATGTCCCAGCCGCCGAAGTCGACCATCTTGGCGCCGAGGGCGCGGTGTGCGGAATTGAGCGGGGTCGCTTTGAGCGTCATGGAATCCTCAGGACAGTAGACAGTAATCGGAATACGAATAGGGGTAACGGCACGCCTTGCGGGTGCATGTATCCCCTCTGTCCTTGGTACCTGAGAGATAGCGGCATGGCCGCCTGCCCCTTCGGTGGGCCGCCTGCTAGGTATGAGCAGCGGCCGCTCTCCAGAGTTGAGCCGCCGCGCCTTGCGCTGCCGCCCCCTGACCGGTTCGTTTGCCTGAGAGTTTGTGGGTGGTGCCCCTTCGGCGGCAGGTGGGCCTGCGCTCTCCCGGTCAAGACTGTGGAGAATATGTCAGCGACGGGATACTGTCAACCGAGGGAAGGGGGCGGGCGGGCGGCGTCTTGCCTTAAACCATTGCTGCACACCATTGGTGCGGAACGGCCCCGGGCTTTGTGGCGTGTTTTGCTAAACTTATTCCACACACTTTGCAGTGGGAAAAGACTATGAGCGAAGACAAAGGACAACAAGTCAAGGAAGCCTGGTTCACGCTGTCTGGCGACGTCAACAGCGACATGGTGCACCGTGTGTTTGAAGCGGTCTCGGCCATGACCGAAGACGGCATCGAGACGGCCCACGTGCTGGTGCAGTCCAACGGCGGCTATGTCAGCGACGGCCTGTGCCTGTACAACTTCATGGCGAATTCGCCGATCAAGTTCATCATGTACAACGGCGGCGCGGTGGCCTCGATCGCCGTCACCCTGTACCTGGCGGGTACCGAGCGCTATTGCAGCGAGACCGCGCGTTTCATGATTCACAAATCCCACGCGACCGCGTCCCCCGGCTCGCGTCCGGATGCGCTCAACATCATTGTCGAGGGCCTGCGCGCCGACGACGCGCGCACCGAATCGATCCTGCGCAAGTGCATCGAGCTGACACCGGAACAATGGGCCATCCACCAGTACTCCGACCTGCACCTGAACTCGCGCGACGCGAAGATCGCCGGGCTGGTCAACGACATCCGCGACTTCCGGCCGCCCAAGGGCGGCATGCTCCGCAATATCTAGGGATGGGGCGGGCGCGGCGTGCGGCCTTCGCCCCTGGTCCCAGGCCCGCATGCGCGGGCACCATCTCCCTGGCCAGGAAAAGAAAAGCCCACCGTGCGGGCGGTGGGCTTGCGACAGTCGTTGCCTGGGCGGACCGGGCCGCCCGCGGTCAACGCTTCTTGTCGTTCTTGTGGCTCTGGCGGCCGGCCGCAGCGTGCTGCTCCGGCGTGCCGCCGCGGGTGCCGCCGCCGCTGCCCGAGCGCGAACCCGAGCCCGAACCCGACTGCTTGTTGCCGTCGTTCTTGTGGCTTTGGCGGCCGGCTTCCGCATGCTGCTGCGAGCTGCCGCCGCGGGTCGATTTACCTTGATTCGAGGCCATGATATTTCCTTTCACTGTGGGGAAAATGCCCTTGTTGCCGGGCCGTGGAGCGATACCGCGACATTTCCGGCCGAGCCATCATGCGTTTCGTACTGCTGAACCGGTATCGGATCACGGCGTGAACCAGTGTAGGACAGACCCCGACGTTCTCAAGGCATTATTTCGCGTGCGGCAGTCACGCCTGAACACAGGCGAATGGAGGGTTCCTGCGCCTTTTCTATTGCCATGTAGAAATAATGTGGCAAAATGCGCTAACACGCCCACTTTTCCGAGCCCATGGCCAGCAGCACTGCCCAGACACCAGCCGTTCGCAAGGCCGCCGCCGCGCAGCAGGCGACGCTGGACGAGCTCGTCGGTATCGCGTCGCGGCAGGCGGGCGACCAGCTGCCGGAGATTGCCGGGCGCATGGCGGCAGCATTGCTCGACATGACCACGGCGGGACCGGACCCGCAACAGGCCGGCCACCGCATCCGTGCCGGCAACCTCCTGAAAGACAACGCCTACGCCTTCGTCCACCTGGCATCGACCGGCATCGAACGGGCGTTGCGCAAGGAAGCGGCCCGGCTCGCGCCGGCGTCCAGGCCGGCCGCGCTGCCTGCACAGCCGCTGGTGTTGAGCCTGGTGCCGCTCGAGGAGATGGATAACCAGCTGGCTTTCGCCGCCATCAGCCGTCCCTTCGACCTCCAGCATGCCGAGCGGCTGGCCAGCCTGGGCGCGCGCCTCGGCGTGCTGCTCGGTCGCGAACTGGTACGGGCCGGCCACAACCCGTTCCGCCCCGAAGTCTTCCTGCGCGCATTGGAGGAAGCCTGGCGCGAGTTCGAGCCCGACGAGGCGGCGCACGCGCTGGTCGTGCCGCTGCTGCGCAGCGGGATCGTGTTCGATTTCGGCCCGCTGCTGGAGGCCCTGAACGACCGGCTCAAGCCGGCACGCGCGGGCGGCGACGAACGTTTCGCGAAGACCGACGACAGCGCCAGTGCCAGGGCGGCGCGGGCGCGCCGCGACGCGGCCGTGTCGCAGCAGTTGCGCCGGCTGTTCGGCGCTGCCGAGTCCAGTCCCGTTGCCGACCTCGATGTTCCCATGATTCCGGACCTGCCGCAGGGCAGCGGCGGCTGGCGGCCGAGTACCGCATCCGGCTTCGCTGCCGTCCCCGGCGTTGTTGCCGCATCTGTTGCCGCATCTGTCGCCGCATCAGCCGCTGCAGGCGGCGTGATGGCCTGCGCCCGACCAGCAACGCCGGAGCAGGGCGTGGCGCTGCAGGCCGCAGCGATGCCCGCGCCCCTGATCGACATGCTCGACAGGCTGGCGGCCGGTGCGCCGGCGGCCGCGGCCCCAGCCCCAGCCCCGGTAACGGGCGGCGCCCGCGCCCACGAGGTGTCCTACCTGCCGCGCCTGAAGCAAAGCCTGCCGCAGGGCAGCCTGTCGCGCGGCGACGAGACCACGATCGACCTGTTGTCGCGCATCTTCGAAACCGTGCTGCTCGACGACTCGCTGCCGCAGGAGACGCGCGAACTGATCGCCTTCCTGCAGGTGCCGGTGCTCAAGGCGGCGCTGCGCGACCGCAGCTTTTTCTTCGAGGAGAGCCATCCGGCGCGGCGCATGCTGGACCTGCTGGCCAGCAGGGGCTGGGAGCAGGCCGAAAGCCGGGACGATCCGGTCTACCGCGCGATGCGGCGCGGCGTGGACAAGGTGCGCAGCGAGGCCGCGCCCGATGACTGCGTGGTCGCCTTCGCCGCCGCGGTCGCCGACCTCGAAGCCAGCATCGCCGAGCGCGAGATGGCCGAGCAGGCCGCCATCGCCGGCCCGATCGCGCAGGCCACGCGCCAGGAAAGGCAATTCGCGGCCCAGCGCTCGGCCAGGCAGGCGGTGTCGGCCCGCCTGGCCGGCGAGCAGGTGGTGGCCCTGGTCGGCACCTTCCTCGAGCAGCGCTGGACGCCGGTGCTCACGCTCGCCTATACCATCGAGGACAGCAAGCCGGGCGCGGTGGACAACGCCACCCGCGCCATGGACGACCTGATCTGGAGCGTCAAGCCGAAGGCCACGCAGGAGCAGCGCAAGGCCTTGATCTCGCGCCTGCCTGCGCTGCTCACGACACTGAACAAATGGCTCGACGCGGTCAGGTGGCAGGATGCCGAGCGCCTGCAGTTCTTTGCCGAACTGGCCGAATGCCATGCCGCCATCGTGCGCGCGCCGATCGATCTCTCGCCCGAGCGCCAGCTGGAACTGGCCGTGGAAGCGGCCCAGCAGGATGCGATGCGCCGCATTGCCCTGGAGCAGGAACAGGTGCGGGCGGCCGAGGCGGCGGCGGTGCGGGACCCGGTGACGGCGTCGCTGGCGACGCTCGAACGCGGCATGCGCGTCGAATTCACCGGCGCCACGGGCGTACGCAAGGTCAAGCTGGCCTGGATCAGCCCACTGCGCACCTTGTTCATCTTTTCCGGCGCCGGCCGCCAGGAAGCATTCTCGCTTCCCGCGGAGCGTCTCGCCGAAGCCTTCCGCAGCGGCAGCATCAGGGTGCTCGCGCCCGAGGGTGTGGTCGGCCGCGTGCTGGGCGAAGCAGTCGCGCGCGGCGCGCAGAACGACGCGGGCCCCGCTGCCGCCCGATCCTGAGCCGGGCGGCTCGCCGTCCATTGCCGCCCATTCTGGCCCGGTACCGCCATCCGCGGGCCGCGACCGACCGGATGGCCTTGCCGTGCGCCCGTGAAGCGGATCAATATGGACAATGCAGGTTCGGGTGCGCGCGGCCGACCTGGCCGCCGCAATGGCGCCGTCCGTGCAGCCGGCACGCGACCGCCGCGAGCCCGGCTGCAAGGAGGCGCAATGACACAAATGGACCACAGGATCAGGCCGCCGGAATTTATTTTCGCCACCGGCATCGAATCGAGCATCCCGACGATCCACCACGGGAAGCTGCGGCGCGACCAGATGGAGGAATGCGGGCACTACCGCCATTGGCGCACCGACTTCGCGCTGGTCAAGCAGTTGGGCATCCGCTTCCTGCGCTACGGACCGCCGCTCCATACCACCTTCATCGGGCCGGGCCGCTACGACTGGGAATTTGCCGACGCCACGTTCGCCGAATTGCGCCGGCTCGACATCGTGCCGATCGTCGACCTGTGCCACTTCGGCGTGCCGGACTGGATCGGGAACTTCCAGAATCCCGACTTCCCGGACCTGTTCGCGCAATACGCCGACGCCTTCGCGCAGCGTTTTCCGTGGATCCAGCTGTACACGCCGATCAACGAAATGTACGTGTGTGCGAAATTCTCGGCGCTGTACGGCTGGTGGAACGAGCAGCTGGCCAGCGACCGCGGCTTCGTCACGGCGCTCAAGCATATCGTCAAGGCCAATGTGCTGGCGATGAGGAGCATCCTGCGCGTGCGGCCCGATGCGCTGTTCGTGCAGAGCGAATCGACCGAGTTCTATCACGCCTGGGAGCCTGAAGTCGTGGCCGACGCCTGCCTCATGAACGCACGCCGCTTCCTGTCGCTCGACCTGAACTACGGCCGCGAGGTCGGTGCCGACATGCTGCGCTACCTGATGGACAACGGCATGAGCGCGGACGAATACGATTTCTTCATGCAGCACTCGTTCAAGCAGCATTGCATCCTCGGGACCGACTACTACATGACGAACGAGCATCACGTGCATGCGGACGGCACGACCAGTGCGGCAGGCGACGTGTTCGGCTACTGCCTCATCGGCCGCCAGTACTACGAGCGCTACCGGTTGCCGATGCTGCATACCGAGACCAACCTGAACGAGGCGCTCGGCCCCATCCCCGACACCGAGTGGCTGCAGCGCCAGTGGTTGTCGGTACGCGAACTGCACGACAGCGGCATCCCGGTGCTCGGTTTCACCTGGTATTCGTTGACCGACCAGATCGACTGGGACGTCGCGCTGCGCGAAAAGAACGACCGGGTCAATCCGCTCGGCCTGTTCGATCTCGACCGCAAGATCCGCCCGGTGGGCGAAGCCTATCGCACCCTGATCGACAAATGGGGCGGTTTCCTGCCGGCCCAGAGCACCTGCCTGAAGATTCCGCTGACCCTGCCGGGCGGCTTCGGCGATCGGGCCGGGCCCTGAGCCGGGCCGTGCGGCGGCCCTGCCGTCACCGGCGCGGCGGCAGGGCGCGCCGGCGCGGCCGGCGCATCAGCCAGGCGAAGGCCGAGACGCCGGCCACCGCCAGGGCCGGCACCAGGACATCACGGTGCATCGAGGTCCATAGCTGGGGGCTGGCGTTCTTCGCGCGCTCCCCGAAGCATCCGTGCGCACCGAAGCCGCCAGGCACCGGTTGGAACAGGTTGTCCGGTCGGTCCCGGGGAATCGGCTCTGCCGTGAATTGCTGCTCGTAGGCGCGCTGCGCCAGCATGCGGTCGAGCAGGCCGGGCGCCACCTTGCTGCCCAGGATCGTCATCACTGACGGCAACCCGACCTGTACCTCGCGGCGGTCGTGCGTGGCCGCGAACACGATGGCCCTGGCCGCCACCTCGGGCTGGTAGACCGTGCCGACCGGCTGGGGATGGTGGGTCCGCGAGGTGCGGCACCATTCGAACTGCGGGGTGTTCACCCCCGGCAGCTGGACCATGGTGATGCGCACGGCGCTCTTGTCATGGATGAGTTCGCAGCGGATGGAATCCGTGAAGCCGCGCACCGCGTGCTTGGCGCCGCAGTAGGCCGACTGCAGCGGAATCGCGCGGTAGGCAAGGGCAGAGCCGACCTGCACGATGGTACCGGCGTTGCGTGCGCGCATCCGCCTGAGTGCGCTCATGGTGCCGTATACGGTGCCGAGATAGGTAACCTGGGTGACGCGGGCAAATTCCTCGGGCGAGATGTCCTCGACCGGAGCGAAGATGGTTGCCATCGCATTGTTGACCCAGACAGCGATCGGGCCGAGTTCGCGCTCCACGCGCTCGGCCGCGGCCTCGACGGCTGCCGCGTCGGCCACGTCGAGCGCAATCGCCAGCGCCCGCGCGCCGCAGCGTTCGATCTCGGCACAGGTGTCTTGCAGCCGGTCGGCATCGCGGGCCAGCAGGACGACCCAGCCGGCGCCAGCCTCGGCAAACGCGCGCGCCGCAGCGCGCCCCACGCCGGCGCTCGCACCGGTGATCACCACGATCTCTCCGTTCATGCCACTCCTTTCACGACGGGTTGCAGGTCCCGGCGAGCATAGCATCGGTCGGGCGGGCTCATCGCACATTACTTGCAGGAAGCAATGTGCGGGACGGATGCGCCGCGGGGCGAGCTTGTTAGGTGCATATTGGCCGATAGGCAAGCAACAGATGATATGATTGGGCCTTTGACGACTCCCTGCCATCCGAAGCAAACGTGCGCCTCTCCTCCATTAAATTGTCGGGATTCAAGTCTTTCGTCGATCCCACCAATTTCCAGGTGCCCGGCCAGCTCGTCGGCGTGGTCGGCCCGAACGGCTGCGGCAAGTCGAACATCATCGACGCCGTGCGCTGGGTGCTGGGCGAATCCAAGGCGTCCGAGCTGCGCGGCGAGTCGATGCAGGACGTGATCTTCAACGGCTCCACCCACCGCAAGCCCTCCGGGCGCGCCTCGGTCGAGCTGGTGTTCGACAACAGCGACGGCAAGGCATCCGGCCAGTGGGGCCAGTATGCCGAGATCGCGGTCAAGCGCACCCTCACGCGCGACGGCACCTCCACCTACTACATCAACGGCCAGCCGGTGCGCCGGCGCGACATCCAGGACATCTTCCTCGGCACCGGCCTGGGGCCGCGCGCCTACGCCATCATCGGCCAGGGCATGATCGCCCGGATCATCGAGTCGCGCCCGGAAGAGCTGCGCGTGTTCCTGGAAGAGGCGGCCGGCGTCTCCAAGTACAAGGAACGCCGCCGCGAAACCGAGAACCGCCTGTCGGACACGCGCGAGAACCTGCTGCGGGTCGAGGACATCCTGCGCGAACTGAACGCCAACCTGGAAAAGCTCGAGGCGCAGGCCGCGGTGGCCCGGCGCTTCCACCAATTGCAGGCAGACCAGGAAGAAAAGCAGAAGCTGCTCTGGCTGCTGCGCAAGAACGAGGCCAAGGCCGAACAGGCACGCTGGTTCCGCGAGATGGAGGAGGCGCAGACGAGCCTCGAGGCGCAGACCGCGAAACTGCGCAGCGTCGAGCTGGACCTGGAGCACATGCGCCAGTCCCACTTCGCCATCGGCGACCGCCTGCACGGGGCGCAAGGCGCCCTGTACCAGACCAATTCCGAAATCGGCAGCCTGGAGGCGCAGATCAAGTTCGTGGTCGAGTCGCGCACCCGGCTGCAGAACCAGCTCGGCACCCTGGCGGCGCAGCGCGACGGGTGGCTGGCGCAGCGCCAGGAATACCAGGAGCAGCTGGAAGAAGCCGAGTTCACGCTGGAGGAACTGGGCGCGCGCGCCGAGGGCGCCCAGATCGCGGTCGAAGCACACGGCGAGCACGTGCCGGAACTGGAAGCCGCCTGGCGCCAGGCCCAGGAGGCTGCCGGCGAATCGCGCGCCCGCATCATGCAGGTGCAGCAGCGCATCGAACTGGCCAGCGCCCACCAGCGCAACGCCGCCGGCATCCTGGCGAACCTGGCGAGCCGGCGCGAGCGCCTGCAGCAGGAACGCAGCGGCCTGAACCTGCCGGACAGCGCCACCCTCGACAACCTGCGCATGCAGCTGGAAGAACGGCAGCTGGCGCTGGAAGAGCAGGCCATGCTGCTCGACGAAGCGACGGCGCGCCAGGAAGCGGTCGAGCAGGAACGCAGGGACGCGCACGCGCAGGTCCAGCAGGAGTCGGGCGCGGCCGCCCAGTTGGAAGCGCGCCTTGCAGCCCTGCGCCAGATGCAGGACCGCGTGCAAACCCAGGGCAAGGTCCAGCCCTGGCTGGAGAAGCACGAACTGGCCAAACTGCCGCGCCTGTGGCAGAAGCTCGACATCGAGGAAGGCTGGGAAACCGCATTGGAGGCGGTGCTGCGCGAACGCTCGGCCGCGCTCGAAATCTCGAACATCGACTGGGCCAAGGCCTTCTTCAACGATGCGCCGCCGGCGCGCCTGGCGCTGTACGCGCCGCAGCCGGCCGCGCCGGCGGCGCCGGATACGCCTGGACTGACACCCTTTGCCGGCCTGCTGCGCCTGAACGACCCGGGCCTGCGCGGCGTGCTGAACGACTGGCTGCGCCTCGTGTACGTGGCGCAGGATGCGGCCGAGGCGTTTGCCAACCGGGCGCGCCTGCCGCACGGCGGCGCCTTCGTGACCCGCCAGGGCCACCTGGTGACGCAGTCGAGCGTGCGCTTCCACGCGCTGGACGCCGAACAGGACGGCATGCTGGCGCGCCAGCACGAGATCGACAATACGGCGAAGCAACTGCGCGCCCAGGCCCTGCTGCTCGATGAAGCGAAGAGCCGCGCCACCCGTGCCGATGCCGCCATGGGCGAGCTGACGCGCCGCTTGCAGGATGCGCGCCAGCGTGTCGGGACGCTGACCCGCGAAGTGCATGCGCTGCAGATCGAGGTGCTGAAACAGAGCGAGATCGAGGCGCGCTTCAACCAGCGCAGCGGCCAGATCGCGGCCGACCTGTCCGAAATCGCAGCCCAGGAAGCCGAGCAGCGCCAGCTGGCCGCCGAGGCGGAGCAAGAGTTCGAGCAGCTCGACATGGAACTGGCCGAACTGCAGGGCGCGCACGAAGACGGCCAGAACGCCTTCCTCGACAAGGAGCGGGCCCTGGCCGAGGCGCGCGAGAAGCTGCGCGCGCTGGAGCGCGGCGCCCAGGAGGCGCAGTTCGCCGAGCGTTCGCAGCGCAGCAAGATCGAGGAACTGCGCCGCAACATCGCCACCGCCGGCCAGCAGGCCGACCAGGTCGCGGCCAGCCTCGGCGCCGGCAGGCTGGAACTCGAAGCGCTGGAAGCGGGCACCGCGCACGAAGGCCTGCAGGCGCTGCTGGAGCGCCGCAGCGCCCAGGAACAGGCGCTGGCCGACGCGCGCCACGAACTGGACCAGATCACCCAGCAGCTGCGCCAGCTCGAGGAGGCGCGCATGGGCAACGAGCGCAGCCTGCAGCCGCAGCGCGACCGCATCACCGAGATGCAGCTCAAGGAGCAGGCCGCGCGCCTGAACCAGGAGCAGTTCGCCGAGGCGCTGGCGGCGACCGGCGCCGACGAGGCCGACCTGGCCGCAAAGCTGGACCCGGACCTGAAGCCGCAGTACCTGCAGGCCGAGGTGACGCGCCTGACCAACGCCATCGGCGCGCTCGGCGCGGTGAACCTGGCCGCGGTGGACGAGCTGGCCCAGGCCACCGAGCGCAAGCGCTACCTGGACTCGCAGAACAACGACCTGCAGGAGGCCATCGCCACGCTGGAAGACGCGATCCACCGCATCGACCGCGAGACGCGCGACCTGCTGCAGGACACGTTCGACCGCGTCAACACCCATTTCTCGGAGCTGTTCCCGATCCTGTTCGGCGGTGGGCAAGCCAAACTGGTGATGACCGGCGACGAAATCCTCGATTCCGGCGTACAGGTCATGGCCCAGCCGCCGGGCAAGAAGAACGCGACCATCCACCTGCTGTCGGGCGGCGAGAAGGCGCTCACGGCGACGGCGCTGGTGTTTTCGATGTTCCGCCTGAACCCTGCGCCGTTCTGCCTGCTCGACGAGGTAGACGCGCCGCTGGACGACGCCAATACCGAGCGCTTCTGCCGCATGGTCAAGCGCATGTCGGACCATACCCAATTCCTCTTCATTTCGCACAACAAGATTGCGATGGAGATGGCCAACCAACTGATCGGTGTGACGATGCAGGAGCAGGGCGTATCGCGCATCGTGGCGGTGGACATGGAGTCCGCCGCACATTTCGCTACTGAGGCACAAGCAGCATGACTGATTTCCAAATGAGCCTGATCGCGGCGGGCGGCGTGTTCGTCGTCGGCGTCATCACCTACAACAAGTGGCAGGAGTACAAGGCCCGCAAGAGCGTCGAGCGCGCGTTCGCATCGGACCACGACGACGTCCTGATGCGCAGCGGCGAGACGGCCGTGGAGCGGCAGGAGCCCGTGCTCGACATCGGCGCGGAAAGCCCGATCGCACCGCTCGACGTGGAGCCGGGCGAATCGAAGCTGGACGTGGAGGCGCCTGGCGCCGTGGCTTCGGCCCCGGCGCCCGCGGCCGGCCCGCGCGCCCCGACGACCGTTGCGTCCCTTTCTCCGGCCGCGTCCCTGCCGGGCACGAAGCCCGACACGCCGCCGTCCGAACTGGCCGAGAGCCTGGTCGACCCGCTGATCGACTGCATCATCCCGCTGAATTTCGAAGGCGCGGTCCGCGGCGACAAGATCCTGCCGGCCCTGCAGAAGCTGCGCCGCGTCGGCAACAAGCCGATCCACTACATCGGCGTTGCCGTCAACGGCGACTGGGAGCCGATCGTCCATGGCGGCGTGTACACCAGGCTGCAGGCCGGCGTACAGCTGGCGACCCGCACCACCGCCTTGAACGAGATCGAATACTCGGAGCTGGTGACGCGCCTGCGCGCCGTCGCCGACGAGATCGGCGCCGAGCCGGAAGTGCCGGACATGATCGAGGTGATGAGCGAAGCGCGCACCCTGCACCGCTTCGTCGCCGGCCACGACGCCCAGCTGGGCGTTAACCTGGCCGCCAACGGCGCCCCCTGGGCGATCTCGACCCTGATCGGCGCGCTGGAGAGCCAGGGCTTCGACGTGCGCCCGGACGGCCGTTTCTCGATGCCCGACAAGGAAGAGGGCACGGGCAACCCTGGCGGCGTGCTGTTCACGCTCTCCACCAACGTCACCCTGGGCGCCGAGACCACCTCGCGCCTGACCCTGCTGCTGGACGTGCCGTGCGTGGCCCCGGCGCGCGACGGTTTTGGGGCGATGGTCAAGTGCGCGAAGGAGCTGACCCTGCGCCTGGACGCCACCATCGTCGACGACTTCGAGCAGCCGCTGTCGGACGCGGCGCTGGAAGAGATCAAGGGCCAGGTCCAGGAGTTCTACCAGGAGATGGAAGCCTCCGACATCCCGGCCGGCTCGACCCGCGCGCTGCGCCTGTTCGTCTGAGGAGAGGGCATGACGGTCCCCCAGGATGTGCAGCAGCGCATGGCGTGGCTGGTCAAGGAGCTGAACCACCACATCTACAACTACCACGTGCTGGACGCGCCGACCATTCCGGACGCCGAGTACGACCGCCTGTTTAAGGAACTGCAGGAGCTGGAAGCCGCCTGGCCGCAGGCGGTGAGCAACGACTCGCCGACCTCGCGCGTGGGCGCCGCGCCGATCCCCGAATTCCGGCAGGTCACGCATTCGGTGCCGATGCTCTCGCTGAACAACGGCTTCAGCGATGACGACGTCGAGAATTTCGACCGCCGGGTGCGCGAGGGGCTGGAAGCGAGGCAGGTCGCCTACTCGGCGGAGCTGAAGTTCGACGGCCTGGCGATCAGCCTGCGCTACGAGAACGGCGTATTCGTGCAGGCCGCTACGCGCGGCGACGGCTATACCGGCGAAGACGTGACAGCCAACATCCGCACGGTGAAGGTCATTCCGCTGCGCCTGCACGGCGAGGATGTGCCGGAGGTGCTGGAAGTGCGCGGCGAAGTGTTGATGTTCAAGGACGATTTCGCGCGCCTGAACCAGCGCCAGCGCGATGCTGGCCAGAAGGAGTTCGCCAATCCGCGCAACGCGGCCGCCGGCAGCCTGCGCCAGCTCGATGCCCGCATCACGGCCCAGCGCAAGCTGCGCTTCTTCGCCTACGGCATCGGCAGCCTGGCGGGCGCCGCGCTGCCGGAGTCGCACTCGGCGGTGCTCGACTGGTTCGACCGTCTCGGCCTGCCGGTGTCGAAAGAGCGCGCGGTGGTGACAGGCCGTGAAGGGCTGCTCGGCTATTACCGGGACATCGGCGAACGCCGCAGCAGCCTGCCCTACGAAATCGACGGCGTGGTGTACAAGGTCGACCGCGTGGCCGACCAGGCCCGGCTCGGCTTCGTGTCGCGCGCGCCGCGCTTCGCGCTGGCCCACAAGTTCCCGGCCGAGGAAGCGCTGACGACGGTCCAGGCGATCGACGTCCAGGTCGGCCGCACCGGCGCCATCACGCCCGTGGCGCGCCTGCATCCGGTGTCTGTCGGCGGCGTGACCGTCACCAACGCCACCCTGCACAACGAAGACGAAGTCCTGCGCAAGGACGTGCGCGTGGGCGACACCGTGATCGTGCGCCGCGCCGGCGACGTGATCCCGGAAGTGCTCTCGGTGGTGCTGGAGCGCCGTCCGTCCCCGGAGCCGATGCGTTATGAACTGCCGAAGACCTGCCCGGTGTGCGGCTCGCACGTGGTGCGCGAAGAGGGCGAGGCGGTGGCGCGCTGCTCGGGCGGCCTGACCTGCGGGGCCCAGCGCAAGGAAGCGATCCGCCACTTCGCCGGCCGCCGCATGATGGACATCGAAGGCCTGGGCGACCGCTACATCGACAGCCTGGTCGAGTGCAACCTGATCCATGGCGTGGCCGACCTGTACAGGCTCACGCTCGACGACCTGCTCGCCATGAAGCGGCTGGCGGACGAGCGCGACGGCACCACCCCCGAAACCGTCAAGGGCGGGAAGGTGGCCACCAAGTGGGCCGAGAACCTGCTGGGGGCGATTGCCGCCAGCAAGCATCCGCCGATCGAGCGCCTGCTGTTCGCGCTCGGCATCCGCCACGTGGGCGAATCGACGGCCAAGACCCTGGCCGACTGGCTGGGCCGCTTCGAGCTGGTCCGCCAGGCCCCTGCGGCGTTGCTGCGGGTGTTGCCCGACATCGGCGGCACCGTGGCCGAGGCGATTGCCGAGTTCTTCGCGGAAGAGAAGAACCAGCGCGAGATCGATGCGCTGCTCGCGGCCGGCGTGGCGCCGCAGGGCGAGCATCCGCCCAGGGCGCAACTGCGCGAGAAGCTGGAGGAAGTCAACCTGCTCGCCGCGCTCGGCATCCCGAAACTGACCGAGCCGCGCGCGCGCCAGTTGCTGGGCGCCGGACAGACGCTCGACTCGCTCGCGCACCTGAACGTGTTCGGCGTCTTCGGCCTGCCGGCGAACGTGGCAGCCGCGCTGGAAGAATGGATGGCAACGCCAGGCAACCGCGATCGCCTGGCGGCGCTGGCGAGGCTGCGCGCCGAACTGCTGGCCCAGTTGCCGGAAGCCGCCGTCGCTGCAGAGGGCCCCATGACCGGCAAGACCTTCGTGCTGACCGGGACCCTGCCGACCATGAGCCGCGACGCCGCCGGCGCGATGATCGCGGCGGCGGGCGGCAAGGTGTCCGGTTCGGTATCGAAGAAGACCTCGTATGTGGTGGCCGGCGCCGAGGCGGGCAGCAAGCTCGCCAAGGCCGAGGAGCTGGGCGTGGCCATCCTCGATGAAGCAGGCCTGCTGGCGCTTCTTGGAAAATAAGCTGGGAAAATGAAAGGAAACCCCATGACCCTGATTCGCAAGGCCGTATTCCCCGTGGCCGGCCTCGGCAGCCGCTTCCTGCCCGCCACCAAGGCGCAGCCGAAGGAGATGCTGCCGATCGTCGACAAGCCGCTGATCCAGTATGCCGTCGAAGAGGCCGTTGCCGCCGGCATCACCGAGATGGTGTTCATCACGGGCCGCAACAAGCGCGCCATCGAAGACCATTTCGACAAGGCCTACGAGCTCGAATCCGAGCTGGAGGCGGCCGGCAAGCAGGCGCTGCTCGACGTGGTGCGCGGCGTGATTCCGAAGAACGTCAACTGCATCTACATCCGCCAGTCGGCGCCGCTGGGACTGGGCCATGCGGTGCTGTGCGCGCGGCCGGTCGTGGGCGACGAGCCCTTCGCCGTGCTGCTGGCCGACGACTTCATGGACACCGCGCCCGGCCACAAGCCGGTGCTGGCGCAGATGACCGACCTGTACGCGTACGAACGCTCGAGCATCCTGGCGGTGCAGGACGTTCCGCGCGAGAACACGCGCCAGTACGGCATCGTCAGCGCCTCGTCCTACCGTCCGAACCTGGAGCTGGTCTCCGGCATCGTCGAGAAGCCCGCGCCGGAAGTGGCGCCGTCCACGCTGGCCGTGGTCGGCCGCTACGTGCTTTCGGGATCGATCTTCGGCTACCTGGAGAACCTGGGCACGGGCGCCGGCGGCGAGATCCAGCTCACCGACGGTATCGCCGCGCTGATGCAGGCCGAGCGCGTGCTGGCCTACCGCTACGACGGCCAGCGCTACGACTGCGGCTCCAAGCTGGGCTACCTGCAGGCCACCGCCGCCATCGGACTGAAGCATCCCGAGACCGCCGAGGGCTTCCGCGCCAGCCTTGCCGCCTTGCTGGAATAGGGGAGGTAGGCATGGCCGTCCGCGAGATCCTGCGCATGGGCGACCCGCGCCTGCTGCGCGTGGCCGAACAGGTCGCCGCGTTCGATACGCCCGAGCTGCACGCGCTGGTCGCGGACATGTTCGAGACCATGCACGCCGCCAAGGGCGCGGGCCTGGCGGCGCCGCAGATCGGCGTCAACCTGCAGCTCGTGATCTTCGGCTTCGGGCGCAACCAGCGTTATCCGGACGCCCCGCCGGTGCCGGAGACGGTCTTGATCAATCCGGTGCTCACGCCGCTGGCGCAGGAGATGGAAGAAGGCTTCGAAGGCTGCCTGTCGGTCCCCGGCCTGCGCGGCAGCGTGCCGCGCTACACGAGGCTGCGCTACGAAGGCTTCGACCAGTTCGGCAAGCGCATCGTGCGCGATGCCGAGGGCTTCCATGCGCGCGTGGTGCAGCATGAAGTGGACCACCTGAACGGCATCCTGTACCCGATGCGCATCCGCGACTTTTCCCGCTTCGGCTTCACCGAAGTGATGTTCCCCGATCTCGACCCGAAGGCCGACGACTGATGCGCGTATCCTTGATTCCTGCTTTCCTGCTGCTTTGTTCGCCAATGGCGCAGGCCGGCGACTGGTTCACGAAAATCGATTCGGCGCCGAAGAGCGAATTCTGGCTCGACAGCGGTTTCGCGACGGCCCACTTCGACAGCGACAAGGACCTGAACGGCGCCAACAAGGGCTTGGGCCTTGAATACCGTTTCAGCGGCACGATGGCCGCCACCGCCGGGCGTTTCTACAACAGCGACCGGCAGTGGTCCAACTATGCCGGCGTGATCTGGCAGCCGTATGCGGTGGGACCGGTGCGCGTGGGACTGGCCGTGGCAGCCTTCGACGGCTACCCGAACATGCGCGACGGCGGCTGGTTTCCGGCGGCGATTCCGACGCTGACCTATGACTACAAGCGCGTCGGTGTGAATGTGGGGATCATTCCGACCTACAAGGATCGCTTGTATGGCGGTATTTCGTTCCAGCTCAAGTTCAAGCTGTTCGAATAGTACAGGCAAGATCGGGCTCCCGCCTGCGCGGGAGCGACGGTTTCGAGCCTGTTGGTAATCATTAGCGGTAGCGCTACTGCAAACCATGCCAACGTCGTTCCCGCGAAGGCGGGAACCCAGGTTTGGCCGAGCAGCGTCAGCTCACGAATCCTTCGGATACGGCGACTTCCCCCCGTCCGCAATGAACGCGTCGATCCGCTGCTGCAACACCGGCAGCGGCACCGACCCCAGCTGCAGCACGGTATCGTGGAAGTTGCGGATGTCGAACTTCGGCCCCAGCGCCTTTTCCGCCCGCGCCCGTGCTTCCTGGATCGCCATCTGGCCCAGGTAGTACGACAGCGCCTGTCCCGGCCACGAAATATAGCGGTCCACCTCGGTCTCCACCTCGTGCTGCGCCAGCGCCGTATTCTCCATCAGGTAGGCCTGCGCCTGTTCGCGGGTCCAGTCCTTGGCGTGGATGCCGGTGTCGACCACCAGGCGCGAGGCGCGCCAGGCCTGGTAGCTCAGCATCCCGAAGTGCTCGTAGGGCGTCTCGTAGATGCCCATCTCGACCCCCAGGCGTTCCGAATACAGCGCCCAGCCCTCGCCGAAGGCCGAGATGTAGGCGCGGCGGAAGGGTGGCACGCCTTTCTGTTCCTGCGCTATCGGCAGCTGGAAGGCATGGCCCGGCGCCGATTCGTGCAAGGTGAGCGCCGGCAGGCTGTAGAGCGCGCGCGCGGGCAGGTTGTAGGTGTTGACCCAGTAGGCGCCCGGCCCGCCGCGGCCGGCCGTGTAGAACGGCGCCTGGTCGTCCGGCACCGGGATGATCGCGAAGCGGCGGCGCGGCAGGTAGCCGAAGTACTGGTCGGCCTTGGCGTCGAACTTCTTGGCGGTCCAGGCAGCGTGCATCAAGAGCTCTTTCGGCGTCCTGGCATAGAACTGGGGATCGGTACGGAGAAAACGCAGGAAGGCCGGCAGGTCGCCCTTGAAGTCCACCTGCTTCATCACCTCGTGCATCTCGGCGCGGATCTTGGCCATCTCGGACAGGCCGATCGCGTGGATCTGCTCGGCCGTCAGGTCGGTGGTGGTGAACTCGACGATCTTCGACTGGTAGTAGGCTTTCCCGCCCGGCATGCTCTCGGCGGCCAGCGTGGTGCGCGCCTTCGGCACGTACTCGTTGCGGAAGAAGTCCAATACCTTTGCGTAGGCCGGCTGCACCTGCTCGCGGATGAGCTTGACGGCCTGGGCCCGCATGGCTTCCTGCTCGGCCGCCGGGATCGAGGCGGGCATCGCCTTGAACGGCGTGTAGAACACGACGTCCTGCGGCGCCCTGGCGTCGGCGATCGAGGCCAGCGCGACGTCGCGGCCCTTGAGGGTCACCTGCGGCGGCGTGAAGCCGCGCGCCAGGCCGGCGCGCATGTTCGCGGTCTCCTGCTCGAAATAGTCGGGCAGGGCGGCCAGCTGCTTCAGGTAGTTGCGGTAGTCGTCGGCGGTGGTGAAGGGGCGGCGCGCGCCGAAGGTGACGTCGGTCCAGAACGCGCTGTCGGCATTGACCGGCTGCTCGTATTCGCGGAAGCGCTGGGCGTCGAGCAGGGCCGCGATCTGGGCGCGGTACACCGCGAAGTTGACGCGTTCGGCGGGCGACAGCTCGGCCGGCCGGATCGTGTCGAGTTCCTTCAGGATGCCTTCCCAATACTGGCGGCGCGCTTCCTGCGCCGGCGCATCGACGCGCGCCAGCACCGGGCTGACGCCGCGCTCACCTTCGGCACGGGCAAGCCGCTGCGTGACGCGCCATTTCCACTCTTTGGTGTAAATTGACTTGAAACGCGTGTCCGCGCTCGTCGCGGCAGCGGCGGTGGCGCCGGCCGTGGGCTTTGGGGCAGCGCCCGCGGGCACGCTCGCAAGGCTCAGCAGTACACAGGCCGTCGTCGCGACGGCACCCAGTTTTTTATTCATGGTCTTCCCGCCCTCCAATTGGCACGTCGGGCAACATTGGACCAATGTTGCTTGGCGATATGTATCTTAGCGGCTAAGTGCCGAATTGACACTACCGGAAATGTTTCAGAAAGATCGTTGGCGGAAACATCAGTTTGCTGGAATGGCACGCTATAATGCCCGCTGCATCGGGAGCCGCCTGCGGTCTCCCCTGCCGTGGACTAGCGCCGGTCCAGTAGACCCAGACAACTCTCAGCGGCATTCATTGCTCAACGACGAAGATATGACGAACACGACGGGCGCACCGGAACCGACAGCTGGAAGCGGCGAGCTGCTGCATCCCTGGCGGCGGATCGCCACCCAGCTCTGCCCGCTGATCGGGGAGAGCGGCTTTTGCGCGCTGTTCGGCCGGGCCGTGCACGTGATCGGTCCGGACCATGCCTGGCTGGCCCCCCAACATCCCTGCCGTTCGCCCGACCAGCTATTCAACTCGCTCGAAGAGCGGATGGCGCTCGTCGACGGAGAACGCGCGGTGGCCGCCAGCGACGCATTACTACGCACCTTTACCCAATTACTCGCCGCACTCATCGGAGAGAGACTGACACAGCAGTTGCTGGCGACGGCGACGGCGACGGCGACTGCGGATACGGCGCCAGGCCAGCAGAAGAATGCACAGGAGCAGAAATAAATGTCCGATAAAGTAAGCTTGGGGAAATTGGCCACCGGTGTACCAGGGCTCGATATTCTCCTGGGCGGCGGCTTGAACGAGTTCTCGTTCAACCTCATTACCGGTGCTCCCGGCTGTGGCAAGACCACGCTTGCACACCAGATCATGTTCTCGCTGGCGGCGCCCGACTGCCGCGCGCTGTTCTTCACGGTGCTGGGCGAGCCGCCGCTGAAGATGCTGCGCTACCAGCAGCAGTATTCGTTCTTCGACATGGAAAAGGTCGGCACCGTGATCCGCTACGTCAACCTGGCGGCGGACCTGCGCGCGGGAGACTACAGCGGCGTGCTCGAGCGCATCACGCGCGAAGTCGAGGATTTCGCGCCGAGCCTGGTCTTCGTCGATTCCTTCCGTTCCGTGATCCAGACCGGCAAGCCGGGCATCGAGGGTATGAACGACCTGCAGTTCTTCGTGCAGGAACTCGGCACCCGCATGACGAGCTGGATGGCGACCACCTTCCTGATCGGCGAATACCAGCACAGCGAAGTCGAGGCCAATCCGATCACGACCGTGGCCGACGGCATGGTGTCGATGAGCCAGCTGCACGACCACAACGCCGTGGTGCGCAAGATCCGCGTCGTCAAGATGCGCGGCCAGGCCCACATGTCCGGTTCGCACACCTTCCGGATCTCGGACGACGGACTGCAGGTGTTTCCGCGCCTGTTGCCGCCGCTGGCGGCGGACCGCATCCCGGGTGTGCCGGTGGACCGCGAGCCGCGCCGCATCCCGACCGGCGCGGCGGGCCTGGACGACATGCTGCACGGCGGCCTGCCGCAGGGGCACTCGCTGCTGGCGGTCGGGCCCACGGGTTGCGGCAAGACCATCCTCGGCTCGAGCTTCCTGCGCGCGGGCGTGGAACTGGGCGAGAAGGGCGTCATGCTGTGTTTCGAGAAGGGCACGGCGCGGCTGCGCAACGCGGAATTCGCCGAGCTGGTCCAGTCCGGGAACGTCAGCGTGGTCGAGAGCCGCCTGATCGACCTCACGGTCGAAGAGTTCGAGCACGAACTGCTGGCCACCATCGAGCGTACCGGCGCACGGCGCGTCGTGATCGATTCGCTCTCCGAGTTCAGCCTGTACCTGGCGCCCGAGTGCCGAAGGGACCTGCGCGAAGGGGTGTTCCGCATCCTGAGCAGCCTGGCCAAGCGCGGCGTCTCGGCGCTGGTGACGGCGGGCCTGGAGGACGGGGCGACGGACATGAACCATGCGCGCGCCGACATGGCCTACCTGACCGATGCGATCGTGGCCATGCGCTACGCGGAAGTCGACGGCGTGGTGAAGCGCTTCATTTCGGTGGTCAAGGTGCGCGGCTCCAGCCACAGCAGCGACGTGCGCGAATACCGGATCACCGACAGCGGCATCGAGATCGAGCCCATTCCGGCCATGGTGAACGGCGTGCTGTACGGCCGCGTCGACAGCGTCACCTCGGGTAAATGAGGTAGCAATGGGAACGTTCAACGAATCGACTACCGGCTCCGAGCAACGTTCCCTGATGGGGGAGGAGGGCGGCTTGCCGGCCATGCTTCGGGAACAACAGCTCCAGCAGCGCATCGCCGCCCTCGCAGCCGAGCTGTCGCACACCCGCATCCTGGCGCGCGAGCGCGACCGCCTCGAGGAACAGGTCGGCCAGCTGCGCGAGGCCAACGAGAACCTCGTGATGGCCACCGTCAGCGCCCAGTCCTTGCGCGACCTGGCCGAAGCCACCAACCGCCGCCAGACCGAATTCCTCGCCATGCTGGCGCACGAGCTGCGCAACCCGCTGGCGCCGCTGAGCATGTCGGCCAGCCTGCTGCAAAGCCTGTCCGACTCGAACGGCAGGCTGTCGCACGTCGCCGGCGTGGTGCGGCGCCAGGTGGACCACATGGCGCGCCTGCTCGACGACCTGCTCGATGCCGCACGCATCAGCAGCGGCAAGATCAGGCTGTCGGTGCGGCCGATGGTGCTGGCCGGTGCGCTCGACCAGGCGGTCGAAACCATCGCGCCGCGCATCCGCGAACGCGGCCAGCACCTGAAGGTCGAGCTGCCCGACGAATCCCTGACCATCGAAGGCGACCCGGTACGCCTGACCCAGGTCTTTACCAACCTGCTCGGCAATGCGTCGAAATATACGCAGGACGGCGGCCATATCGGCTTGCGCGCGTGGCGCGTCGTGGATGAAGTCGTGGTCGAGGTCAGCGATACCGGCGCCGGCATCGCTCCCGACATGCTGCCGCAGGTGTTCGACCTGTTCATCCAGGCGCCGCGTTCGCTGGCGCGCTCCGAAGGCGGCCTGGGCATCGGCCTGAACGTGGTGCGCAACCTGGTCGGCATGCACGGCGGGACGGTGACCGCCGAGAGTCCCGGCGAAGGCAAGGGCAGCACTTTCACGGTGCGCCTGCCGCTGTCGTGCTCGGGCGCGCCGGCGCTTGCCGCGCCGGCA
Organism: Massilia consociata; assembly: GCF_042432755.1. Lineage (NCBI taxonomy): Bacteria > Pseudomonadati > Pseudomonadota > Betaproteobacteria > Burkholderiales > Oxalobacteraceae > Massilia > Massilia consociata. The sequence goes on from NZ_JBHLWP010000029.1 coordinate 53,892, forward strand.
GGCCCGAGCGCGGCGGAAGGCGCCTGCCGCATCCTGCTCGTCGAGGACAACGTGGACGCCTGCGACACCCTGCGCACCCTGCTCGAACTGGCCGGCCACGAGGTGGCGGTTGCCTACGACGGCCCCACGGGACTGGAAGCGGCGCAGGCCCGTCCCTACGACATCATCATCTGCGACATCGGCCTGCCCGGCATGGACGGGCTGGAAGTGATGCAGCGGCTGCGCCGCGAGCAGCCGCACCATGGCCCCTTCGCCATCGCGCTGTCGGGATACGGCCAGAGCGAAGACCGCGAGCGCGCCCTGGACATCGGCTTCGACCGCTACCTGGTCAAGCCGGCCGCCCCGGACACCCTGCTCGAACTGGTCGGCGAAGCGCGCGAGGTACGCCAGGGCCGCTGAAGCCTCGGCATTCAGCCCAGCAGGCGCGCAAGCCTGCCGACCGCTTCCTCGATGCGTTCCAGCTTCGTCGCGTACGAGAAACGCACATGGCGCGCCGGCGCGGCAAACCCGAAATCGTCACCCGGCACGATCGCCACGTGGGCGTCGCGCAGCACCGACCAGGCAAAGGCGGTGCTGTCGCCGCGATCCCTGTGCGCCAGTTCGCCGATATCCGCATACACGTAGAAGGCGCCGTCCGGCATCACCGGGACCTGCAAGCCCAGTTCGCGCAGGGCCGGCACCAGGTAGTCGCGGCGGCGCTGGAACTCGCGCCGGCGTGCCTCGTAGATGGCGAGCGCTTCCGGCGTGAAGCAGGCCAGCGCCGCCTGCTGCGCGACGGTGGGGGCGCAGATGAACAGGTTCTGCGCCAGCTTCTCGAAGGTCGGCACCAGCGCCTCGGGTACGACCAGCCAGCCCAGGCGCCAGCCCGTCATGCTGAAGTATTTCGAAAAGCTGTTGACGGTGATGACATCGCTGTCGAGCGCCAGCGCGCTGACCGGTTGGTGGTCGTACGAGAGGCCCTGGTAGATCTCGTCGATGATGGCGAAGCCGCCGCGTGCCCGCACGGCGGCCAGCATGGCACGCAACTGCTCCGGGGTCATCGACGTGCCGGTCGGGTTCGAAGGCGAGGCCACCAGCACGCCGCGGCTGCGCGCGGTCCAGTTGGCTTCGACGTGGGCGGCGCTCAGCTGGTAGCGATCTTCGCTCGACGCGGGCACCAGCACCGGCTTGCCGCCGAAGGCGGAGACGAAATGGCGGTTGCAGGGATAGCAGGGGTCGGGCATGAGGACTTCGTCGCCCTCGGCCACCAGCGCGGCGCAGGCCAGCAGCAGGCCGGCCGAGGCGCCGGCCGTAACCACGATGCGGCGCGGGTCGATGTCCAGGCCGTGCACGGCCGCATAGTGGCCGGCGATCGCTTCGCGCAGTTCGCGCAGGCCGAGCGAATCGGTGTACTGGGTGAGGCCGCCCTTGATGGCATCCATCGCCGCGTGGGCGACGATGTCGGGCGCGGTGAAGTCGGGCTCGCCGACGCTCATGCTGATGACATCGATGCCGCTGCGCTTCATTTCGCCGGCGGCTTTCACCATTTCCATGACGCGGAAAGGTTCGATGGCGTGGACGCGCTGCGCGACCTGCAGTGCGCGCGCGGCTTGGGACTCTGGACTCGGGGTGACTTGCATGGGGGACTCGCTGCTTGGGAATCCCGTCATCTTACCGTAGCGTGAGCGGCTTGTAATCCACGCCAGCGGCACGCAGGATGCAATCTTGACAGGTCTTGCCGCCAATGCGCTAACATGGCGTTTTGCCCGGCCCCGCAGGCCGGCTCATTTTCGCGTTCGAGGTGTATGTATGAGGCGTCTTCCCGTTCTGCTGTGCACCGCCATGGTGCTGGGTGCCGCCAGTGTGGCGGTCGCGGCGCCGGTCGCGACCGTGCCGGTCGCCGACCACCACCAGTTGCTGTACAGCCCGGCCGCCGCGGCCTACCTGTCGGCGACGGCAACCCTGCGGCCGGTATCGGCGCGCGACCTGATCCCGCAACTCGACGCCGCCGGCATCGCGCGCGCCGCCGTGCTGTCGGTGGCCCATGTGTATGGCTTGCCGGAGAATTCCGCCGGCGAGGAATATGCCCGGGTGCGCGCCGAGAACGACTGGGCGGCGCGGCAGGCGGCCGAGTTTCCCGACCGGCTGGTCGCGCTGTGCAGCGTCGACCCGCTGAAGGACTACGCGCTGGCCGAACTGGCGCGCTGCGCCGCCAGCGAGGAGTTCGGGCGCGGCATCAAGCTGCATCCGGGGCCGGGCGGCATCCGCTCCGACGACCCGGAACAGCTGGAGCGCGTGCAGCGCGTGTTCCGTTCTGCAAACGCGCGCGGCATGGCCATCGTGCTGCAGTTGCGCGAGACCGGTCCGCGCCAGGCGCGCCTGCTGATCGAGCAACTGCTGCCGCACGCGCCCGACGTGCCGGTGCAGGTGGCGTACTCCGGGGCGGCGCAGGGCGACAGCGCGCGCCAGATTGCCGCGCTGGCCGTGCTGGCCGACGCCGCCGCGCGCCAGGACCCGCGCATGCGCCAGGTCTGGTTCGACGTCGCCTCGTTCGCCCGCCCGGGCCTGTCGCCGGCCGAGGCGCGCAAGCTGGTGCGCAGGCTGCGCCAGGTCGGCATGGAGCGGGTGCTGTACGGCTCCGATGCCGCTGCCGGCGCGGACGTGCGGCCGGGGGAGGCCTGGGCGGCCTTCCGCGGCCTGCCGCTCACCGATGCCGAGGCGGCGCGCGTCGCCGGCAACGTCATGCCCTACCTGCGATAGGGCGTGCGTGAATCCGCCCCCTATGTGCGTGCGCTAACCGATGGCAGCGCCCGCTTCCCTACACTTGCGGGACACGCATATGCGGCAACCAGGGAAGCAAACGGATGACTCAGGTAGCGGTGGTGGGAGGAGGGCTGGCGGGACTGGCGTGCGGCGTCGCGCTGGCGGATCATGGCATCGCGGTGACGGTCGTCGAACGTGCCGACCGGCTCGGGGGGCGGGCAAGCTGCTGGCGCGACCGCGTGACCGGCGACGTGGTCGATATCGGCCCGCACATCTTCCATTCCGAATACCACAACATGCTGGCGCTGCTCGAGCGGCTCGGCACGCGCGACCTGATTTGCTGGCAGCCCGGCAAGGTGCTGACGCTGGCGAGCAAGCCCAAGCCCACGGTACTGCGCCATTACCCGCTGCCGGCGCCGCTCAGCCTCGGTCCCAGCATCCTCGGCGCGCCCGGCCTGGGCATGCAGGATTACCTGACCATGCTGCCCACCGGCTGGCGCGGCATGCGCTTCGGCGAGGAGCAGGTCGATGAACTGGACCGCATCAACGGGCTCGCCTATTTCCGCTCGCTGGGGGTGAGCGAAGCCCTGATCGACTGGTGGTGGCGCTTCGCCTCGATGGTCGTCACCAACGTGCCGCTGGAGCGGGTGTCGGCCGCCTCGCTGATGCGCATCCATGCGCAGCTGAGCGGCTACCGCGGCCTGCACTTCGGTTTCGCGAAAGTCGGACTGGGCGAACTGTACACCGGGCAGGCGGTGCGCGTGATCGAGCGCGCGGGCGGGCGCGTCCTCAGGGGCAGGGGCGTGGCCTACCTGTCCGGAAGCGAGCGCGTGGACGGCGTCGTGCTCGCAGACGGTACCCACATCCCCGCCCGGCAGGTGGTGAGCGCGCTGCCGCCGCATGACCTCGATGCGGTCCTGCCCGGCCGCTGGCGCGGCCGCGCGCCCTTCGACGTGCTGCCGCGCTTCGAGCCCAGTCCCTACGTCTGCTGCTATCTCTGGTTCGATCGCGACATCAAGGCCGAGCGCTTCGCCTCGCACCTGTGGTCGCCGGGCCGGCTGAACTACGATTTCTACGACCTGAGCCAGATCCGCCAGGGCTGGCGCGGCCGCCCGACGGTCATCGCCAGCAACATCATCTACAGCCACCGCGCCCACCCGCTGAGCGACGGCGAGATCGTGCGCCGCACGGTGGACGAACTGGCCGAGATCGCGCCGCGCGCGGCGAAGGCCCGGCTGCTGCATGCGGTCGTGCACCGCGTCCCGATGGCCATCCCCTGCGCGACGGTCGGCTTCGAACGCATGCGCCCGCGGGCACGCTCGCCGATCCCGGGACTGACGCTGGCAGGTGACTGGACCCGCACCCACATGCCCTGCACCATGGAGGGGGCCGCCAAGTCGGGCTTCATGGCGGCCGAAGCCGTGCTGGCCGAGCGCGGCATCCGGGCCGACCTGGCCATCGACGCGCGCATGTACGACGACCTGGCCGGGGTGGCGCGGCGGGCCGTTCCGAACCGTAGCGTGCCGTGACAGGCGCTTACAGAATCCCGACAGTCGCTCGACAATTCCCCGAAAAACGCGCATCGCTCCCTGCCTAGAATTTCCCCTGATCGTATTTCGACAAACGCGCATACGGCAGGCGCCGTATGCCTCAACGACGGGGAATCGCATGCACCACACATCTCGCAGCGCCGGACTGGCGCTGGCCTGCACGGTTTTGCTCGCCGCCTGTGGCGGCGGTCCGGACGACGAAAGCGCGGGCCGCGCGCCCGAACCGCCGGCCGCCACCCGCATCGACCTGCTGTCGAGCGCCAGCCGCGGCATGGAGAGCGTCGTCTTCCGTGGCCAGGACGCCTATGTCTCGCTCGGCAATACCGCGCTCGAGGGCACGGCGGTGCTGCGCGCAGGCCTGCCGCTGACGAGCGCCTCGACCTGGACGCCGGTCGCCATGGGCGGCTGCGCCCTGGGACCGGCCGACGAATTCTTCCCGCCGCGGGCGCCGCGCCTGAAGCTGCTGGCCGACACCCTGTGGCTGTTCCAGCCCTGGAGCGACGGCCCGCAGCCGCGCGCGCAGGAGCACTCGACCTGCGCCATGTCGGCGCAGGCCGGCAGCTTCGCGCCGCGCGACCAGGGTCTGCGCGCCTGCAACGAATACTATTGCTCGACGCTGTCGATGAACGCGCTCAAGCTGTCCGGCTCGCGCCTGTACAGCAATGCCGGCGCCGGCATCAACCTGTTCGCCTCGAGCGACCAGGGCGCGAGCTGGCGCGTGCTGCGCGGCGGCTTCGACGAGTTCGTGTGCACGCACACGCAGTTCCAGGTGATTGGCGACCGGGTGCTGGTCGGCGGCGAGTGCCCGCTCGACCATGCCTTCCTGGAAGCCTACCAGCTGTCCGCGGACGGCATGCGCCTGGTGTCGGAGGACAAGCTGCCGATCACGACTCCGGAGCTGGAGAACCGCAACATCCAGTTTATCGAGCCGGTGCCGGATACCCAGCGCGTGTTCGTCGGCGTGGAGGGCGGCCTGCTGCGCAGCGAGGACGGCGGCAGGAGCTTCAAGTTCGTGATCCACAACCCAGTGGAGGGAGCGACGGCCTACCCCTACGTGAAAGCCTTCCTGCCGCTGCGCGGCAAGCCGGATACCCTGGTCGTGGGCGGCTTCGACAAGCACAACTTCCGGCCCTACATGGCATGGTCGAAGGACGGCGGCACGACCTGGACCGACATCTCGTCGATGTTGCCGGGTTACACCCGGACCGCGAACGGGGCCGACACCAGGGTGGCGGTGGTGACGTCGATCGCCGAGGACCCGCAGGGCCGGATCCTGTTCACGATGAACGAGCGCGAAGACCAACAGGGACGGCTGTTCCAGCTGACCATGGGCCGCCGCTGAGCGGGTCGCCCATGTAATTAAATTACATTGCCACTTTTTCAGCGGGCGGAATTCTGTCATGCTCTCGGTTGCCTTCAACGACAACCGAGACCCATGACGAAAACGACGATCGCCCGGCTGCTCCTGTGCCTGTTCACTCCGCTGGCCTTCAGCCCGGCCGCCCTCGCCCAGAACGCCGAGCGCCAGCTGCAGGGCGTCACCCGCAACCAGAATACGCTGGAGCTGGCCACCAGCGACGGCCGCTACCTGATCAAGCCGTACTCGGCGAACGTGGTCGAGACCACCTTCATCCCGAACGGACAGCAGCACGACCCGGCATCGCACGCCGTGGTGCTGGCCCCGGTGGACGTGGGCGCGACGCTCAAGACCGAGGGCAACCGGATCGAGTTCGCCACCCCCGGCATCAGCGTGGTGGTGGACCGGAACCCGTTCCGCATCAGCTACCTGTACAAGGGCAAGCCGCTGGTGGCGGAGAAGGGCGGCTACAGCCGCAGCGGCAGCCACGAAACGATCGAATTCTCCCTCGACGAGGGCGAGGCGCTGTACGGGGCCGGCGCGCGCGCGGTCGGCATGAACCGCCGCGGCAACCGCTTCCGCCTCTACAACCGCGCCGACTACGGCTACGGCAAGACTTCCCAGCTGTTGAACTACACGATCCCGGTGGCGCTGTCGTCGAAGAAGTACGCGATCCACTTCGACAACCCGCAGGTCGGCTACCTCGATTTCGACAGCCAGAAGGACGGCACGCTGCGCTATGAAGTGATCGGCGGGCGCAAGACCTACCAGGTGGTGGCGGGCGAGGACTGGGAAGGCGTGATGGCGAACTATACGAGCCTGACCGGACGCCAGCCGCTGCCGCCGCGCTGGGCGTTCGGCAACTTCGCCAGCCGCTTCGGCTACAAGTCCGAAGCGGAGACCCGCGCCGTGGTCGACAAGTTCATCGACGAGAAGATCCCGCTCGACGCCGTGGTGCTCGACCTGTTCTGGTTCGGCAAGACCGTCAAGGACACGATGGGCAACCTGGCCTGGGACCGCGACACCTTCCCGAACGCCGAGAAGATGATGGCGGATTTCAGGAAGAAGGGCGTGCGGACCATCGTCATCACCGAACCCTTCATCCTGACCACGTCCAAGCGCTGGCAGGAAGCGGTGGACCGCCAGGTGCTGGCCACCGACAAGGATGGCAAGCCGGCCACCTACGACTTCTATTTCGGCAACACCGGCCTGGTCGACCTGTACACGCAGCAGGGCCGCGACTGGTTCTGGGACATCTACAAGGGCCTCAAGAACGGCGGCGTGGGCGGCTGGTGGGGCGACCTGGGCGAGCCGGAAGTGCATCCGTCGTGGGTCCAGCACGGCCCCGCCGGCGCCAGGGTCGGCGCCGACCAGGTGCACAACGTCTACGGCCACGACTGGGCGCGCCTGATCTTCGAAGGCTACAAGAAGGACTTCCCGAACGAGCGCCCCTTCATCCTGATGCGCGCCGGTTATTCGGGCTCGCAGCGCTTCGGCATGATCCCGTGGTCGGGCGACGTCAGCCGCGGCTGGGGCGGCCTGCAGTCGCAGGTGGAGATCTCGCTCCAGATGGGCATGCAGGGACTGGCCTACATGCACTCGGACCTGGGCGGCTTCGCCGGACCGGTGCTGGACGACGAGCTGTACGTGCGCTGGCTCCAGTACGGGGTGTTCCAGCCGGTATTCCGTCCGCACGCCCAGCAGGACGTGCCGCCAGAGCCGGTGTTCCGTTCCGAGCGCACCAAGGTGCTCGCGCGCGAGGCGGTCTGGCTGCGCTACGCCATGCTGCCGTATAACTACACGCTCGCCTTCGACAACAGCCGGACCGGCATGCCCCTGATGCGTCCAGTGCTGTTCGAGGACGACGAGGCCACCAGCCTGTCGACGACCTACCTGTGGGGGCGCGATTTCCTGGTCGCGCCGATCGTCGAGCCGGGCGCCACCCGCAAGGAAGTGCACTTCCCGGTCAAGGACAGCGTCTGGTTCGACTTCCACACCGGCGAGAAGCACCTGGGCGGCATCCAGGAAGTCGTCAAGCCGGTCGAGGCGAACATCCCGGTGTACGTGCGCGCCGGCGCCTTCGTGCCGATGGCGCAGGTGGTCCAGAGCACGAAGGACTACTCGACCCGCAACATCGACCTGCACTATTACCACGACGCCAGCGTGGCGGCTGGCGAAGGCAAGATGTACGACGATGACGGCGAGACCGCCGACGCCTACGAGAAGGGCAAGTACGAGATCGTGCGCTTCGCCAGCAAGCTCGCCCACGGCAAGCTGGAAGTGACGCTGCGCACCGAGACCGGCAAGGCGCAGGCGCCCCTTGCGCGCAGCATTGCGCTCAAGGTGCACAACGTGACGGCCAAGCCGCGCGCGGTGACCGTCGACGGCCGTGCCGTGCGGTTCAGCTGGAACGGCAAGCACAACCTGCTGGAAGTGCCGGTCCCTGCGCGCAAGCAGTTGTCGGCACAGGTCGCCATCACGTTGTAGGCATCGCGCTGCCGGCCTCGCGCCGGCAGGCGTGCAAGGGGCCCGCTGGCGTACGGCGGGCCCGCGCCAAACGCGCTAGATTGGGGCCTTCGACCAACGGAGGCTTCCATGACGCAGTCCCCATCCGCCGCGCGTTCTTCTTCACCGTCCGCCATCTCGCCCATCCCGTACCAGCCCGGTCACGAAACCGTCAGGAAGGACGAGGCGGAGGCAATCCGCACGCTCCAGCACGCCTTTGCCGGCATGGCGAACGACGTGGCCGAGGCCAAGGGGCATGCCTACCGGGCGGTCCACGCCAAGGGCCACGCTATCTTGCGCGGCACGCTGACGGTCCTGGACGGCCTGCCCGCGCACTACGCGCAGGGCGTCTTTGCGCGCGCGGGCAGCTACCCCGTGCTGCTGCGCTGGTCGTCGCCGCCGGCCGAGAAGCTCTCCGACGCCGTCTCGACGCCGCGCGCGGTGGCGTTCAAGGTGCTGGGCGTGCCGGGCGAACGGCTGGACCCGGCCCGCCCCGGCCAGTCGCAGGACTTCCTGATGGTGAACGCCCCGGCCTTCGCCCTGCCAGACCCGCAGCGCCTGCTGCCGGCCACGTCGCTGCTGGCCGCGAGCACCGAACGCTTCGAGGCCGGCAAGAAGCTGGCCTCGGCCGTGTTGCGGACGGTCGAAGGCGCGGTCGAGGCGCTGGGCGGCATGAGCGTCAAGCTCAAGGGCATCGGCGGCGAACCGCAGCGCCATCCGCTGGGCGAGACCTACTTCACCCAGACGCCGTTCCTGTACGGCCAGTACATGGCCAAGTTTTCGCTGGCCCCGGTGTCGGCGTCCTTGCTGGCCTTGCGTGGCGCGCCGCTGGACAATGGCGACGATGCCCAGCGCGACGCGCTGCGTGCGCATTTTGCCGAACAGGGCGGCGAATGGGAGTTGCGTGTGCAGCTATGCACCGACCTGGAAAAGATGCCGGTCGAGGATGCGTCGGTGGCATGGCCGGAGGAGCTCAGCCCGTACGTGGCGGTGGCCCGCCTGAGGGTGGACCCGCAGCCGAGCTGGGACCCGGTCGCCTCGCCGAAGCTGGAAGACGAGACGGCCTTCGATCCGTGGAACTGCGTGGCCGCGCACCGGCCGCTGGGGGCCATCAACCGGGCGCGGCGCGAGGTGATGGCGGTCTCGCGCGAGGTGCGAACGGGTTTCAACAGGTGTCCGATCCACGAGCCGGCGTCTTGAGGAGGGCGACGGCCTCGCAGGTACTGGCCGAATGATACGTATTAGCGCGCCACGATCAGGCGCAGGCCGAGCCCCACGAACACCGCGCCCGCAAGCCGATCCAGCCACATCCCCGCCCGCGGCGTGCGGTTCAGCCACTGTCCGATCGTCCCCGAAAAATAGCCCAGCAGCCCGAACAGCACCGCCGCCTGCAGCGTGAAGGTGAGCCCCAGCCACGCGATCTGCCAGTTCGCATCCCCGCGCGAGGCCACCACGAACTGGGGCAGGAAGGACAGGAAGAACAGCACCACCTTCGGGTTGATGGCATTGGCCAGCAGGCCCTTGAAGAAGAGACGGCGCGCACTCTCGTCCGGCACGCCGGCCGTCACTTGCGCGCCGCCGCGGCTGCGCAGGGCGCCGAGGCCCATCCAGATCAGGTACAGTCCGCCCGCGATTTTCAGGGCCGTGAATGCCGTGGCGGAAGCCGCGATCAGGGCGCTGACGCCGATCACCGCCAGCAGCGTATGGAACAGGCAGCCGAGCGCACAACCGATGCCGAAGGCAATGCCCCGGGCGCGGCCCTTTGCAATGCCGACGCTCAGCACCATCATGTTGTCGGGGCCTGGCGAGAGCGTGATCAGGAGGGCGGCGGCAAGGAAGCCGAGAAACTGTTCGGGTGTGAGCATGTCGAAATAGTCTAAGTGCGAACTATTATCTTATCGCAAAACGCCCTGACCGCTGACCGCCGACCGCTACCTCAGCTTCCCCCTGCCGGCCGGACGATCGCGTCCATGTCCAGTTCCACCCAGGTCGGTGCATGGTCGCTCGGTTTTTCCTTCGCGCGCTGGAACTTGTCGACGCCCGCTGCGCGCAGGGCCGGCGCCAGGGCAGGGCTCAGCAGCAGGTGGTCGATGCGAATGCCGGCGTCGCGCCCGAACGCGTTGCGGAAGTAATCCCAGAAGGTGTAGACGACCTGGTCCGGATACATGGTGCGCAAGGCGTCGGTCCAGCCCTGCGACATCAGCCGCTCGAAGGCGTCGCGCGATTCCGGCCGGAACAACGCGTCGTCGAGCCAGCGCTCCGGCTTGTAGACGTCGAGCGCGGTCGGGATGACGTTGAAGTCGCCGCACATGACGACCGGCACCTTTGCCTCGAGGAGCGCGGCGCCGCGCGTGATCAGGCGCTCGAACCAGGCCAGCTTGTAGTCGAACTTCGGGCCCGGCGCGGGGTTCCCGTTAGGCAGGTAGAGGCCGCAGACCAGGATGCCCTGGTAGGCCGCCTCGATGTAGCGGCTCTGCTCGTCCGTGGGGTCGCCCGGCAGGCCGCGCTGCAGTTCCTGGGCGGGGCCGTCGCGGGTAAGGATGGCCACGCCGTTCCAGCTCTTCTGGCCGTGCCAGATCGCGTGGTAGCCGGCATCGCGGATCGCCGCTTCGGGGAATTTCTCCTGCGGCGCCTTCAGCTCCTGCAGGCACACCACGTCGGGCTTGCGTTCCGCGAGGTAGTCGAGCAGGGCGCCCAGGCGGGCGCCGATTCCATTGACGTTGTAAGTAACGACCAGCATCCTGTCTCCGTGTCGGGTCTGTAACGGTATTGCAACTTTAACATGGGCACGCGCCGCCACGTGCAGCGCGCGCAGTGAACCGCAGTCCAGATCCCTCGGCGCTTATAGTCGAGAGCACATTTTCTTATGGCTAATTGATCGTTCGGCCATGCCAGCGCATGCCGTATACTGCGCCGATTGAACGTTTGCAGTCTGGAGAAGAACATGTTTACCCGCCGTCACATCCTGTTGGGCGCAGTCGCCCTGTCCGCGAGCCTGCTCGCCACCGCCGCGCAGGCCGACCAGCTCGCGGACATCAAGAAGAAGGGCGAGATCGTGTTCGGCGTGCTGGGCACCGATGAGCCGAACAGCTTCATCGACCCGAAGACCCGCCAGCTGGTGGGCTACGAGATCGACATCGCCACCGCCGTGGCGAAGAAGATCGGCGTCAAGCCGGTGTTCAAGCAGATGTCGGTATCAAGCCGCATCCCCGAGCTGCAGCAGGGCCACGTGGACGTGCTGGCCGCCACGCTCACCCACAACAAGGAGCGCGAATCGCAGGTGGATTTCGCGCTGACCCACTTCGTCACCGGCTCGAAGGTGATGGTGCGCGCGAACAGCGGCATTACCGCGCTGCCGCAACTGGCCGGCAAGAAGGTCGTCACCGTGCGCGGCGGGACCCAGGAAACCAATATCCGCAAGGCCGTGCCGAGTGCCGAGGTGGTGACCTTCGAGAACACCCAGCAGGCGTTCCAGGCGCTGCGCCAGGGCAAGGGCATCGCCTACGTCAACGACGAATCCTCGCTGCTGGCCGACTACGGCAAGCTCGGTGCGGCCGCGAAGGGTTTCACGATCCTGCCGACAAGCATCGGCACCGAGTCGATCGCGCTCGGCCTGCGCAAGGGCGAGAAGAGCCTGAAGGCGGTGGTCGACCAGACCCTGCGCGAGCTGGAAGCGAGCGGCGCGGCCGAGCAGCTGTTCAACAAGTGGTACGGCCCGGGCACCCGCGCCAACATCGCCAAGCGCACCTTCACCATCAGCACCGACAAGATCTGAGCCCCGATTCATCCTCGCGCCTGAAGCACCACACCGAGCTTTCCCTTGCAGTTTTTCGATCCCAGCATCCTGCAATCCGGCCAGTACCATGACTGGCTGGTGCAGGGCTTCGTCCTGTCGCTCCAGCTGACCGCCGCCAGCTTCGCCTTCGCCCTGCCTTTCGGGGCGCTGGTCGCCGTCATGCGCACGTCCACCTTCGCGCCCTTGCGGGCCATCGGCGCCACCGTCGTGGAGAGCATCCGCAACGTGCCGCTGCTGGCGCACCTGCTGTTCTGGTACTTCGCTTTCCCCGAACTGCTCCCCGAGAACGCGCGCGATTTCCTGTACGCGAACAACCCGGAAGCCGTGTGCGCCGTCATCGCGCTGTCGCTCTACAGCGGCGTGCACATGGCCGAGGACATCCGCAGCGGCATCCGCGCCGTTCCGGCTTCGCAGCTGGAAGCGGCGCGCTCGCTCGGCCTGGGGCGTTTTGCGGCGCTGCGCCTGGTGCTGCTGCCGCAGGCCTTTCGCGCGGCGACCCCGCCGCTGCTGTCGCAGACCGTCAACCTGTGGAAGGACACCAGCGTGGCGACCGTTATCGGGGCCGCCGAGCTGATGTACCAGGCGGCGCGCGTGGAAACGAGCAGCTTCCGCAGCGCCGAGGCCTTCACCTTCGCGACGCTCGCCTACCTGACCGTGTCGCTCCTGATCTCGCTGGCCGCGTACCTGTTCCAGCGGCGCTATCCGGTCCGTCCGGCATGAGGCCAAGGGATATATCATGCTGAATTCGATCATCGAGCTCGTCGATACCTACTGGCTGTACTTCCTGGTAGGCCAATATCCGGACGGTCCGCTGGGCGGGCTGGCGCTGACCGTGCTGTTGTCCATCGGGGCGCTGCTGCTGGCCATGCCGCTCGGCCTGCTGCTGGGCGTGGCGCGCGTGAGCAGCCAGCGCGCGATCCGCTGGCCGACCGCCGCGCTGGTGCAGCTGGTGCGCGCGGTGCCGCTGCTGCTGGTCGTGTTCTGGGTCTACTTCTTCCTGCCGGCCGTCACCGGCGTCAAGACCGGACAGGCCACCACCATGCTGATGGTGCTGGTGCTGTTCGACGGCATCTACCTGGCCGAGATCGTAGCAAGCGGCATCCGCGCCTTGCCCAAGGGGCAGCTCGAAAGCGCCCGCTCGCTCGGCCTTTCCTACCCGCAGGCACTGCGCCTGGTGGTGCTGCCGCAGACATTGCGCAACGGCCTGCCGTCGATCGTCAGCCAGCTGGTGTCGACCATCAAGGCGACCTCGCTCGGCTACATCATCGGCCTGTCGGAGGTGTCCTTCATCGCCACCCAGATCAACACGCTGGTATTCACCCAGGCGGTCGAGGTGTACCTGATCCTGGCGCTGACCTATTTCATCCTCTGTTTCGGCCTGTCCCGCCTGGCCTTCCTGCTCGAGCGCCGCCTGCAACGGCGCCCGGTGCAGGCATAGGGGTACGCAACTTCAACGGAAGCACGAACGATGATCGTTCTCGATAAAGTCAACAAGTGGTACGGCGCCGGATCCAGCAGGTACCACGCGCTCGTCGATGTCAGCGAGCGGGTGGAAAAGAACGAGGTGGTGGTCGTGTGCGGCCCGTCCGGCTCGGGCAAGTCCACCCTGATCCGCACCCTCAACCGCCTGGAAGAAATCGACGGCGGCAGCATCGCCATCGACGGCCGCGACATCCATGCGAAAGGCACGGACGTCAACGCGCTGCGCGCCGGCATCGGCTTCGTGTTCCAGCACTTCAACCTGTTCCCGCACCTGACGGTGCTGGAGAACTGCACGCTGGCGCCGGTGAACCTGAAGCGCGCGACGCGCAAGGAGGCGCAGGAATACGCGATGCAGCTGCTGGAGCAAGTGGGCCTGGCGCACAAGGTGGATGCCTACCCGAGCGCGCTGTCGGGCGGCCAGCAGCAGCGCGTAGCGATCGCCCGCGCGCTGGCCATGCGCCCGCCGATCATGCTGTTCGACGAGCCGACCAGCGCGCTCGACCCGGAAATGGTGGGCGAGGTGCTGGGGGTGATGCGCTCGCTGGCCGAGCAGGGCATGACCATGGTCTGCGTCACCCACGAGATGGGCTTTGCGCGCGAGGTGGCGGACCGGATCATCTTCATGAGCGAAGGGCGCATCCTGGAGCGGGCCACGCCGGAAGCCTTCTTCACCGACCCGCAGACCCCGCGCGCGCAGCAGTTCCTCGCCGACCGCCGGCGCGGTTAGGGTCCGGCTGCGTAGGGGCACGGCTTTGCCGTGCGCGCGTCCGACTGGCCGATGCGCTTCGATCATGCGGTGTGTGCCCGAATGCGCTCCGGCCTACCTGCGGATCAGCGACCACTGCTGGTTGCTCGCGTTGTTCACCGGCCACTGGATGATCTGCGCACCGTCCGCCGTGCTGCGCGCGTTCACGTCCAGCACCATCCCGCTCAGCTGGTTGGCCACCGTGTGATAGCCGGCCGCCGGGCTGGCGAAGCGCCAGCGCTGGCCGCTGCCGCCCCAGTAGCCCCACTGCGCGATGTTGGTGCGCTGGGTCGTCGAGTTCCCGTAGTTGTCCAGGCTGCGCAGGCTGTTGGCATTGATGATGCTGTAGTAGCCGTCGCCCTGGCCGATCACGTGCCACTGCTGGTGGCGGGCGTTGGTGTCGGTGAACTGCTGCACCAGTGCGCCGTCCGCAGTCGAGGCATTCGCCACCGTCAGCGCCTTGCCGCTGTGGCGTGAACGGAAGCTGTACACGCCGTCGCTGATCCCGCCGCAACCGGCAAAGTTCGTGAAGTTGCGGGTCAGGGTCGGCCAGCCGTTGCTGTAGCTCATGCGCAGGATATCGAGCTTGGCGTTGCCGTTGTCCTGCAGGTCGTAGTAGTGGGTGGAGACGAAGTTGCAGCCATCCTGCTTCAGCAGGCCGATGTGGCCGGGGCCGCGGTACTTGCCGTCGGTGATGGGCAGGATGGTGCGGGTGCCGGAATACGGGCCGCGGATGTTGGTCGCCCGCTGCACCTCGACGTAATAGGTGCTGTCGCTGCCCTTGCAGCAGCTACCGCGGTTGACGAACAGGTAGTAGTCGTTGCCGTTGCGGGTGATGAAGGGCGCCTCGATGTCGCGGTGGCCGCCGCCGAGGATCGTGCTGACGCTGCTCGCCAGCTTGCCGGTGGACTGGTTGATCTCCGCCAGCCCGATGCCGCCGAAGAACGAGCCCCACGACATGTACACCTTGCCGTCGTGGTCGCGGAACAGCGCCGGGTCGATTGCATTGATCTCGCTTGCGCCGCCGAAGGACTCGACGACGATCCCCAGGTCGGTCCAACTCGGGTTCTTCAGCGACGGCGAGCGCGCCACGCCGATGGCCGAGGACGAGGTGCCGAAGGTCGATACCGAGTAGTACAGGTAGTACTGCCCATTCATCTGGATCACGTCCGGCGCCCAGAACGCGCCCGCGAAGTTCGGGATCTTGTTCTTGATCCAGGCCGGGTAGGTGGTGAAGACCGGGCCCGGGCCGCCGGTCCAGGTGACCAGGTCCTTCGAGGTGGAATACCAGATCCCGGTGCCCGTCGTGAAGTTGAAGTAGGTGTCGCCGTCCTTGGTGATCGTACCCGGGTCGTGCGCGTTCTTCACGCCCGCCAGTTCGATGGCGCAAGCCGGGGGAACCAATCCGATGCTCAAGGCAGAGCCCAGCGCCAGGCAGCAGGCGGCCAGCAATTTATTCATCATCTCGTCTCCAGTGGTTTTTGTTGGATACTGCTCCGCTAGCATAGGTAAATACGTGGCGGAGTACTGATGAAATAAATTGCGCGGGCGATCTCCGTTTCGGTATCCCTGGCGCGCCGCTAGGTCGGGCCAGCACCGGGCGTCGCGCAACAGGCATCCGGGGCGGCTTCAGGCTCGGGTGGATAGGTGATGCGCGTGCCGTCCACGTGCGCGAAGGGCGTGAGCGTATGCGGTTTTGTCCTGCCGCGGTTGACGATGTGTTCGACCGGCACGCCGCGCACCGCCAGCGCGTCCGCCACCATCGACCGGTGGCAGCGCCACGGCACCGCTTCCGCGCACATCAGCGCGCAGCGGGTCGAACCGGCCAGCCGCGCCACGGCGTCGACCTCGCCGTTGAATTCAAGCGTCTGCATGTGGTCGGCGTAGCCGCGGAAGGAGGCGTTGCGCCAGGCGCCGTTGGGCGTGTCCTTGCGCGCGCGCCGCAGGCCGCCGAGGTCCCGGACGTACTGGTAATCAATGCCCGCGGCCGCGAGCGACTGCGGCAGCTGGTCTTGCCCGAACTGCGGGTTGTGGCGCGACTTGGGGACGGTCCGGATGTCGAGCAGGCGTTCGATGCCGTGCTCGCGCAACAGCTCCACGAATTCGTCGATCGGCCGGTTCGAGTGGCCAATGGTGTACACCGGTTCCATGTTCGATGAGGCCTCCATGCTGGTAAGCTTGCCATGTCGCTTCCATTGTCGCCAAACCGGGCCATGGATGACGCCACGCTGGACCCATGTCCCGCTCGTGCTTGCGCTTGGCCCAAAACCGCCACGCCTGACATAACGACGCGATGACGCATTTGCACGAGGAAGAACTTTGCATTGGAATCCTCGAGATTTACATGCACAAGGGAACGGCCGCTTGTGGCCGGATGTGCCCGGCCGCGGGTATCAGGCCGCTAACGGCCGCGTCGCATTCTTCTGCGCCTTCAGGACCAATTCGGCCGCCAGCAAGGCCTGTTCCTGATTTTGCGCGGTTTCGGTCCGGTTGACGATGTCCGCAACGAAGTCGCGCCCGAACGGTAGGTCGAGCTTGCTGCAATCCATGTAACGCGCTTCCTTTCGATCGACGATCAGCAAATGGTTGGTGCCCTGCCGCCCCAGTGGATCAATATATTTGCGCAGTTCGATATAACCTTCGGTACCGAGGATAAACAGACGGCCGTCACCCCAAGTCGCCAGGCCATCAGGCGTGAACCAGTCCACACGCACATAGCCGGTGCCGCCATTACCGGTCAGCAGCATGTCGCCGAAGTCTTCGAAATTCGGGTATGCCGGATGGGCGAGGTTAGCGGTCTGGGAGGCGAGCACTGTTGCCTTGGTCGAGCCGGTATAGAACAGGAACTGGTCGGCCTGATGCGAGCCGATGTCCGTCAGGATGCCGCCGTAGCGCTTCCGATCGAAAAACCAGGCTGGTCGCGATGACGCCCTCAAGCGGTGCGGCGCCAGATTCACGGTTTGAATGACCTTGCCGATGGCGCCGGCATGCACGAGCTCCCCGGCTTTCACGGCTGCCGGCACCTCCAGCCGTTCGGAATACATGATCGCGAACTTGCGCTTGGTCTCACGGATCGTCCTGCGCACTGCCGCAAGTTGGGCAAGGCTGGTAATGGCGGGTTTGTCGCTCAAAAAATCCTTCTCGGCTTTCATCACGCGGATGCCCAACGGGGCGCGCTGGTCGGGAACCGGTGCTCCAATCACAAGCTGGATAGAACGGTCCTGCAGGATGGCATCCTCGCTGGCTGCTTCGGGTACATCCCCGAACCGCGCGCGGAAATCGGCGAGCTGCTTATCCTTCAGGCCCTCATGGTTCGTCGACAGGACGAAGACGAGTTGCCCGCCGCCCCGCAGGACCGCCGCCGTCATGCTCATGATGTGAGCGTGATCCAGTCCGATGACAGCAAAGCGGATGGTTTGGACGGGTGCAAGGACTTTCAGATCGGGCTCCAGCACTTGGTGCCGGATGTTTCCCGATGCCGTTTGGGCGAAGCCGGTGCCGGCAATGGAAGCGGAGCCCGCCAACCCTGCCACATGGAGAAAGCGCCTGCGATCGAACGCGTTCATTTCGCCGTTCCCTGCGCGGCCCGACCGGGCAGTCTGGTTTCGGCGAATATCCAGTTGATGACGTGGCAGGCGGCCGGCATCGTGCCCACACTGCGCAACTCGCGCTTGGAAAAGGTAGTCTCGCCCAAGTCGATAGACAGCCGATCGACCAAAGCTGGGATGTCTGCAGTCAAGGTGGACTCCAAGTGGTGGGTGCGCAAACGGTATTGGATGGTGACAGGAAATAGCTGTTGCGGCAACTCTGGATGAGCATTGTCAGCGGTCGGTTCCTCGGCAAACTTCGCCCTGTCGGGTTCAGCAGCAGTCGACCGAAGCAGACGTTCGACGTGGTGACTTTACCGATGAATGACTTGGACCTTGTGCTGCGCTGACGTTGAGAACTGCTCGGCGAATTCAATTACTTTTGCAAGAGGCTCGCGCTCGTGCGATGTCGTCACAATCAAGTGCTCGCCCCGTCCGTCATCGCCAACGCAAACCCAATCGAGAGCATCCTCCCAGTCCTCTGCGCCTACGCCAGTTGCGCAGAAAAGCTCGATACGCGCTGCTATCAGGTCGCGTAAGAACTGATCGTCGCGCTCAGGAACGTAGCCGGAAGTCGAAACTAGAACAATTTTTCCAGAGTAGTGCATATCTGCCTTTAACTGGCGCTGGCGATTTGCTAATGTTTTGTTGAGTCCGCTGTCGACCCTAAGTGTTTAGTTTCGTGCGATCATGTTCCTCGCCGTAGTTGGCCTTTGTTCCGTGCAAAGGCTATGCTGGGCGACTTGATTGCTGGGTTCAGCAGTCCCGGCATTCAATCGCACCAGGAGCAGTTGGCA
>NZ_JBHLWP010000003.1:0-356308 GCF_042432755.1 Massilia consociata
AGACTCGAGATGATTTGCCAGGAAATGCAGGGTGTCGTCGAACATGGCGACGAAGGTTAACAGCGATGGGGAATGTTTACAACGACAAAATAAAAATGCCGTTCAGTCTTAACTGAACGGCATTACTGCTTGCAGCGGGTTTTTTTATTCCTGCGGCTTCTTCGCAGATCGATACGCTATCCGTCTGTAAGTTCCCGTACATTAGTGACTTTTTGGTCAATAATTTTCATTTTGTTACAGTTCTTACCAAATGACGACTGTTCCAAAAGCAACTTCCTGTTATCTTGTTCTTAACGCGATTTACTGTGAATTGCGCAACAGTTGCAACACTTTGGAAGGAAATGACATGAACAAGCTGATTATTGCTCTCATCGCAGGTGTCACCGCCATGGGCGCCGCCCAGGCCCAATCGACCGCCGGCCGTGGCTATGTCGGCGCTGCCGCCGTGAGCGCCAAGAATACGACCGTCGATGCGCACAAGGCCGACGGCAAGCTGTTCGCCGGCTACCAGTTCGACGAGCGCCTCGGCGTCGAAGCGGGCTGGACCAATCACCATAAGACCGACTTCGGCGTGCGCGGCAGCACCGAAGGCTACGGCACCTACGTGGCTGCCAAGTACACGCTGCCAATCAACGAACAGGTCTCGGCCTACGGCAAGGTGGGCCTGTCGCACAACGAGCGCAAGCTGACCAACAACCTGGGACAGCGTTTCAAGGATGACGATACCGGCGGCTACGGCGGCGTGGGCGTCGAGTACAAGCTGAACCAGAACGTGGCATTGCTGGCCGAATACGAGCGCTACGGCAAGAAGAAGGCCTACGGCGCCAAGGCCGATGTGTGGAACGTGGGCCTCAAGTACGGCTTCTGATCGACACACGCCAGCGCCGGTGACGGCCAGGCAAGGAAAAAGCTCCCTGCGCGATTGCGTAGCGGAGCTTTTTTCATGTCCGAGGTAGCGGCTAGGGGAGGGGCGCCTCGTAGAGGCGGATGACAGCCCCGTTTCCATCAATCTGCTTGACGAGCCGGTAACGCCTCCCGAGCTCTTCCAGCACCAGGTTGTCCGGGTCGTAGCGCTTGGCCAGGCGCTCGACCAGCCAGACGCGCCGGCGGCCCTGCACCAGCGTGCGCAGCTGCGCGATGTCCGGCGCCGCGATGCCGGGCGCGCCGGCGTTGCCGACGTAGCGGCGCGCGAGACCGAGCGCAGGGAAAGGGCCCGGCAGGTAGACGAAGCCTGGGGTGCGCCCCGGAGTCGCATAGTAGGTGACCGGCATCTGCACCTCGTTGGGGAAGGCCAGCACCAGGTCGCCCGGCCTGCTTTCGTGCGTGAGCTGGGCCAGCATCTCGCGCCAGTTCTCGGTGTCGGAGCGGTAGAAGGCGTTGACCGACCAGGCCGACAGCAGGAGGATCACGGCAATGGCGGGCGGGCGCCAGCGTGGGCGCAGCGTGTGGATGCCGAGCGCCAGCAGCACCATGCCCAGCGGCGCCAGCCATGCGAACAGGCGCGACAGGAACAGCGGTTTGACGACATAGCTGTAGCCGGCCAGCGCCAGGATCGGCAGGCTCATCACGCATCCCAGCAGCCAGAAATGGGCGCGCGCACGCCGCCACAGCCAGGCGTAGGCGAGGGCCACGAGGGCGGCGACGGGATAGTGCATGATGGGCGAGCCGCTGATGACGCTCCACGCCGCAATCGTGTCGCGCGGCTTGAAGCCGATCCAGTACGCCAGTTTCGCCATGGCCTCGCCCTGTTTTACCAGCATCGGCAGGAACGGCGACCACACCAGCAGCGCACCAAGCCCGGCCAGGCCGACGGCCAGCACCTGCGGTCGCCGCGGCCCCGGCACAGCCAGCAGCAGGGCCGTCGTCATGCCGGTCCAGATTCCGAAGGCGGCAAACACGCCGGTATTGTGCAGCCACAGGGTCACGCCCGCCGACAGGGCCAGCCCGGCGCTCCAGGCCCATAGCCGTCTGCTCCGGCCTAGGGCGGGCATCGGGACCATGCTTGCCGCTGTGGTCGCTGTGGCCGATCCGCGCGCCAGTTCGAGCACCAGCATGCACGAGAAGAACACCGCCAGGGTGCCGCTGAGCGCCTGCAGCGCATAGGGGCGGGCCTGCTGTGCGAACAGGATGCTGTTCGCGTTGACGGCCAGGAACAGTGCGGCGAGCAGGGCGACGCGCTCGGCCGTGGCGCCCAGGCGGGCCAGGCGTGCGCCGGCGGGGAGCGCGAACACCGTCAGCGTGCTGGCCAGTACCGACAGGGTGCGCATCGCCGCTTCGCCGTTGCCGAACAGCGCGGTCCAGCCCTTGAGCAGCGTGTAGTAGAAGGGCGGGTGGGTCTCGTACAGCGGCACGCTGGTCCAGAGCTCGCGCAGCGGCACGGCAGCGAACCATGCGCTGTAGGTTTCGTCGAGCCACAAGGAGCGGCTCTCGAGCGTCGGCAGGCGCAACAGCAGGGCCAGCACCGTCACCAGCGCGCACAGCGGCCAGAAGCCCCGCAGTGGCAACAAGCGCGCTCCGCCTTGCGTTTCGGGCGAGGTTTGGAGCGGCCGGGCCTGGAAGGTCCAGCTTGCGTTGACCAGGAAGGTCGCGCCGAGCAGCATTGCAGTCACGAGCAACTGGGCAAGGCGGTAGTCGAGGCCGAGGCCGTCCACCAGGAGCGTCATTGCGATGCCGTTGAGGGCGGCCGCCAGGACGGCGGTGGCAAAGAAGCGTGCCGCGGTACGCCAGGTAAAGTGGCTCCGTGCGCGGTCGGAGAAGGTCCATGCCGCATTCAGCATGAAATTGATGACGGCCCCGAACAGCGCACCGAGTACCGAGGCCGGGGCCGGAGCCATGAGGCCGAGCGACACCAGCGCCAGCAGCAGGGCATAGTGCGCCACAGTCCCTGCTGCGCCGGCCAGCGCATACCGCAGGAAGGCGACGCGCGTCGCATTCCCGGATCCTGCTTGCATGGCGAGACTGTCACGCATGGGGCGCCGTTCTCTCGTAGCGTTCCCTGACCAGGTAGAGCGGCCGGCCCTTCGACTCGAGGTAGATGCGTCCGACATACTCGCCGAGTACGCCGATACCGATCAGCTGGATGCCGCCGAGCAGCAGGATCGCGGTGGCAAGCGACGCATAACCGGGCACGTCGACACCGTAGAGCAGGGTGCGCACCACGAGATAGGCCGCGCGTACCAGTGCGACGCAGGCCACCGTCACCCCGACATAGGTCCAGACCCGCAGCGGCAGGGTGCTGAAGCTGGTAATGCCTTCCAGCGCGAAATTCCACAGCTTCCAGCCCGAAAATTTCGTCGTGCCGGCGGCGCGCGGTTCGCGCATGTACTCGACCACGGCGGTCTTGTAGCCGACCCAGGCGAACAGGCCCTTCATGAAACGGCAGGATTCCGGCAGCGACTTCAGGTCTTCGCAGACCTTCCGGGTGAAAAGGCGGAAATCGCCGACATTGGCCGGAATCGACACGTCCGACACCTTGTTATGGATGCTGTAGAACCAGCGCGCGGTCCATCGCTTGAGCTTGCCGTCGGACTGGCGGTCGGCACGCCTGGCCAGCACGACCTCATGACCTTCGCGCCACTTCTCGACCATTGTACCGATGAGCTCCGGCGGGTCTTGCAGGTCGGCGTCGAAAGGCACGATCAGGTCGCCTCGCGCTTCGAAAATGGCGGCCGTGAGCGCTGCTTCCTTGCCGAAATTGCGCGTCAGGTCGATCACGCGTACCCGCGGGTCGGCTTGGGCGACTGCGACCAGGCGTTCGAGGGTGCGGTCGCGACTGCCGTCGTTCACGCAGAGGATCTCGAAACGGATACCCGGGATGCGTTCGAGCACAGGAATGACGCGCGAAAAGAAATGTCCGATCATCTCCTCTTCGTTGTAGCAGGGGACGACCAGCGACAGCAAGGCGAGCGACGCCGGCACCGGCTGCGCAAGATGCCGGCATTCCTGTTCGGCGCAACGGAATCGTTCGGCAGGCTGGTTGGGAAACAAGGTTTCTTTTACTGAGCTCATGGCCACTCTTCGACATGCACAGGCATCTCATGCAATCTTCTCAACTTAGCACGCGGCCGGCGGCGCCACGATTGCCACGTGTGGCAGACGCCACGGAATGGTGCTAAAGGAGGAAGTTAGAGGACATACCATGAAAAAAGCTCCCGCCGCGTTACGCGGACGGGAGCTTTTGCTGAAGCGCAGCAGCCGGTCGTGTCAGTAGCGCAGGCCGAGCAGCGCCTGCACCCGTTCGCGGCTCACGCCCACCAGCGCCGACGTGATCGCCAGCAGCGACTGGTAGTCGTGGCTGGCCGCGGTTGCCGCGAAATCGCCGGCGATGGCCGCCAGTTCGGCGTCGGGGATCGCCGGCTGCTCGGTGCGCGCCATGGCTGCGCTCAGGGCTGCACTGGCGGTATCCTGCGAGCGGCGCACGCGGGCCAGGGCCTGCACCACTTCGCGCAGGCTCTGGCGCAGCGCGTCCGGGTTACCGAGATTCCATTCCTCTGGCGCGATGACCGCACGCTCTTCCACCGTGTCGACACGGCCGCGTCCCGAGATCGCCACCGCATCCTTGATGCCGGACCATTGCTCCTCCGGAGCGCTGAACACCAGCTCCTGCTTGCTGTCGAGCGCGACGCGCACCTTTACCGGCGACAGGGTGCGGTCGAGGCGTGCGGCGATCTCTTCCGGCGTCATGCCCGGTTCGATGCTTGCCGCCAGCTGCGGACCGCCGGCGCCGCCGACCGAGAACGCGTAGGTCTGCTGGCCAGCGGCCTGCAGGGTGGCGATGTCGAAGCCGCGGATGCGAAAGCGCGTCCGCGCCGGTTCGTTGTCGAAGTCGAGCTGGGCATCGATCCCGCCACCACCTTGCTTGCGGCGTGCTTCGAGCGCGCCGGCGAGCTGCTGGGAGCGCGCTTCGATCTGGCGTGCCGGGTCGCCGCGGCCCGTGATCCTGGCGCTCAGGTCGGACTTGAGCGCTTCGAGCTGCGAGGCAACCCGTGCGAGGTAGTCGATGGCCTGCTGGGCGCGCGCGACGTCGCCCTGCAGGCGGGTGTCCCACCTGATGCCGCGCTTGAGCGGGGCGGCCGCGGGCGCCACTTGCGTAACGACGCGGCTGTCCGGATCGGCGGGGCGGACGGCAGTGGCGCGCGCCGCCGCGGTGCTGGCACCGGCGGCGGCACTGCTGATACTGCTGATCGATGAAGTGGCCGGATTGGCCGGGCGAAGGGCTGTTTCCATCTTTGATTACAACACCGAGAACAGGGACATCGTGCCGATGCGGCTATAGGCTTTGTACGTGGCTTGCAGGGCGGTCGAATACCCGTTGAGGGAGGTTGCCGCCTCGCCCATGTCGAGCACACCGATGTCGGTGATCGCCATCTTGTTCGACAGGCTCACGTTAGCGTGGTTGGCGTCGAGCGTGGCGATGACGTTCTGGGCGCCGCCGAGCACGGCGATCTTGCTGGTGACCAGGTTCAGGGCGTCGTCGAAGCCGTCGAGGTTGGCGGTCAGGATCGCGCGCACGGCCGGGTCGTTCGGCGATACGCCCGGTTTCTTCAGGGCGTCGGTGGTCTGGTCGAGCTGGTTCAACAGCTTTTCCAGCCCCTTGAGGTTCTCGTTCGCGGCTTGGGTAATACCGTTGCCGACCACCACGTTCTGGGCGTTCGTATTGCCGACGTAGCTGTAGCGCGATCCTGCCGGGGCATCGGCGTCGAACTTGATCGGCGCGGTCGTGGTCAGCGTTCCCGAGAACACGTAGTTGCCTTCCTGGTCGATCGTGTTCGCGCTGTAGAACAGGCTCTCGCGCAGCGATTCGAGCGGGGTGACCATGGCAGCGAGGTCTTCCGGCGCATTCGAACCGTCGAGCGCCCACACCAACTGGTCGCGACCATTGATTATTTCCTTGGACATGTTGCTCAGGTAGCCTTCGGTCTTGTTCAGCCGAATCTGGATCGAGGCAATGTTGTCGCGGTACTGCTGCACCGTGGCTTCCTCGCGCGCCAGACGCGCCAGGCGCACGCTGTCCACCGGATCGTCCGACGGCACCAGGATGCGCTTGTTGGTCGCCATCTGCTGGGTCAGGTGGGTGATGCGCTCCTGGTTGGCCTGGAGCGACTGGTTCATCAGGGATTGGTACTGGCTGGTCGCGATACGCATGGCTTGTCCTTTAGCCCATCATCGCCAGCGTGGCGTCGAAGAGCGCATTGGCGACCGAAATGACTTTCAGGTTCGCCTGATACATGTTCTGGTACTCGACGAGGTTGACGGCTTCCTCGTCCTGGTTGACGCCGCTGGTCGACTGCCAGTCGTCCACCGACTGGGTGCGTACGGTCTGGGTGGTCTTCAGCGCTGCCTTGTTGAGCTGGCTGTCCACGCCGAGCTTGCCGACCAGCTGGGTGTCCGCGTCGCTCAGCAGCACGCTGCCGATCGAGCCGACCGTGATCGGCTGGCTCTTGAGGGCGACCAGCTTTTGCAGGTTGCCGGTGTCGCCCGGGGCGCCGTCGGCAGAGAAGGCCAGGTCGGCGGCGACGAAGCCGCCCGTAACCTTCAGCATGTCCGCGTTACTGCCCGGGTTGAAGTCGAACAGCGGGGTGCCGCCGGAGCCGTCCGGCTTGAAGCCGAGCGCTAGCTGCGCGTTGGTCTTCTCGGCGATCTGGCGTGCGATGTCGGCGATGTCCTGTTGCAGCGGGGTCAGCTTTTCGGCCTCGTACTTGGCCAGGCCGCCGAGTTGGCCGCCGAGCTTGCTGGGGTCAAGCACGTAACTGGTGCCTGCGAAGCTCAGGGAAAATTCCTGCGGCGAGGTCGCGGTTGGGGCCGCCTTGAGCGTGCCGTGCATGCTGCCCAGCACCAACGACTGGCCGGTCTTGAGCGACACGTCGCGGGTACCGTCCGCATTGTCCGACACTTCCAGTCCCATCTTGCTGGCCAGGCTGTCGATCGCCTGGTCTCGGGCATCGATCATGCTTGATGCGCTCAGGCCGCCCGCCTGGGCTTCGCTGATCTGCCGGTTCAGGCGCGCGATGGTGGCGATCTGGGCGTTGGCCGAATCGACGATCGCGCTGCGCTGGTTGCGCACCGACTGCAGCTGGGCGTTGAACACGTTGTTCAGGCCATTGAAGCGCTCGGACATCAGGCTGGCCGAGGTCAGCACCTGCTGGCGTAGCGGGGTCGAGCCCGGGTCGCCCGCGACGGCGTTCAGGGCCCCGAAGAACTGGTCGATGCCGGCCGACAAGCTCGCGGTCTCGTCGCCCATGACGCTCTCGAGCTGGCTCAGGTAGGGTTGGGTCTGCGAGTGCGCGCCCAGTTCCGAGGCCGCGCGCCACATGGCCTGGCTCTTGTAGCCGTCCGAGAAGCGCACCAGGGAGCTGACCTGCACGCCGTTGCCGCTCGAGCGCGGGCTGGAGTCGGGGCCGACGGCGGTCAGCAGCGCGGCCTGGCGGGTATAGCCTTTGGTCTGCAGGTTTGCAATGTTCTGGCTGCTGGCAGACAGCGCCACCTGGGCGGCGAGGGCGCCCGACAGTGCGTTATTGATCATGGCCATGGTGCGGATTCTTCCTGGATCGGGTTGGAGCTCGGGGTCTACCGGAACAAGGCGACCGTTTCCTACAGTTTATTAAGCTTGCTTTTTGTTACTTTTTTGGCTGGGCCGCGGGGACCAGCTGGCGCAGGATGGCGTCTGCGATGCCGAAGGCGCGCCGGCCGGCCATGTTCCCGGCCAGCAGGTCGTCGGCCATGTCCTGCATGTCCTGGTTGACGCGGTTGTTGAAGACGCTGTCCTCGGCGGCCATGGCGCGCGTGGACGAACGCATTTCCTTGAGCATGTGCGAGATGAAGAAGCGCTCGAACTCGACCGCGGCCTTGGTTGCCTTGGCGACGTAGACGGGATCGAGCGCCGGATCGGACGCCGGGTCTGCCTGCCCTGCGGCCGGGGCGACAGGGACATGCGCGTCGGCCTGCAGCGGGAGGGGCTGGTTCTGTTCGATCTTCATCAGATCACCACCAGTTCGCCTTCGATCGCGCCGGCCTGGTCGAGCGCCTGCAGGATCGCCATGATGTCGTCGGGCGAGGCGCCCAGGCTGTTGACCACGTCGATGATGCTCTGCAGCCGCGCGCCGGGCGGCCAGCGGAACATCTGGCCCGAACCCTGGTCCACCGACAGTTTCGATTCCGGCGTGACCGCCGTCTGGCCGCGCGAGAACGGGCCCGGCTGGGACACGCGCGCGCTTTCCGAAATGATCACCTTGAGCGAGCCATGGGTGACGGCAGCGGCCTTCACGCGCAGCCCGTCGGCGATGACGACGGTGCCGGTGCGCGAGTTGAACACGACCTTCGGCACCTCGACGCCGGCTTCCACTGGCAGGTTGTTCAGTTTGGCCATGAAGGCCACGCGCTCGGTCGGGTTGCTGGGTGCGACCACTTCGACGCTGGTGCCGTCGCTGGTGGTGGCGATCGGCCCGTACTGCTTGTTGATGGCGTTGACCACATTGGTCGCGGTCTCGAAGTGCGGCTGGCGCAGGCGCAGCATCACTTGCGGACGGGTGGCGAAGTCGGTGGCGATCTCGCGCTCGATCATGGCGCCGTTCGGGATGCGGCCGGTGGTCGGGGTGTTGACCGTCACCGACGAGCCGCTTTTTCCCGTGGCGTTCAGGCCGCCGACCACCAGGTTGCCCTGCGCCAGCGCGTAGACTTCGTTGTCGGCCGCGCGCAACTGGGTCAGCAGCAGGGTGCCGCCGCGCAGGCTTTTCGCGTCGCCCAGCGAGGAAACCGTGACGTCGATCGCCTGGCCGCGGCGGTAGCCTGGCGGGAACACCGCCGAGACCATGACGGCGGCGACGTTCTTGTTCTTGGCGTCTTCGCCTTCCGGCAAGCGCACGCCGAACTGCTTGAGCATGTTGACGACCGACTGGCTGGCGTACTTGACCTGGGTCGAGTCGCCGCTGCCGTTCAGGCCGACCACCAGGCCGTAGCCGACCAGCGGGTTCTCGCGCACGCCTTCGACGCTGACCAGGTTGCGCAGCGCCTGCGCCGCTTGCGCGGACAGGGGCAGGGCGGCTGCGCCGAGCACGGCGGCGCACAACATGATTCGAAAACCACGGGCAATGCTGGAAATGTGAATCATGTGGTCCTCAGAACGGCATCAGCGGGCTGTTGAAGAAGCGGGTCAGCCAGCCCGGCGCATTCGCGTCGGCCAGGGCGCCCTTGCCCGAGTAGGCGATGCGGGCGTTGGCCACGCGCAGCGACGAGACCTGGTTGTCGTTGTCGATGTCCTGGGCACGCACGAAGCCCTTCAGGCGCACGAATTCCTCGCCCTGGTTCAGCGCCAGGTTCTTCTCGCCGGCCACGCGCAGCAGGCCGTTCGGCAGCACTTCCTGCACGATTACGGTCAGCGCGCCGGACAGGGCGTTCTGCTGGGTGCTGGTGGCGTTGCCTTCGAAGTCGCGTTCGGCCGCGATGTCGATGCCGGTCTTGCCGAAGGTCTTGCCGAGCGCGCCGAGCGGCGCGACCCCGACCGAGGAACCTTTCGAGAAGCTGGTGCCGGCGCGTTTGCTGGCCTGGGTGGTTTCCTGGAGGATGACGGTGACCGCGTCGCCCACGCGGTAGGCACGGCTGTCCGAGGTCAGCGACACGGTGTCACCCGTGAACACGCCGCCCGAGACGCCGCGCGACACGGTGCGCTGCATCGGCACGATGTCGTCGTCGTGTTGGACCTGGCGCGGCGGCGCCGAGGCGCAGCCGGCCAGCAGGGAAGCGAACAGCGCGCACAGCGCCGCGGTACGGTAGCTCATTTAGCGTGCAGCCTGTGCCAGGTACTGGAGCATGTTGTCGGCAGCCGACAGCACCTTGGTGTTCATCTCGTAGGTACGCTGTGCGGCGATCATGTCGACCATTTCCTCGACCACCTGGACGTTCGAGCCTTCCAGCGCGCCCTGCTTGAGCTTGCCGAGGGCGCCGTCGCCCGGACGGCCTTCGTTGGCGGTGCCGGAGGCGGCGGTTTCCTGGAACAGGTTTTCGCCGAGGGCCAGCAGGCCGGCCGGGTTGACGAAGCTGGTGAGCGTGAGCTGGCCCAGTTCGGTCGGGGCGGTGGAGCCGGCGACGGTGGCCGAGACCATGCCGTTCTCGCCGATGGTGATCGCCGTGGCGTTGGCCGGGACGGTGATCTGCGGCACCAGCGGCAGGCCCTGGGCATTGGTCAGGGTGCCGTTGGCATCGACCTGCAGCTGGCCGGCACGGGTGAAGGCCGGCTCGCCGTTCGGGCGGCGCACCTGCAGGAAACCGGCGCCGTTGATGGCGACGTCCAGCGCCTGGCTGGTGGTCTGCATGCTGCCGTTGGTGAAAACCTTCTGGGTGCCGACGATGCGCGTGCCGTTGCCGAGCTGGACGCCGTTGGACACGGTGTTGTCCGCGCTCTGCGCACCGGGCTGGGCGTCGACCTGGTAGAACAGGTCTTCGAACACGACGCGGTCGCGCTTGAAGCCGACGGTGTTGACGTTGGCCAGGTTGTTGGCGATCGCCTGCAGCTTGGCATCCTGTGCCTGCACGCCGGTCTTGCTGATCCACATTGCTGGATTCATGACTATTCCTTAGATTGTGTGGTCGGGGCCGGGTTGACTCAACCCTCAGGCGCCGATCAGGCGGTTGCCCACTTCGTTCATGCTGTCGCTGGCCTTGAACAGCTTCATCTGGATCTCGAAGCTGCGGTTCAGGCTCATCACGGCGACCATCTCTTCCACCGCCGACACGTTGCTGCCCTCGAGGGCGCGGCCGCGCACGGTGACGTTCGGGTCCGCCTCGAGCGGGTCGCCCTGGCGCGAGACGATCAGGCCCGCTTCGTTCTTGGTCAGTTCGGCGCCCTCGGCATTGACCAGGCGCAGCTTGTCGATCGCCTGCATCGTGGTGGCGCCTTCGGTCAGCACGGAAATGGTGCCATCAAGGCCGATCTCGACCGCCTGGTGCGGCGGCAGCACGATCGGGCCGCCTTCGCCCATCAAGGGATGGCCGTGCACCGACAGTGCGCCATTGGCGTCGATGTCGATCGCGCCGGCACGGGTGTAGGCCTCGCCGTCGCCGTACTGGACCGCCAGGTAGCCGGCGCCGTTGATGGCCACGTCGAGCGGGCGGCCGGTCTCGCGCACCGCGCCGGCGCGGGTCGAGATGGTGTCGGCCTGGGTCTGCGACAGGTGCATGCTGTCGTAGCCGTAGCCGGCCTGCATCGCCTGGGTCGCGGCCACTTCGAGGTTGGCGCGAAAGCCGGCGGTCTCGATGTTGGCCAGGTTGTTGGCGTGCACCTGCTGCGCACGCATGGTGCGCTCGGCGCCGCTGACGGCGGTAAAGATCAGCTTATCCATGGTCGTTCCGGATTACAGGGCCTGCAGGAGGGCCTGCATCATCTGGTTCTCGGCGGTGATGACCTTCGAGTTGGCCTGGTAGTTGCGCTGCGAGGTCATCAGGCCGACCAGCTCCGACGTGATGTCCACGTTCGAGCCTTCCAGCGTGCCCTTGGACAGCTTGCCGGCCAGGCCGATGCCCGGGGTGCTGTACAGCGGCGCGCCCGAGCCGGCGGTGGCGGACCAGCTGGTGTCGCTGGTCGGGGTCAGGCTGCCTTCGTCCGGGAAGGTGGCGATCGCCAGGGTGCCGACGACCTGCTGCTGTTCGTTGCTGTACTTGGCCACGACCGAGCCGTTCTCGGCCAGTTCCACGCCCACGAAGGCGCCCGAGGCATAGCCGTCGCTGCGGTTGGTGGTGGTAGTGGCTTCGCCGGCGAACTGGGTGGTGCCGGTGTAGTCGATGGTGAACTGGAGATCTGCCGCGCCGCCGGCCGGGGTCAGGGTCAGGGCGCCGCTCTTGGTCGACGGCGGCAGCTGGCCGTTCGCGTCGAAGGTGAGGGTGGTGGTGTCCGTGACCGGTGCGCCGCCATCGAAGGCGTAGTGCACGGTCACGGTGTTGGCCGGGGTCTCGTTCTTGACGAAGTACTGCGACACGGTGTGCTGGGTGCCGAGCGAGTCGTACAGCACCGATTGCTTGACCATGTTGTAGCTGGCCGGGTCGGCCGGGTCGAAGGTGGTCGTGGTGGGCACCTTCCAGTCGGCCGACAGGTTGCCGACGAAGTTCACGCCGGTGCTCGCCTTGGCCGGGATCTGGCCGGTCGGGATCCGGATGTCGCCCATCACGCCGAGCACGCCGCCGACGGTCGGGCCGTAGCCCTGCACGTTGCGGCCGGCCGCGTCGACCAGGTAGCCCTGGTTGTTGGCCGAGAAGATGCCGACGCGGGTGTACTGCATCACGCCCTGGGCGTCGCGGCTGGTGAAGAAGCCGCGGCCCTGGATGGCGGCGTCGAGATTG
This sequence comes from Massilia consociata, assembly GCF_042432755.1. Taxonomy (NCBI): domain Bacteria; kingdom Pseudomonadati; phylum Pseudomonadota; class Betaproteobacteria; order Burkholderiales; family Oxalobacteraceae; genus Massilia; species Massilia consociata. The sequence goes on from NZ_JBHLWP010000003.1 coordinate 12,328, forward strand.
CGGCCGGTGGTCTGCAAGCTGCCGTTCTGGCCGATGTTCTGGGTCAGCGAACCGATTTCCACGCCGTTGGCCTGGTCGCCGGCATACACCGACGCGAAGTTGGCGCGGCTGCTCTTGAAGCCGTAGGTGCCGGCGTTGGCGATGTTGTTCGAAACGGCTTCCAGCTGCTGGTTGATGGCCTGGATGCCGGACAATGCGATATTGAAGCTCATGTTGTTCCTTTCAGTTATCCGTGGCGGCCAGGGCATTCGCCTTGCCGTTGAAGCCTGTGACGCTCGATGGTTCGACTTCGCCGATGCCTGCGACCTGCAGCAGGATGCCGCCGGCGCCCGACATGCGCACGCTGTCGAGACGGGCCGTGACTTCGACCGGCGGCCTGGTGCCGTCCGACGCTTCGGCGCTGATGCTGTAGTTGCCCGGCGCCAGGCCGAGCGATATCGGGTCGATCGTGAACGGCTGGCTGCCTGCGCCATGCATGGGCAGGCTGATGCGGGTCTGCTTGCCATCGACGGCGGTCAGGACCAGGCTGGTGGCGCTGCTGACCGCGCCCAGTTGCACGCTGCCGCCGAGCTTGTTACCGTCCAGGCGCACGCGGCTGGTCTGGACCGAGACCTCGCTGCCGACCTGGGCGCCCATCGCCAGCACCTGCAGGCTCTGCAGCACGCTGGCGCTGGCGCTGGTGGTCTGGGCCAGCTGCTGCAGCGCTTCGGTCTGCGACAGTTGCGAGAGCTGGTTGACGAACTGGCTCGGGTCCGACGGCGCCAGCGGATCCTGGTTGCGGATCTGCGCAACCAGGAGCTTGGTGAACATGTCCTTGTTCTCGCTGGTGGCTACGCCGGTGGAGTTCCTGGCAACTGAGTTGTCGCTTGCCGGGGTGCTTGATGCCGGGAAGCCGAAGCCGTTGTTGGCGCTGGTGGTGGTGACCATGGATCAGCTCTCGCCCAGTTTCAGCAGCGACTGCTGCATGTTCTTGATGCGGCCCATGACCTCGACATTGGTCTCGAAGGCACGCGAGGCGGCCATCATGTCGGCCATCTCGGCCACTTCGTTGACGTTGGCGTAGTAGACCATGCCGTCGGCGTCGGCGACCGGATTGTCCGGCTCGTACATCCTGCGCAGCGGCTCGGCCGACTGGACGACGTCGAGCACCTGCACGCGGGCGCCGCCGTTCTCGCCCATGATGGAGGCGAACACCGGCTTGCGTGCCCGGTAGCCTTCGGCTTCCGAGCCGGCCACGGCGTTGGCGTTGGCCAGATTGCTGGCGATCGTGTTCAGGCGCACGGTCTGCGCCGCCATCGCCGAACCGGCGATATTCGAAATGTCCTTGAAACCCATGTGTTAGTCCCGGTTATTGGCCAGCATTACTGCCCATTGATGGCTTTGGCCAGGCCGCGCAGCTTCATGTTGATGAAGGTGAGGCTGGTCTGGAAGTCGGAAGCATTCTGCGAGAACGCAGCCTGCTCGACGCCGATCTCGACGGTATTGCCGTCGGCGCTCGGGTGGTAGGGCACGCGATACAGCGGTCCGTCGCTCGACAGGGTCGGCTCGCCGGCCTCGAGCGCGATCTGTTCCTGCAAAGCCGACGCGAAGTCGATGTCGCGCGCGGTGTAGCCCGGTGTGCTCTCGTTGGCGATATTGGCGGCCAGCACGCGGGTACGTTCGGCGCGCAGCTGCAACGCGTCGGCGTGTACGCCAAGGGCTGCCTTGAAATTGATCGTCATGGGATCCTCTGTCGATGAACTACAGTGTGTTTCTCGGTAAAATGTATTTTTTCCCGACCGCTATTTAACAATGATTGCTTTCCGTAGGGCAACCATCGGCATTCTAACCTGTCTTTTGTGCGCCACAATCGAGGCTGCGCAACCTATTTCCTTACAGATAGAACAAGCCGCCCGTGGACAAATCGACAAGCAACTGCTAAGCAGCGGCCTGTCGGAACCACAAGTCGAGCTCAGCGTGCTCAGCGCCCGCCCGGCTCCTCCCTGCAACGCACCGGTCGAGGTCGATGCCCTCGACACCCGCCAGTACGCACGCATGCGCTTCGTCGCGCGCTGCCCGGATCCACGCGGTTGGCGCCACGACTTCGTGGTGCGCGCGCGCGTCTCGGCCATGGTCGCCGTCACGGCTGCGCCGATCGGACCCAACCAGGTGCTGGGCGACGCCGACGTCACGCTCGAGCGACGCGACGTCACGCTCATCAGTGACGCCATCGGCGTGCCCGAAGACGCCGTCGGCCGCAGCAGCCGGCGCAGCCTGCGCGCCGGCGAAGTGCTGCGGAGCGGCCAGCTGGCCGCGCCCATCCTGGTCAAGCGCGGCGACCAGGTGCTGATGGTGGCGCGCACCGACGGCATCGAGGTGAGCATGGCGGGCGAAGCGCTCGACGCCGGCGCGCAAGGCGCGGTGGTCCGGGTGCGCAACGTCGCGAGCGGGCAGGTGGTGCGCATGCGCGTGGCGGGTGCCGGCACCGTCGAGCCGCTCGACCTGCCGCGCGCCGGCCGCTGAGCAAGCCGCTGGCGCGGTCGCCGGTTCAGTCTTCCTTGCGCTGCAGTTGCGTGGCCAGGCGCGCCAGCTTGGTCGCGTAGGCCGGGTCGGTCGCGTAGCCGCCCTTGGCCAGGCCGCGGGCAAAGGCGTGCGCGTCGTTGCCGACGCCCAGCGCGCCCTTGTAGCGCGGGTTATCGATGAGCAACTGGGCGTAGTCGCGGAAGGCGCTGCCGGCATCCGGATAGGCGCGGAAACGTTCGCGCGTCCTGATCGCCGCGCCGTTCACGTATTCCGTGGTCGCCGATTCGCTCACCGCGCCGTCCCAGTTGCCGCCGGCCTTGATGCCGAACAGGTTATGGCTCGAGGCGCCGCTGCCGTTCCTGAGCGGACGCTGGCCCCAGCCCGATTCGAGCGCGGCATGGGCCGACACCAGTTCCGGCGCCACCCCCAGCTGTTCGGCGGCCTGGCGCGCCCAGGGCGCGATGCTTTCCAGGAAGGCCTGCTGCCTCGGCGAGCTTGCACCGCTGCCGATGCCGGCCATGGCGCCGATATCGCCAACGCCGTCCGCGTCGCCTTCCGCCTCGCCGCCGATGATGCCGGCGGCACGGGCGCGCCACATGGCGCCTTCGGCGCTCAGGCTTGCCGCGCCGCTGGCGCCGCCGTCGCCGTTCTGGATGTAGGCGGCGACTTCGCCCTGTACGTCATTGAACATGCTGCCGAAGCCGCTGCCGCCGCCGGTTGCCGCGGTGGGACGGGTGGCGACGGTCGGCGCCAGCGGCTGCGTCGCCGGTATCGAAAAATCAGCGTGGCGCATAGATGCCTTCCTCGCCATGCAGCACGCGCTGCATCACGGTGTATTGTTCGGCCAGCAGGGTGCCGTTGCGGGTGCTGGCTTCCTTGCAGGCCCGCACGGTGCGCTCCAGGTCGCCCCAGGCGGATGCCAGGGCGTCGCGCGCCGGTCCGGGCAGGGTGCCGATGAACTGCGCCATCGTCGCCTCCGGGCCCAGCAGGGCGCGCACCAGCGACACGCGCTGCTGGCGGCGCGCCTCCATCGCGTCGAGCAGGGGCGTGAGCAGTTCCGCCAGTCCGGCCAGCTCGCTGCTGCGGTGGCGCAGCGCAGCTTCGAACTGGCGCTCGAGCAGGGCCAGCACTTCGGCGCTGTCGCGCACGTCGGCCTGGACCCCGTCGGCAAGCGCGGTGATGGCTTGCTGGCGCGTCAGGCGCGGCAAGTTCGGGCTCATCCGCGGCCTCCGCCGTGGAAGCGCTGGATCAGGCCGGCCAGACGGCCCGGATCGAAGGGCAGCTCCCCCTTGGCCAGCGCATCGCGCAGTTCGGCCACGCGGGCGGCGTCGAAGTCCGGCATCGCGCGCAGGGCCTCGGCGGCCGGCTGCAGCACCTCCGACTGCAGGGCAGGGGCGGCGGCTGCACGGGCCGTCTCGGCCGGCGCAGGGGTGGAGACGCGCTGGGTGCCGATGGTCACGGTAGGGGGCGTCGCGCCGGTGATTTTCATGCGGGTACCTCGGGTTTTCGATTGAATGCTCATGGGTTCGGGCCTTGCTTCGGCAACTGGCCGCGCAGCTTTTCCAGTTCGGCCGTGCCGGGCATGCTGATCGACGCATCCTTGCCCAGCGGCGTAGTAGCGCCCGGCTTGCCGAACATGCCGGAGACCAGGCGCGATTGCGCGCTGGTCAGGATCAGCAGTTCGATGCGGCGGTTCTCGCCTGCCAGCGGCTGCTCGGCCTCCAGCGGTGCGCGGTCGGCCATGCCGACGACCTGCAGCACGGTTTCGGTGCGCATGCCGCCGCCGAGCAGCTCGGCACGGGCGGACAGTGCGCGGTCGGTCGACAGCGCCCAGTTCGAGTAGCCGCCCTTGTCCGAGCCGGCGAAACGGGACGAGTCGGTATGGCCGACGATCAGCATCTGGTTTTCCATCTGGGCAAACAGCGGCCCCATCTTGCGCAGCAGTTTCACGAAGCGGCCGGTGGGCAGGGCGCTGCCGCGCATGAACATGCCCTGGCGGTCGGTATCGTGCAGCATGACGCGCAAGCCGTAGGGGGTGACGATGGTATCCAGGTTGGACGCGAGGCCCGCGTCCGCGCTCATCTCGCCCAGCGCCTTCGCCAGCGCGGCCAGTTCGGACGGCGACTCGTAGGCCACGCGCGGCTGGCTCGGCGCACCCGGCGCATTGCTGCCGGTGCTGCCGGCCGTCGGCAGCTGGAAGCGTTCGATCAGGCTGCCGCTGGGCTCGGAAGCGATGGCCGGCTTGTGGCCCATGCCCTCGAGCATACCGCTGTCGGTTGCATCGCGCACGATTTTCTTGAGATTCTGTTGTTCCCGCGAGGCAATCAACCACAGGACCAGGAACAGTGCCATCAAGGCCAGGCAGAAGTCGGCGAACGCGACCTTCCAGGCGCCGCCATGCTCGTCGTGCGCGTGCTTGCCGCCACCGCGCTTGACGATGGTGGCTTCGTGGTGTTTGTCTTTTTGGCTCGACACGATCAACCCGCCATGCGGTCGCTACCGCGGCGCCGCTTGTTCTGCGATTCATCTTCGCCGCCCATCGCATTGATCCACTGTTCCAGCTGGGCGAAACTCGGCTTGGTGTTCAGCTGGATCAGGCGCCGGCCGGCGTCGATCGCCAGCAGGGCCGGCTTGCCGGCCACGTGGGTGCACAGCACCACCTTCACGGTTTCCATGGTCGAGGCTTCGGAATTGACCGACTGCTTCATCAGGTTGGCCAGCGGTTCCAGCAGGCCGTAGCACAAGAAAATGCCGATGAAGGTGCCGACCATCGCCGTGCCGATCTTCTCCGCGATCTCGCCCGAGTCGGCGCCTGCCGATACCGAGTACATCGCCATCACGATGCCCAGCACCGCGGCCAGGATGCCGAAGCCCGGCATCGCTTCGGCGATCTTCTGCAGCGACTTGGCGGGCTGCGTGAGTTCCTCGTGGATGGCTTCCAGTTCCTGTTCCAGCACGCCTTCCAGTTCGTGCGCATTGATCTTACCCATTGCCATCAGGCGGAAGTTGTCGACGATGAAGGCCAGCAGCTTCGGCTCTTCGAGGATGCGCGGGTAGCGCTGGAACATCGGGCTTTCCGACGGAGCTTCGACGTGGGCGTCGAGAGCCTTCAGGCCGCCTGCAGCGGTCTGCAGCAGTTCGTACATCAGCAGCAGCAGCTGGCGCTGGAATTCCGAGTCGTGCTTCTTGCGCGCGGCGACCTTCTTGAGCTGGTGGCCCAGCTCGCCCAGCACGTGCTTCGGGTTGCCGAGCACCAGCGCACCGGCGGCGGCGCCGCCGATGATGAGGAGTTCGATCGGGTGGAAGATCGCCGAGAAGGTGCCGCCCATCAGGGTAAATCCCCCGAAGACGCACCCGAGCACGATGGCAAGACCGAGTAATTGCTGCATGACGTAAGCCTTTCTTGTTGCTTGTTTGATCAGGCGCGCTGCAGCGCGGCCTTCATTTTTGCCAGGGCACTCTTGTTGAGCTGGCAGACGCGGGCGTCCGACAGGTCGAGCACGGCGGCGATTTCCTTGTAGCTCAGTTCGAACTCGTAGATCATCTGGATCACGCGCTGTTCTTTTTCGTTCAGGCTGCCCAGGACCTGCTCGAGGCTGCGGCGCACCAGGTAGGCCTCTTCGGGGCTGGGGGCGCTGTGTGCGTGCTCGCTCGCTTCCTGCAGCACTTCGTCGAAGCTGAGCATCTCCTCGGCGCAGTCGTCCAGCACATGCTGGCGGAATTCTTCCAGCGTGACGCCGAGCGCGGCAGCCGCCTCCTTTTCGAGCGGCTCGCGGCCCAGCTTGCGTGTCAGTTCGCGAAGCGCATCGCGCACGCGATGGCTGTCCTGGCGCACGGCGCGCGGGCGCCAGTCCTGGCGGCGCAGCTCGTCGAGGATGGCGCCGCGCACGCGCAAGCCGGCATAGCTGCCGAAGCCCTTGTCGGGCGTGCCGTAGCGGCGCAGCGCTTCGAGCAGCCCCATCAGCCCGATCTGCTCCATGTCCTCGCGCGAGATCGCGCCGGAGACCTGCGAGTTCAGCTGGCGCACGATGCGCTTGACCAGCGGCGCGTACGCCAGCAGGTGGCGTTGTTCCTCGCCCGGCGTCATGCCTGCGTTGGCCGGCGCCTCCCCGTACATGGCGGCGGCGCCGGAATCGGCGTAGTCGGCTAGATAGGCCACGTTATCCCCGGTGTGCTCGGTGCGGTTGCACGTCAGTTACTCGATGATCAGCTTGCCGATCATGACTTCGGAAAACGGCTTCAGGTGGTTTTCCTTGGCATAACTGGCGTCGAAGGTCTTGTTCAGCACAGCGGCGTACTCGTCCACCGTCATGGCGGACGCTTCGGACAGCGTGTGGCTCGAGAGCGAAGACACGGCAATGCTGCGCAGCAGCGGCAGGTGTTCCTTGGTTTCCTTTTCCTGTTCCGGCGTGGTGGCCAGCACCAGGTCGACGGACAGGTAGTGCGCCGCCTGCTCGCCCGGCGCGCGGCGCAGCATGACGATCACCTTGTCGAGGGTGACGTACTTGGTCAGCTTCTTTTCCGGTTCCTTCTTCGGTGCTTCGGCCGTGGCCCCGGCGGCAGGGGCTGGCGACATGTACCACATCGCGCCGCCGGCGGCGGCGGCTGCGAGGATGGCGACGCCGAGGAAGGCGGCGATCAGTTTGGCTTTGCTGTTCATGGTCGTTCGGTCAAGCGCGTCCGTTCAGCGAGAACGCGGTGTTGGGGTGGTGGGCCTCAAGCAGGGCTGCGCCGGGAGCGCGCTCGTCCTGTTCCTGGCCCTGCTGGCTGCCGCGTCCCTGCGCATCCGCGCCGAACTGTGCGCCCGCCTGGGCCGTGGCCTGGGCACGCGGCGCCTGGCTGACGTTCACCGACACGTCGGTGAACTGGCGGGCCGCGAGGTCGTTGCGCAGGTTGTCGCTGACGGTGTTCAGCTGGCGCAGCACTTCGCTGTGCGTGGCCGTGATGTTCACTTCCAGGCTGCCCGCGGCGTGGCGGATCGAGATCTCGACCCGGCCCAGCATCGGCGGCTCGAGGCGGATGGTGGCCTGCTCGGCGCTCTTGCCGAGCTGGAGGTTCAGGCGCTCGCCCAGCGCGTCCTGCAGGCTCTGGCGCCATGCGCTCGGCGGGCCGGACAGGGTCAATGTTGCGCCATCGCGTGCCGGGGCGCCCGGTGCGCCGGGAGCAGCCACGCCGAAGCCGGCGCCCGCGGGTGCCGGCGCAGGCTGGCTGTCGGCGGCGCCGGCGTCGCCCGCCTGCGCTGCGGCCATGGCCGGCGCGGGCTTGGCATCGGCTGCTTGTGTCGACGCCGGCGGGGCCGCTGCGGCGCCGCTGCGCGCCAGTTGCGCGCCCACGGCATCGGTGGCCTGTGCCGGCAGGGAGACGGCGGGCGGCAGCTCGACCGCGCCCGCGGCCGCCGCGGGTACCGGTGCGGCTTCCCGGCGCGACGGTTCCGCGCCGCCGGCCGCCATGCGCACGGCCAGCGGCAGGGCTGCCGGCAGGGCCGGCATCATCGCGGGCATCAGCGGCATGGCCAGGGCGGCGAGGGGCTCGACGGCATCATCGGCCGGCTCGCCGGCGTCTGGCGGCAGGGCTTCGTCCGCTGCCGCCGTTGCGGCGTCGGGCAGCCCGGACGCGCCATCGGGCGGCAGGGCAGGGGCATCCTGCATGAATTGCAGGAAGGGCAGCGGGCCCGGCACGCCCGCCTGGGCGGCGAGCGCCGGGTCGAGCGCCAGGGCGCCTGCAACGGCGGGCATAGCGGCCGCAGTGGCTGCGGTAGCTGCGGTAGCCGCGTCGCCGGCAGCCGGCATGGGAGCGCCGTTCATCGCGCCGCTCATCGTGCTATTCATCGAGATGTTCATGGTTGGGGTGATCCAGTACCGGGTTCGTCCGCGAGGGCATAGGCCATCCAGCCTTCCTTGTTGCCGCGCATGTCGTCGAGGCGCGCCTGTAGCTGCGTGGTGGTGGCGGCAACTTGGACGGCAGCGCCGTCGTGCGCGCTGCGCAGGCGACCCAGGGCCGCGCGCTCGGCGCCAGTCCAGGGCGTGCCGGCGCCGAGCCGCTGCAGCGCCGGCGCGAGCTCGCCCACGGCGCGGCCGAGCAGCTCCCAGTCGGAACGGGAAGCCGCATCGCGCAGCACGGCAGCAAGGCCGTCGATGGCGCGCGTCCTATTCATTGCGCTCCTGGACGCCTTTCCAGCCTTCGCGGATCGTGGTCAGGACACGGATCACTTCATCGACCATCGCCGGGTCCAGCTTGATGCCGGCGCCGTGCAGGTGCTGGACGCAGAAATCATAGATGCGCGCGAGGTTGGCGACGGTCTCGCCGCCCTGCTCGAAGTCGAGGGAGCTCGACAGGCCGTTGATGATTTCGACGCACTTGTCGATGCTCGCGGCCTTGGCTTCGAAGCGGCGGGCGGCGATGTGGGCGCGCGCGCGCGCCAGTTCGTCGAGCAGGCCGTCGGTGAGCAGCAGGACCAGCTCGACGGGCGAGGCGCGCGAAGTCTGCGCATCCAGGTTGACGGCGTGGTAGTCGCCGTAGGCTTCTTGGTAGGACATCGTGGATTCTCTCTAGTCTCTCTAGTCTCTCTTGTTGCCGAACAGGGCATCGAACATCGAGCTGTTGCTCGACATCTGGTTCTGCAAAGCCTGCAGTTGGGTGAATTGGATCAGGTAGCGCTGGTAAGCCGCGTCGTACTGCTTGTCCAGCATGTCCTGGCGGGTGGCCGTGTCGGCCTGCAGTTTCGAGACCGCTTCCTGGCGGGTCTTGATCTGGCCGTTGGCGGCGCTGGTCCAGCCCTTCAGGTATGCGTCGAGTTTCCCGGTCAGACCCGTTGGCGTCGTTCCGGAAGTGCTGCCTATCAAGCTGTCGAGGCCGGTCGGATTCGTCGCGAGGGCCTTGTTCAAGCGCGCCGTGTCGACCGACAGGGTACCCTGGCGATTGGCGATAATGCCATAGGCGGCCAGGCTGTCGCTGCCGGTCGGACGCACCAGGCTTACCAGCCGATCGCGCAGTGTAGTGACGCCGCTGTCGCCGGCGAATGGACCGCCGGTCACACCTTTCGACGGATCGCCCGGCGCCACCAGCGCGTCGACCGCGCTCTTGAGCTTGTTGTAGGCATCGACGAAAGCCTGCACATTGGCGTTGGTTGCGTTGGTGTCAGTCCCGACCGTCAGGGTAACAGGGGAGGTCGTCGTTTTCGCGAACGTCACCGACACGCCGTCGATGCCATTGAAGGTGTTGGTCGGCTGCGTGATCGCCGTACCGGTGGCCGAGCCGACCCGGATCACGGCATCCTGCGCAATCACAATGGTATTCGGCTTGTCGAACGGTGGAGCCGGTAGAGCCGGCGGAGCGGACGAACTAGCTGAACCAGTCGGTTCAGTCGGCTCAGTCGGCTCAGTCGGCTCAGTCGGCTCAGTCGGCTCAGTCGGCTCAGTCGGCTCAGTCGGCTCAGTCGGCTCAGTCGGCTCAGTCGGATCATGTGCAGGAGCACCGTATCCGATCGATATCGCACTGCCTGCGCCCGTATTCTTCGCAGTCAGCACCAGCTCATACTTGCCAGGCCCGGTACTGATGACGGAGGCCGTCACGAGTGAGGTGTTCTTGGGCGACGCGTTGATGGCTGCAGCGATCTCGCGCGGCGTCAGTGGGGTGTCGGGGCCGTCGGTGTTGGCAGCAGTGAGGTCGATGTCGATCGCCACGGAGCCGACATTGACAACCAAGTTGCCGGACGCGCCACTGTCCTCGTTTAGCGAATACGAGACTTGGCTGGCAGTAGCAAGTTTTTCAACGTAAAACGAATACACGCCAGCCGCAGCCGTTGCTTTGGCTGTGGCCTTGCCCACAGTTGTGTCGCTGAATACGGCGGATTGCGCAAACATGGTCTTGTTCGCCCCCGTCAAACCCGCCAGCGCCGTCTGGAAGGTGCTGAGCGCAGACCTGAGGCTGTTTAAACCTTTTTCGGTTGCACTGGCTCGGTTGGTTCGCGTAGTCAGGACCTGCTGTTGCCCGGAAACGTACTTTTCGGCAAGTGCGGCCGCCGTGGACGCCGGATCGTAGCTGGGACTGGTGATTGCCATGTGTTCTCTCCTCTGTGTACTTGGCCTAAGCCGTCCGTCCTGCCAGCCACGATTGGGTGGCGATGTCGTCTTCACGCTTGCGCATGATCCGGTCCTGCTCGCGCGCGAGCTGCACCTGCTGCTGCTCCAGCACCTTGCCGAGCAGCTCACGGCGGGTCCAGGCTGCCGTCAACTGGCGCTGCGCCACCGCCATGTTGGCCTCGTGCAGGGCCAGGTCGGTGCGGTGCAGGTCGGCCATCGCCATCACGTTCTGCTTGTAGGCGCCGCAGTTCAGGGCCAGCGCCGGCGGCAAGGTGCCGGTGGCGCCGCTGCCGGTCGCCAGCGCATCCAGGCGCGCCAGGTTGTTCTGGTAGCGCGTGCGCGTCGCTTCCTGGCTGGCCAGGTCGGCCTGCAGGCGGTCCACGTCGAGCGTACGCAGCTGCACCAGGGTGCCGAGACTTTGAATCGTGTGCTCGCGCTTCATGCCATCATCGCTTTCAGTTGTTCGACGCAGCCCGTCATCGGCGCTTCTTCACGCGTGCCCTGGCACAGGAAGGCTTCGATGTGCGGGTGCAGGCGCACGGCCTTGTCGGTTTCAGGGTCCGCGCCAGGCACATAGGCGCCGAGCGGGATCAGGTCGCGCACGCGCGCGTGCTTGGACAGCGCCGCCTTCAGCTTGCGCGCGGCCAGCTGGTGTTCCGGGCCCACCACCTGCGCCATGCAGCGCGAGATCGACTGGGCCACGTCGATGGCCGGATAGTGGCCGCGCTCGGCCAGCTCGCGCGTGAGCACGATGTGGCCGTCCAGGATCGCGCGCGCCGAATCGACCACCGGGTCCTGCTGGTCGTCGCCTTCGGCCAGCACGGTATAGATCGCGCTCATGCTGCCCTTCGGGTTTTCGCCGTTGCCGGCCGACTCCACCAGTTGCGGCAGGTTCGAGAACACCGACGGCGGATAGCCGCGCGTGGCCGGCGGTTCGCCCAGCGACAGGGCCACCTCGCGCAGCGCCATCGCGTAGCGGGTCAGCGAATCGCACAGCAGCAGCACGTTCTGGCCGCGGTCGCGGAAATGGGCCGCGACCGAGTGGCACAGTTCGGTGGCCATCACGCGCATCAGGGGCGATTCGTCGGCCGGGGCCACCACCAGCACCGCGCGTTTCAGGCCGTCCGGGCCGAGCGACTTCTCGACGAACTCGCGCACTTCGCGGTTACGTTCCCCGATCAGGCCGACCACGATCACGTCGGCCACGGTCTGGCGCGTGATCAGGCCGAGCAGCACGGATTTACCCACGCCCGAGCCGGCCATCAGGCCGACGCGCTGGCCCTTGCCGATCGTGAGCATGGAATTGATCGCGCGCACGCCGACGTCGAGCGGTTCCTCGACCGGGGCCTTGCGCAGCGGGTTGACCTTCGGCGGGGTGATCGACAGCGGCTGGTCGCCGCCGAGCTTGCCCAGCCCATCGATCGGTTCGCCCATGCCGTTGACCATGCGGCCCATCCACGACGGGCCGATCATCAGGTCGTTCTGCACCGGGGCAGGCAGCACGCGCGCGCCGGTCGCCAGGCCGCTGGCCTTCTTGAACGGCATCAGGTACGAGACTTTCTCCTTGAAGCCGACGACCTGCGCGTCGAGCCAGCCGCCGTCGACTGTCTCGATGCGGCAGCGCTGGCCGGTGTGCAGCGGGCAGCCGCTCGACTCCAGCAGCAGGCCCTGGGCGCCGACCAGGCGGCCGGTCGGCGTGGCGACCGGCACCGCACCGAGTTCGACCGCGCGCAGCTTGGCGGCGAGGGCCGTCATTCGCCGTCCTCCTCGTCGAGCAGCTGTTCGCGCACCTGGTCCATCACGGCGCTCAAGCGGCCCTGGCAGCCGGCGTCGACTTCATTGTCGCCCGAGCGCACGCGGCACTCGCCCGGCTCGAGGCTCGGGTCGGGCAGCAGCGTCCATTTCTTGGCGCGCTTGGGGTCCAGCTCGAGCACGCGGCGCAGTTCTTCCGGATTGAGGAAGACCTCGACCTGGTCGCGCGAGGGCGGCATCACGGACAGCGCTTCTTCCACCAGGGCGAGCAGCTGCACCGGTTGCAACGCCAGCTCGGCGCGGATCACCTGGCGCGCGATCTTGCCGACCAGGTCCACGACTTCCTTGCGCTGGGCGGCGCGCATTTCGGTCTTGAGCTTCTTCAGGCTCTTGAGCATGGCGTCGATCGGCTTGCCCAGCTCCTCGAGCTGGGTGAGCGCCATCGCGCGGCCTTCCTCGATACCGCGCTGCAGGCCTTCGGCCTGGCCGGCCGGGAAGCCGTCCGCGCGGCCCTGGTCCAGGCCGGCCTCGTAGCCTTCGCGCTGGCCCTGGCGGTAGCCGTCAGCGAGCGCGGCCTGCCATTCTTCGGCCGAGCCGGCGCCGCCCGTGCCCGCCGCGCCCTTCGGCAGGGCGTGGGTGAGCTGGTGCAGCGGCGGGAAATGATAGGGCCGGAACTGCTTCATTCGGCGGTGGCCTCGGCAAACAGCTGGATGTCGATCTCGCCGGCGTCGGCCAGGGCCTTCACCGAAGTCATGATCTCGCGGCGGGTCTGTTCGATGCGCGACATCGGGACCGGGCCCGAGCGGCGCATCAGGTCCTCGAAGCTCTGGGCCTGGCGCTTGGGCATTGCGCTCAGGATGGCGTCGCGCAGCGCAGGCTCGGCGCCCTTGAGCGCGATCGCCCACTGGTCGAGCGGCACGTCGTCGAGCAGGCGGGTGATGACCTGTTCGGTCTGGCGCGACAGGATGAAGAAGTCGTACATCGACATCTCGATCTGCGACACGACTTCCGGATCGTGGGCGCGCAGCAGCTCGACCATGCCGGCACGGTTGTCCTGCAGGCGGTTCAGGATCTCGGCAACCTGGCGCACGCCTTCCACGCTCGCGCTCTGGGTGTCGAGCGCGGACAGGCAGCGGTTCACCAGTTCTTCCAGTTCCTGCAGCACGTCGCGGTCGATCTCGTCGAGGCGCGCCATGTTCAGCAGGACCAGTTCACGGCCCTCCACCGGCAGCGCTTCCAGGATCTGGGAAGCCAACGCCGGCGGCAGGAAGGCCAGGAACACGGCCTGCATCTGCACGTGCTCGGTCGAGACGAATTCGGCCAGCCACTTCGGCGACGCGTACTGCAGGCGCGCCATCATCGGGCGGATCGCGTCGCCATAGATCGTGTTCAGGACGCTGTTGGCGATGTCGTTGCCGAGCGCCAGGTCGAGCGAGCGCTTCAGGTAGCTGCGCGAGGCGGCGTGCAGGCCGCTTTGCTGGCGGTAGTCGTCGAAGAAGTTCTGGACCGCCGACTTCACGGAGTCGACCTTGATGCCGCTCATGCGCGACATGACCTGGGTCAGTTCCAGCAGTTCTTCGCGCTCGAGGCAGCGCAGCACGGCCGCGGCGCCTTCTTCGCCGATCGACAGCAGGACGATGGCGGCCTGTTCGACCGGAGTGAGCGCGCCTTCGTCGGCGCCTTCGTTATTCAGATCGGCCATGTTTTTTCTGTACCCATTGTTTGACAACTTCGGCAACGCGCTCAGGCTCTTTGCCGGCGAGGACTTTCAGGTGGTCGACCATCACGTCCACGGCCGAACCGGCTGGCGGGAGGTCGTAGTTTTCGAGCAGGGGGACGACCGGCATCGTGCCCGGCGCAGCAGCCGCAGCCGGGGCGCCGAGTGCCGTGGCGCCGGCTGCCGGGGCGGCCGCGCCGATGGCCGGGGCCGTCCCGGGCAGGGCGGGAACGGCGGCTGCCGCGCCGCCCGGCGCGCCCGGCAGGGCCGGCGCTGCGGGCATGAGCGGCGGCTGCGGCGCCAGGCGCGTGGTCAGCGCGCGCAGCAGCGGGCGGGCCAGCAGGAAATAGGCGAGCAGCGCAGCCAGGGCGTACAGGCCGTAGTTGGTCATGTCGACCACGTTGTCGCGCTCCTGCCACCATTCCTGGGCCACCGGGGCGGCCGGGAAGGTGAGGCTCGAGACGGTCAGCACGTCGCCGCGCGCCGCGTCGATGCCCAGGCCGCCGCGCAGGATCTTCTCGATGTTCGCCAGTTCGGCCGGGGTATAGCCGACTTTCGGGTCGGTCGCGCTGGCGTTGTTCAGCACCACCGCCACCGACAGCTTCTTCAGGCGGCCGCGCGAGCGCTTGATCTGGGTGATCGCGCGGTCATAGGCGTACTGGCGGGTAGTGGCGTTCTTGCGCGCGCTGCCGTCGTCGGGCTTGGCGGCAGCCGCATCCGGAGCCTGGCCATCGGCGGCTGCGGCCGGATCGGCCATCTGCGGCGGACGGTTCGACAGCGTGCCCGGCACGCCCAGCGCCATGCGGTTGCGCTCCATTTCCTCGCGCATCGCCTCGCTGGTGACCTTCGGGGCCTCGCCGTATTTTTCCTGGGTCTCTTCGATCTTGTCGTTGTCGACGTCGGCGGTGACGCTCAGCTTGAAATTGTTCACGCCCAGCACCGGCGCCAGCAGTTCGTTGACGTTGGCGCGCACCTCGTCGGTGTAGCGCTTGGCTGCGCTGTTGTCGCCCTGTCCCTGGGCCAGGCCGTCGTAGCCGTCGGCCAGGTCGACGCGCGAAGACAGGTAGTTGCCGGCCTGGTCCACCAGCGAGACGCGGCTCGGCTTCATGTTGGCGACGCTGCTCGACACCATGTTGACGATGGCGGCGATCTGCTCGTTCGACAGCGAACGGCCCGGCTTGACGGCGACCACCACCGAGGCGGACGACTGGTCGGCGGCGCCGGCCACGAAGGAACTGGTCTTGGCGATGGCCAGGTGCACGCGCGCCGACGCGATCGCGTCGATGGTCAGGATGCTCTGTGCCAGCTCGCCCTCGAGGCCGCGACGGAAGCGCACGTCCTGGACGAACTGCGACACGCCGAGCGGGTCGTTGCGGTCCATCAGTTCCAGGCCGGCCGGCAGCTGCGCGGTCACGCCCTTGGCGGCCAGCAGCATGCGCACCTTGCCCAGCTGGCCGGCCGGGACCATGACCTGGCCGCTGTCCGGGTGGATGCGGTAGGGGATGGATTCGGCTTCGAGCACGCTCATCATGTCGCTGGCGGCGACCTTTTCGCGTGCGCCGAACACCGGCTTGTAGTTGGCCTGGTTCTGCCACATGAACAGCATGACGGCGGCCGTGATGGCCACGGCCAGGCCCAGCAGCAGGGTGAAGTTGTTGCGCAGCAGGGGCGGCATGGCGGGGAGCGCCAGCTTGCCGCCGACGGCGGTCTTGAGCGAGGAAATCACAGGATAGTCTCTTGGAAACGCGTCTCTTTAATAGGGGAGATCAGACCGGCAGCTTGAGCAGTTCATCGACTGCGCCCATGACCTTGTTGCGAACTTGCATCAGCATCGAGAAGGACAGGCTCGCCTGCTGGCTGGCCAGCATGGCGCCGACCAGGTCGTCGCTCTTGCCGGCATCGACGGCGGCCATGCGCTCGCCGGCCGCGCGGTCTTCCTGGTCCACGCTGGCGATTGCGTCCTTCATCGACTGCATGAACGAGAAACCACCTTGCGAATTGTTAAATGCGCCTTGCGCCGCCAGGTCGGCGGCGGGGGTAATCGCGAGCCGGTTGGCTTCGTTTGTCAGGGCGGCAAGGTCGGCTTTGATCAGGCCGGCGAGTTCAGTTCCCATGCTTTATTCCAATGCGGGTTGCGTGTTGTTTGCGGGCGACAAAATGTGTCTTGTTTTGTCGGCTTTTGAGCCTGCTCAAGGCTCACATTGTTAAATATTGATCTACGAACGGCCGTTTTTTTCTTGACCCTTTTGCTGGGTTTTCCCTCTGTCTGTACTAGGGAAGGCCGGGATGGTGCGATGCGATAGGCATGATCTTACCGTAGGGCAAGTAGGAAATCAAAGGCGAATGTCAAAGTCTCTGCGGCAAATCTGCATGTATAATAGTTGCCTTGGGGAATGAAAAAATAACATTCTCCGTTACCCAGTGACTAATAATCAAGCCGATGAATCCACAAGACCGACCGCGCGACGACAAGTCCAGCCGCCACGGCAACTACCAGGTGCTCGACCCCAGCCTGCTGGGCCGTCCGGTGCACCTGCTGCCGAAATTCGCGCGCCGCTTCGCCGAAGCCCTTGGCACGGTGATGGGCGGCCCGGCCGGGCGCCGGTATTGGGGCGCCCACCGGCTGGCCGGCCTGGCCTTCGAGCGTGCGCCTGAAGAAGAGGGCTTGCGCTGGCTGGCCGTCGCCGGCCCGCTTGGCACCGCCGCGGTCGCTTTCGAGCGCGGATTGCTGCTCGGCCTGTTGGAAGGGCGCTACGGGCGCAAGAACGCGGCGCCCAGTGCGCAGCGCGATCCGGCCACCGAGCGCGTGACCGCCACCGAGGAACGCCTGGCCGCCACCCTGACCGCGCAGCTGGTCGAGCAGCTGTATGTGCGCGTGACCGAGGGCCTGGCCGGCGTGGGCGTGGAAGCGCCGGCCGCCGCGCCGCTGGAAGCCCCGGTCGCCGCCAGTGCGCCGGGCAAGGCCGGCTGGGTCATCCGCGTGACCCTGGACGCCACGCAGGGCGAGGCCGCCAGCCAGTGCTGGATCGCACTCGACCACGAACTCATGGCCCATGTGCTGCAGGGCCTCAAGGAGGAACGCAGCAGCGTGCGCACCCAGCGCGCCGCCGAACCGCTCGCCACCGGCCTGTCGGTCAAGCTCGACGGCCGCCTGGCCAGCAAGGAAATGACGCTGGCCGCGCTGTTCGAGCTGAAGGTGGGCGACATCATCCCGGTGTCGGTCGGGCGCGCCGACGTGCTGCTGGACGAATCGCGCCTGTTCACGGCCGCCGTGGCCGAACACAAGGGAAAACTCTGTCTAACCTCTTTTGAAGATGCCGAGTAAATGGATATGAACCTGAACGAGCAACTCAGTGGGCAAATGAATGGCGACGTGATCATCGACGACCTCGAGGGCGTCGAGGCCGCCACCGCCGTGGCGGGCACGAACGCTGCCCGCCAGCTGCCCGCGATGATGCGCCGCATCCCGGTGACCCTGACGCTGGAAGTGGGCTCTGCCCGCATCTCGCTGCAGGAGCTGATGTCGATCGGCCCGTCCTCGGTGGTGCCGCTCGACGCGCTGGCCGGCGAGCCGCTGGTCATCAAGGTCAACGGCGCGCCGATCGGCCGCGCCGAAGTCGTCGTCGCCGGCGAACAGTATGGCCTGAAGGTCATCGACCTCGACGGCCTGAACCTGGACATGATCGCGTCATGATGTTGACCATTCGCGGCGCGCAGGCAGTGCCGCTGCTGCGCCGTGCAGCGCCGGCGTTGGCCGGCGCACTGCTGTTGGTCGCACTGCCGGCGGCGGCCCAGGACCAGCCGAGCATCCTGCCCGGCGTGATCCCCGGTTCGACCCAGGGCATGACGGTCAAGTCGCAGATCCTGGTCCTGATGACCCTGCTCGGGCTGCTGCCCGTGATGGTCATGATGATGACCAGCTTCACCCGCTTCGTGATCGTGCTGTCGCTGCTGCGCCAGGCCCTGGGCCTGCAGCAGGGCCTGCCGAACCGCATCATCACCGGCATCGCGCTGATCCTCACCTTGCTGGTGATGCGCCCGGTGGGCGAAGCGGTGTGGCGCGACGCCTTCCTGCCCTACGACCGCGACAAGATCGGCCTGGAGCAGGCATTGAAGATCGCCGAAGTGCCGGTGTCGCGCTTCATGCTGGCCCAGACCAGCAAGACCTCGCTGGCCCAGGTCGCGCACCTGGCGGGCGAGCCGGCCAACCTGGCGCCGGAACAACGCAGCTTCACCGTCAAGCTGGCGGCCTTCGTGCTGTCGGAACTGAAGACCGCGTTCCAGATCGGCGCGATGCTGTTCATCCCGTTCCTGATCATCGACCTGGTGGTGTCGTCGGTGCTGATGGCGATGGGCATGATGATGTTGTCGCCGCTGGTGATTTCACTGCCGTTCAAGCTGCTGCTGTTCGTGCTGGTGGATGGCTGGACCCTGACCGTGAACACCCTGGTCGGCAGCATCCACGGCTACTAGACGAGAGACCGTATACAAATGAGTCCCGATATCGCTGTCGACCTGGTGGCCGAAGCCCTGCAGATCGTGATGCTGCTGGTGATGGTGCTGGTCGTGCCGGGCCTGGTCATGGGCCTGATCGTGGCGCTGTTCCAGGCCGCCACCCAGATCAACGAGCAGACCCTGAGCTTCCTGCCGCGCCTGCTGGTGACGCTGGTGGCGGTGATCGTCGCCGGCCACTGGATGACGACCACGCTGATGGATTACTGCGTGTCGGTGTTCCAGCGCGCGGCGACGCTCGCGACCTGACGGGAAGCCTCGGAACCGATGGAGCTGGTCAGCTTCCTGCTGCCGCTGATCGGCGCGCTGTGGTGGCCGTTCGCCCGCATCATGGCCATGATGGCGACCGCGCCGGTGCTGGGCGAGGGCATGGTGCCGATTCCCGTGCGCGCGCTGCTGGCGGTGGCCCTGAGCTTCATGATGCTGCCGGTGACCCAGCAGAGCGCCGTCGGCCCGATGCCGGACCCGTTCTCCTTGGGGGGCGTGGTGGCGATGTTCGAGCAGGCCGTGATCGGCGGGGTGCTTGGACTGGCGCTGCAGTTCGCGATGGCCGTCATCACGATGCTCGGCTTCCTGGCCTCGAGCCAGGTGGGCTTCTCGATGGCGCAGATGAACGATCCGGTCAACGGCCAGGCGTCGGACGTGGTGTCCAGCCTGATGTCGCTGGTGGCGATCCTGGTGTTCTTCGGGATCGACGGCCACCTGGTCCTGATGGGCGTGGTCGGCCAGAGCTTCAAGGCCTGGCCGGTCGGCGCCGGCTACGGCCCGATGCTGCTGGAAGCCATCGCGCTGAACCTGGCCTGGGTGTTTTCCGCGGCGGTGCTGCTGGCGCTGCCGATCGTGTTTTCGACAATGGTGGTGCAGATCGGATTCGGTTTCCTGAACCGGGTGGCGCCGAGTTTGAACCTGTTTTCGCTGGGCTTCTCGCTGGTGACGATCTTCGGCCTGTTGATGCTGGTGCAGGTGGTGCGTTTCATCCCCGAGCATTACGTCTCGATGACCAACCAGATCCTGGAGATGCTGCAGGAGCAGATGAGGATGGCACATGGCCGATAAAGGTACCGGTGGCGACAAGACCGAGAAGCCCACAGCGCAAAAGCTCAAGAAGGCGCGCCAGGAGGGCCAGGTCGTCCGCTCGCGCGACCTCGCGACCGCGGTCGGCATCCTGATCAGCCTGAAGATGTTCGCGCTGCTGGTGCCGGGTTACCTCGAGTCCTTCCGCGCGCTGTTCCGGCTGGTGTTCGTGCCGGTGGGCGAAGCGGGAGCGATCGAGAACGCGATGTCGGTCGTGTTCACGGGCGCGCTGGTGCTGCTGGTGAAGATGATCCTGCCGCTGCTGGCGGTGCCGTTCGCGATCGTCGCGGCCGGGGTGTTCCCGGGCGGCTGGATCGCGTCCGGCAAGAACATGGCGCCGAAGTTCAGCCGCCTGAGCCCCATCACCAACCTGGGCAACCTGTTCTCGCAGAAGCACTGGATCGGCTTTGCCACCTCGGCGGCCAAGGCGATCGTGCTGGGGCTGGTGCTGTGGCATGCGTGCCAGTCCAGCATGAAGGCCTACGTCGAGCTGCAGCGCCTGCCCTTGAGCGACGCACTGGCGAGGGGCACTTCGCTGATGCTCGACGGCCTGATGGCGATGGTGGCCGTGTTCATCGTGTTCGCGCTGATCGACGTGCCGGTGCAATCCTTCCTGTTCACGAAAAACCAGCGCATGAGCAAGCAGGAAGTGAAGGAAGAGCACAAGTCCAACGAAGGCAGGCCGGAGGTGAAGCAGCGCATCCGCCAGTTGCAGAACCAGCTGGCCCAGCGCAGCGTGCGCAAGAGCGTGCCGACGGCGGACGTGGTGATCGTCAACCCGGAACACTATGCGGTCGCGCTGAAGTACGACACCGATCGCGCCGAGGCCCCGTTCGTGGTGGCCAAGGGCGTGGACGAGATGGCGCTGTACATCAAGCGCGTGGCGCAGGAACACAGGATCGAAACCCTGACGCTGCCGCCGCTGGCGCGCGCCATCTACAACACCAGCCAGGTCCAGCAGCAGATTCCGGCCCAGCTGTACCAGGCGGTATCGCAGGTCCTGAACTACGTTTTACAACTGAACGCGTTCCGTGCAGGCCGGCGCCAGGCGCCCCCACGGTTCCCGAACGAGGTGGTCGTTCCATCTCATCTGAGTGAGGTATCCGCATGAATTTCCTGAACGGTTTTACTGCAGCACTGCGAAGCCACAAGTTCGCCGGGCCGGCGTTCCTGATCGCGCTGCTGGCGATGATCATGCTGCCGCTGCCGCCGGTGCTGCTGGACGTGCTGTTCACGTTCAACATCGTGCTGGCGCTGATCGTCATCCTGGTAGCGGTGACGGCCAAGCGTCCGCTCGACTTCTCGGTGTTCCCGACCGTGATCCTCGGCACCACCCTGATGCGCCTGGCGCTGAACGTGGCATCGACCCGCGTGGTGCTGCTCAACGGCCATACCGGTCCGGATGCGGCCGGCCATGTGATCGAATCGTTCGCGAACGTCGTCATCGGCGGTAACTTCGTGGTCGGCCTGGTGGTGTTCGTGATCCTCATGATCATCAACTTCATCGTGGTGACCAAGGGCGCGGAGCGTATCTCGGAAGTGTCGGCGCGCTTCACGCTGGACGCGCTGCCGGGCAAGCAGATGGCGATCGACGCCGACCTGAACGCCGGCCTGATCAACCAGGAACAGGCGATCCAGCGCCGCAAGGACGTGGCGGCGGAAGCCGACTTCTACGGCGCCATGGACGGCGCCTCGAAGTTCGTGCGCGGCGACGCCATCGCCTCGATCCTGATCCTCATCATCAACCTGGTCGGCGGTATCGCGATCGGCGCCCTGATGCACGGCCTGCCGCTGGGCGAATCCTTCAAGGTCTACGCGCTGCTCACCATCGGTGACGGCCTGGTGGGCCAGATCCCGGCCTTGCTGCTGTCGGCTGCGGCGGCGATCCTGGTGACCCGCATCGGCGAATCGGGCGACCTCGAGAACCAGGTGGGCGGCCAGTTGCTGGCCCAGCCGGCGGTGCTGTTCTCGGCTGCGGGCGTGATGGTCATCCTCGGCCTGGTGCCGGGCATGCCGACGATCACCTTCTTCATCTTCGCCGCGGTGCTGGGCTTCGTCGGCTGGAAGCTGACCAAACGGGTCAAGGCGCCGGACAACGCCGGCGTGGCGGCGATCGAGGCGGCGCTGCGCGACGAGCGCGCGCCGGAACTCGACTGGCAGGCGCTGCCGGTGGTGCAGCCGGTGACGGTGGCCGTGGGCTACAAGCTGGTGGGCATGCTGGACAAGGCCCAGGGCGAGCCCTTATCCAAGCGCATCAAGGGCGTGCGCCAGAGCCTGTCGGAGCAGATGGGCATGCTGCTGCCCGCGATCAGCGTGCGCGACGACCTGGCGCTGCGCCCGGCGCAGTATGCGATCAGCCTGTCGGGCACGGTGGTGGCCGAAGCCGAGGTCATGCCCGATCACCTGATGGCGATCCCGTCGCCGAACGTGTACGGTGAACTGGACGGCATCCCGGGCATCGAGCCGGCCTACGGCATGGCGATTACCTGGATCCTGCCAGACCAGAAGGCCCATGCGCTGGGCCTGGGCTACCAGGTGGTCGAGGTGCCCAGCGCCATCGCCACCCACACCTCGAAGGTGGTGCGCGAATACCTGCACGAGCTGTTCCGCCACGAAGACGTCCCGGCGATCATCGAGCGCCTCACCGCGCTGTCGCCGAAGCTGGCCGCGGCGCTGGAAAAGGCGCTGACGCACACCCAGCTGCTGCGCGTGTTCCGCGTGCTGCTGGCCGAGAACGTGTCGCTGAAGGACATCGTGGTGATCGCCACCACGCTGCTGGACAGCTGCGAGACCACCAAGGACCCGATCCTGCTGGCGGCCGAGGTGCGCTGCGCGCTGCGGCGCCAGATCGTCTCGAACCTGTTCGGCAAGAAGAAGGACATGCCGGCCTTTAACCTGTCGGCGGAGCTGGAAAACATGCTGCTCGGTTCCCTGAACCAGGCGCGCCAGAACGGCGGCGGCAAGGTCGCGCTGGACAACTACCCGATCGACCCGCAACTGCTGTCCCAGCTGCAGATCAACATGCCGGTGGCGCGCGAGCAGATGAAGCAACAGCGCACGCCGCCGCTGCTGCTGGTGCTGCCGCAAGTGCGCCCGCTGCTGGCCCGCTACGCGAAACTGTTCGCGCCGGGACTGCATGTCCTGTCGTACAACGAAATCCCGGAAAACCGCGACGTGTCGATCATCGGCACCGTGGGATGACGCGTAAGCCGTGTGCGGCAGGAGGGACCTGCCGCCGCTCGAGTTCATTCCGGCGAGATGAAATATTATTTCGAAAAGTTGTCTTCAGCGAAATAATCTGTCATCTTGCTTGCCTGTTCCGGTATCAGCAAGGCCAGTTCCGCGACGGCCCGGAACACTGGCAAGGTCAGGATGTTCTCGGCCTGGTAAGAGGCCACGCGGGCGTGTACCGGCCCGGCCGGAAACCGGTCGCGCCAGGTCCAGCGCCCGACTTCCAGCCCGGCGCGCTGCACCGCCTTTTCCAGTACCGGCTGCAGCTCGCGCAGGCGGGCAAGCGTGGCGGCATCCGGCGCGCTCAATTCCAGTGCCACGCCGCCCGGCATCGGTTCCACCTGCACCACGATGCGCACGCCGTCCGCCAGCTCCACTTCCAGGCGCAAGGCGGCGCGCGTGCGGCGGCGCCGTCCCGGCGGCTGGTCCGCTTCACCGGCAATCACGCTCAGGTGCTGCTGGTGCGCGCCACCCGCATGCACGGTGAAGCGCCACAGGTCGGGCGGAAGGGCGTGCTGGTCCGGCTGGCGCAGTACCCGGCCGTCCTGGGCCGCCGCCAGCAGTGCCGGCGCCAGTTGCCTGTCGATGGCCTGTTGTTCCCGGGTGGACAGTTGGTGGCCGTAATGGCGCACCATCGAGCGCCACGAGGCGCCGAGGGTGGCGGCGTCGCCGCGCTGGAACACGAGCTGGCGCGCCATCAGTACCTGGTCGGGACGCATTGCGGCGCCATCGTGGGCGGTATCGGGCGCGGCCGCAGTGGGTGCCGGCGCCGGCGCTTGCGCGGCCGGTAGCGGAAGGTCGCCAGCCTGGGCCGCGGCGAAGGCGACCGGTGCAACGGCGCCGACCGGGCCGACGCTGAGCGTGGGCGCGGCCGGCGGCGGAAGAGGGGCAGAGTACGTGATGCTGGCCATGGCAGGGACAGTATAAAAAGAAAAAAGGCCAGCCGTGAGAACGGCTGGCCCCTGGGATTCCCGGCTGGTTCAGCCGAGGGATGCCGTGATTACTGCAGCAGCGACATGACCATCGAGGACATGCTGTTGGTCTGCTTCAGCATGGCGGTGCCGGCTTGCATCAGCATCTGCTTGGAGGTCATGTTCGCCGATTCGGTGGCGAAGTCGACGTCCATGATACGGCCGGTGGCGTTCTTGGTGTTGGTGCTGACGTTCGACAGGTTGTTGTAGACGTGGTCGAGACGGTTGGCAGCGGCACCCATTTCCGAACGTACAGTGCTGACCGCTTCGATAGCGGCTTTCAGGTTGGCGATGGTGCCATTGGCGTTGGTGGCGCCGGTGGCTGCGCTCGGGGCAGTGTCATCATCTTCTGGGACATCGGAGATTTCCTTGCCAGCATTCTCACCAGCCTCAAATTCCTCACCCTCTTCAAGGGTCGAGCCCGAGAAGTCGCCTGCCGCCGTGGAAATTGCAGTGTGCATCTTGCCGAGCGAGTCCTTGATGTCGAACTTCATCTGTTCGCTGGATTCGGAGCCGATCTGGAAGTTCACCTCAGCGGTAAACTTGCCGTCGGTACCGTTGTTCAGCAGTTTGGAACCACCGAACGAGGTGTTGCTGATGATATTGCCCAGTTCCGTCGTCAGTGAATTGAATTCCTTCTGCATCGCGCCCTGGTCGGTCGCGGACGACGAGCCGTCGGCTGCCTGGGTAGCCAGGTCCTTCATGCGGGTCAGGATATTGGTGACTTCGTTCAGCGCGCCTTCGGCGGTCTGCAGCATCGAGATCGAATTCTGGGTGTTGCGCATCGCAACGGCCATGCCGCTGGTCTGGGCTTTCAGGCGGGTGGCGATCTGCAGGCCGGCGGCGTCGTCCATGGCCGAGTTGATGCGGAAGCCGGTCGACAGGCGGGTCATCGAGGTCGACAGCGACGCCTGGGTACGGCCCAGGGAGTTTTGCGCGGAAAGGGTCGCGGCGTTGGTGTGAAGGCTCAGCATGGTGAACTCCTGAATAAGGTAGAAATCTGGTTGATGGTCGCGTTCGTCGCGCTCTCACAAGTACAAGACGACCGTTTCCACAGGTCCATTAAGTGCCGCACGGAAATTTTTTAATTTATTTCTGATGTTGTGAAAACTTCATGTATTTCCCCTGTCTGGTACGGTGCCGCCCGTTTAGCGCTATGATGTCGCCCTCGTTTCGCAACTGTATATAGATAGAAGCCGTCGTGATCTCCGCTACTTCCCCTTACCGCAGCCGCCGCCTGTCCGTCGCCCCCATGATGGACTGGACCGACCGCCACTGCCGCGTCTTCCACCGAAGAATCACCCGCCATACCTGGCTGTATACAGAGATGGTGACCACCGGCGCCCTGGTCTACGGCGACGTCGAGCGCCACCTGCGCTACGACGAGGTCGAGCATCCGGTGGCGCTGCAGCTGGGCGGCAGCGACCCGCACGACCTGGCGAAAAGCGCGAAGCTGGGCCAGGAGTGGGGTTACGACGAGATCAACCTGAACTGCGGCTGCCCGTCCGAGCGCGTGCAGAAGGGCGCATTCGGCGCCTGCCTGATGTCCGAGCCGCAACTGGTGGCCGACTGCGTCAAGGCCATGCGCGACGCGGTATCGATCGACGTCACGGTCAAGCACCGTATCGGCCTCGACTACAACGAGGACTACGGCTTCGTGCGCGACTTCGTCGGCACGATCGCCGACGCCGGCTGCCGTACCTTCATCGTGCATGCGCGCAATGCCGTGCTCAAGGGCCTGTCGCCGAAGGAAAACCGCGAGATTCCGCCGCTGCGCTATGAGGTGGCCTACCAGCTCAAGCGCGCGTTCCCGGAGCTCGAAATCATCATCAACGGCGGCGTCAAGCAGGACGACGAGATCGCCCTGCACCTGGAACATGTCGACGGCGTCATGCTGGGGCGCGAGGCCTACCACAATCCCTGGGTGATGGCCGACTGGGACCGCCGCTTCTATGGCGACAATGCCGCGCCCAAGACCCGCGTGCAGGTGCTGGAAGCCATGATTCCGTATATTGCCGAGCAGCTGCGCCTGCATGGCGGCCACGGCCTGAAGCTCAACAGCATCACCCGCCACATGCTCGGCATCATGACCGGCCTGCCGGGCGCGCGCGCCTTCCGCCAGATGCTGTCCGATCCAAAGAAACTGGCCGCCGGCGACCCGGCCCTGCTGCTGGAAGCGGCGTCACGCATGCCCGTCGCGGCCTGAGTGTTCCCTCTCCCAAAAGACACAATTCCGTACAGACGCGGGCGCACTTCGGTGCGCCTTTTTTGTTTCTTGTCGGCAAATAGAGACAATTTATTGTTTGGATAGTCTAGACAAGTGCCGTAATGCTTGCCCAGCAGCAAGAGTCCCTCCATAATTTCCTTCGCTCCCATGCTTGATCTGTATCAAGCTTGTTGTTGAGCTGAAACAGTTCGGATGCGGCAACCCGTTTACGGTTTTCCGCCGGAATTTTGATTTATCCTGTCGGAAACAAAAGCAGCCTGTGTGAAACAGGCATGCAATACGCGTCGCACGGCGCATCGATCCGGGCGAATTCCATCAATAAACACAGGGAAAACACGAATGGCATTTTTGAATAACTTGAAGGTCGGTACCCGCCTCGCGCTCGGTTTCGCGCTGGTGCTGGTCCTGCTGATCGCCGTCACGGTGGTGGGCATCCTGCGCATGTCGCAGATCCAGGACCGTCTCGAGCGTGTGGTCAGCGTCAGCAATGTATCGACCAGCCTCGTGATCGAGATGCGCAACAACGTCAGCGACCGCATCGCGTCGCTGCGCGTCCTGACCCTGATGACCGATCCGGCCGACATGGAGCCGGAAATGAACAAGTTCAAGGAACAGACCCGCAAGTACGAGGAAGCCCAGAAGAAGCTGTCGACGATCTTCGCAGCCCACGCCAGCGACCAGGAAAAGGCGCTGCTGGCCCAGATCAAGGAATCCGAGTCTGTCGCCATGCCGGCCATCGTCAAGGCATCGGAACTGTACCTGGCCAATAGCGCAATGGAAGCCACCCGCGTGATGATCCGCGAAGTGCGCCCGGTGCAGAAGAAGTGGACCGATGCGCTGGACCAGCTGGCCGCGCTGGAAGAGGCGCAGAATGCCCAGAGCAAGGCCGATGCCGAGGCCGCATTCCATAACGCCCGTAACTTCATGATCGTGCTGCTGCTGGCGGCCGTGGCAATGGGCGCCGCTGCAGCATGGGTGATTGCCCGCAGCCTGCGCAAGCAACTGGGCGGCGAGCCGGCCTACACCGCGATGATCGCCACCAGCATTGCCCACGGCGACCTGGCCGTGGCGATCGAGACCGATTCGTCGGACCGCGGCAGCCTGCTGGTGGAAATGAAGGAAATGCGCAACAGCCTGGTCGGCATCGTCGAACAGGTACGTCGCGGCACCGAAACCATCGGCACCGCCTCGCGTGAAATCGCCGCCGGCAACATCGACCTGTCCTCGCGTACCGAACTGCAGGCCAGCTCGCTGGAAAAGACCGCCTCGGCCATGGAAGAGCTGACCTCGACCGTCAAGCAGAACGCCGACAACGCCCGTGAAGCCAATGCGCTGGCGGCGACCGCGTCGGAAGTGGCCCGCAAGGGTGGCGAAGTGGTGTCGCAGGTGGTGGGCACGATGGGCGAGATCAACACCTCGGCCAGCAAGATCTCGGACATCATCGGCGTCATCGACGGCATCGCCTTCCAGACCAACATCCTGGCGCTGAACGCCGCGGTGGAAGCGGCACGTGCCGGCGAACAGGGCCGCGGGTTCGCGGTGGTGGCGAGCGAAGTGCGTAACCTGGCCCAGCGTTCGGCCGCGGCCGCAAAAGAAATCAAGACCCTGATCGGCGACTCCGTCGAGAAGGTCGAGCGCGGCAGCAAGCTGGTCGGCCAGGCCGGCGTGACGATGGACGAAGTGGTGGCCAGTGTGCGCCGCGTCACCGACATCATGAGCGACATCGCCGCCGCCAGCGCCGAGCAGAGCGCCGGCATCGAACAGGTCAACCTGTCGATCATCGAGATGGACAGCATGACCCAGCAGAACGCCGCCCTGGTGGAAGAAGCCGCTGCCGCAGCGCAGAGCCTGCAGGACCAGGCAAGCGAACTGACCCGCGTCGTCAGCATCTTCAAGCTGACCGAGGGCGAGCAGTACCAGGTGGAAGCGCCGGCCGCGGTTCCCGCAGCAGCAGCCGGCACCGCCGTCGCGCTGCGCCAGCCGGCGGCCAAACGCCCAGCTCCGGCCCTGAAG
This sequence comes from Massilia consociata, assembly GCF_042432755.1. NCBI lineage: Bacteria > Pseudomonadati > Pseudomonadota > Betaproteobacteria > Burkholderiales > Oxalobacteraceae > Massilia > Massilia consociata. Next base: position 40,408 of record NZ_JBHLWP010000003.1, read on the forward strand.
AAGCCGGCTGCTAAGAAGCCAGCCGCAGCCACGCAGGACGACGCGGCCGCAGCCAAGCCGGCCAAGGCCGAGCCGAAGAAGGCAGAGCCGAAAAAGGCCGAGCCGAAGAAGACCGCCACCGTCGGCAACGACGAGTGGGAAGAATTCTAGGAACGACAATGCGCCGGCTTCCGGGCCGGCATGCAGCAAGACAGCCTGACTTGAACAACATTGAACAACAACCTATTGGGGAAACCATGAAAAACCTGACCGCAAAGCTGATCGCAGCAATGACCCTCGCCACCGCCGCCGGCGCCACCTTCGCCGCTGAAGTGCCGGCATCGTTCGACCCGAAGAAGTGCGCGGTCGAGTACCCGAAGGCATCGCTGATGAACGAAGAGCAGGGCACCACCTCGGCCTCGTTCCTGGTCAATGCGGACGGTACCGTGGCCGAGTCGAAGCTGGAGAAGTCGAGCGGCTTCAAGAACCTGGACAAGGCGGCCATCAAGGGCCTGTCGTCGTGCAAGTTCAAGCCGGGCACCAAGGATGGCGCACCGGCCCAGACCTGGACCAAGGTCGACTACGCCTGGAAGCTGGACTGATCCGGCTCCCCGATGAAGAACAGCCGGCCTTGCGCCGGCTGTTTTTTTATCTGTCCGCCCCGCAGTTACAATTTCTTCGCGTTATGTATCGCTTGTAAGAACTTCTTTCATTCGGCCCTTGCCCGGCTGTGCCTGGCTATAGTGGTTCCAACACACACCGAAAGGAGAAGCACCATGAAATCGATTCTTGCCGCTACCGCAGCCGTCCTGATCTCCACCGCCGCCTTCGCGCCGGTCCAGGCGCAGGCCCAGGGCCGCACCGAAGTGATCGTGGTCCACAAGGCGCCGCCGGCGCCGCGCCATGAAGCGATCCCTGCCGCACGGCGCGGCTACGAATGGGTGCCGGGCCACTGGAACTGGAATGGCCGCCGCTACACCTGGGAACGCGGCCACTGGGAGCGCGTGCGGGCCGGCTACGTGTACCAGCAGCCGGTATGGCGCCAGGACCGTCACGGCTGGTATCTCGACCGCGGCGGCTGGGTCCGCGACGAGCGCCGCATGGCACGCCGCGACCGCGATCGCGACGGCGTCCCGAACCGTTACGACGCCCGTCCGAACAACCCGTACCGCTATTGATCGCTACCGGTAATCCGACAACCCGCCTGCATCGCAGGCGGTTTTTTTATATGGCCAGCGACGGCGCCGGTGCGGCGTCCGTCTGGTCGAGGTCGCTGCAGACGCGGTTGCGGCCCGTGGCCTTGGCACGGTAGAGCAGGGCATCGGCCTGCCGGACGAAGGCCTCCGGATCGCCTGTCGCCGCAGGCGTGGCGTGCAGCGTGCAGACACCGGCACTGATCGTCGCCACCCCCGGCGGATTGTCGGCATGGGCGACGCCCAGGTCCATGATGGCCAGTCGCAGGCGCTCGGCCACGTAGCGGGCGCCGACCTGGCCGGTGCCCGGCAGGACGACGGCGAACTCTTCGCCGCCGTAGCGCGCCGCGAGGTCGGTCGGCCGTCCCAGGCCGTTGCGCAAGGCGGCCGCGACCTGGCGCAGGCAGTCGTCGCCGGCCACGTGGCCATAGCGGTCGTTGTACTTCTTGAAGAAATCCACGTCCATCAGGATCATCGACACCGGCTCGCCGCTGCGGGCAGCACGGTTGAGCTCGAGGCGCAGCGTGTCCTCCAGGTGGCGCCGGTTGGCGATCCCGGTCAGCCCGTCATTGGTGGCCAGTACCGTCAGTTCGCGGTTGCGGTCCTGCAGGTGTTCCTTTGCAATGAGCAGTTCGTGTTCGAGCTCGTCGCGAATGATGATCTGGCGCACCAGCCGCATGCCGACCCCAACCAGCAGCAGCACCACGACCACGGTCACGGCGGACATCAGCAGGGTCGACTTCTGCCACTCGGCCAGGATGTCCTGCTTCGACTGCGCGGTGGCGACGATCAGCGGCAGGTCGCCCAGGTGCCGGTAGCTGTACAGCCGTACCACGCCATCGACCTTCGAGCGCAGCATCTCGGTGCCGACCGGCCCGCGGGTCCGGTACAGCTGGAAAATCGGTCCCGCGGCGATGTTCGAGCCGATCAGCTTTTCGTTGAACGGGCGCCGGTACACCATGGTGGCATTGTCGAGCGCGAGCAGGATGACGCCTTCGCGGCCCACGTCGAAGCTGTCGTAGAGGTCGGCGAAGTAATCGAGCCGGATCGTGCCGAGCGCCACGCCGGCGAAGCTGCCGTCGGCGTGCTCGAGGCGGCGCGATATCGGCAGCACCCACTCGCCGCTGGAGCGGCTGCGGATCGGCGTGCCGATGTGGACGCCCCTGCCTTCATTGTTGAGGTGGTACTGGAAGTACTCGCGGTCGGCATTGTTGCCATCGACCGCCCGGTCCAGCGAAGTTACCCGCCAGCTGCCGTCCGCGCCGTACACGAACAGGCCATGCAGTTCCTCGGTGCTGGCTACCATCTGGCGCATGTGCTGGCGCAGGCGCTCGGCCGAGGCCGGCGCCAGACCGTCGTGTTCGACGTGCTCGACCACGCTCGACAGCACCGTATCCACGATCCGGATCGCGCTCTCCGCCTGGGCCGCCAGGGCGCCCGCCATGTTCGAGGTCGCGGCCGCATGCTCGGCCAGCCGGCTCTGGCGCGCCGTCCAGGCATTCCAGGCCTGGGCCGCCACCAGCAAGGTGCAGAACAGGGCCAGGAGCAGGATGGCGTAGCGCACGGCCGGGCGTTTCTTTGCCGTCAGGCGCGTGATCGGGGTAGTGACAGGCTGGCTCGAAGGCATCGGAAGTGCTGCTGGGCAGAGACAAAGTGGCTGAAGCTAGCGAGGATAGCCATGGTGCATGTAAAAGTCGAGCATGTTGCAGCGGGAAGATGCAAGCGCGCATCAGCAATCGTCGTACCCGGAGCGCTGCCCGCAGCGCCGTCGGCGTGCACACTTTTCGAAATGAATTCCGAAACCATTAGGTAAATCGGGAAAACACCTGTATCTTTTGTCTGGCACTGCATCAAGTCGTTGTTATTGTTGGTCTTTCTCTCCTGTCTCGCCGTTTGGCGGTCCCGTTTGATTTCCTCCCGTTTCACCCTCTCTGGTCGAATGTGCGCCTGGGCGCTGTTGCCCATGCAATTTCAAGGAAAAAAATATGACTACTCAAACTGGCACCGTCAAATGGTTCAACGATTCCAAGGGTTTCGGCTTCATCACCCCTGACGCCGGTGGCGCCGACCTGTTCGCCCACTTCGGCGATATCCAATCGGAAGGTTTCAAGAGCCTGCAAGAAAACCAACGCGTTTCCTTCGTGCGCTCGACCGGACCAAAAGGCGACAAAGCCGGCAGCATCCGCGCGATCTGATCGGATCGCCGATCGGCGGCGCGCACCACGCAGATAGCGTGGGCGAGGCTGCAGCGATCAAACGGCGCGCACCATGCAGATAGCATGGGCGAGGCCGTAGCGAAACAAAGCCCGCCATCTGGCGGGCTTTTGCTTTGGCGCCGTGCCAGGTCAGGCGAGGGCGAGAAGGGCAGGGCGGTAGAAACAAAAAAGGCCACAAGCGAGCTTGTGGCCTTTCGAATTCTTGGGGTGGCTGATGGGACTCGAACCCACGACGACAGGAATCACAATCCTGGACTCTACCAACTGAGCTACAGCCACCACTGTCTTGCTGCTTTGCCTCGCTGTTTCCGAGACAGAACAAGATTATACAAAGGTATCCGCGAACTGGCAAATTTAAATGCGTGGCGCGCTCGAGCCGGGGCAGGCAACACCGATCTCCACCTCGTGTACCGGCGGATCCAGCCCCAGCAAGGTGGTGAAGGCCGCGCTCAGGGCCGCGGCGCTGGCGCTCGTGAAGCCGTCCAGGCGCGCGGGGCCGCCATCGTCCTGGCGCAGCAGCCCGGCCGCCTCCAGCAGCCGCGCCAGCTGGCGCGCCACGGCGTCGCCGGTGTCGATCAGTTTCACCTCGGCGCCGGTCCGGCGCCGCACCACGCGTTCGATCGAGGCCTGCACCAGCGGATAGTGCGTACAGCCGAGCACGAGCGTGTCGGCGCCCTGGTCCAGCAGCGGGGCGATGTAGCGTTCCAGCATCGCCTCGGTCTCCTGCGAGTCGAGTTCGCCGAATTCGATCTGGTCGGCCAGGCCGACGCAGGGCTGCAACAGGAAGCGGGCGCCGGTGGCGTCGACGATCTGGTCGCGCAGCAGCAGGAATTTTTCGCCGCCCAGCGTGCGCTCGGTGGCGAGCACGCCCACCACGCCCTTGCGCGTGGCCCCGGCGGCCGGTTTCAGGCCGGGTTCGACGCCGACGATCGGCATGCCGGGATAGCGCTCGCGCAGGATGCGCACGGCGGCGACGGTGGCGGTGTTGCAGGCGACGACGAATGCTTTGACGCCCTGTGCCTTGAGAAAGGCGGCGATGGCCAGCACGCGGTCGATGACGACGTGTTCCGGCTTGTCGCCGTACGGGGCGAAGCCGGAATCGGCGAAGTACAGAAGGTGTTCGTGCGGCAGCTGCGCCTGGATGTGGCGCAGCACCGAGAGGCCGCCGACGCCCGAGTCGAAGATGCCGATCGGGGCGTGGATGTTGGTGGCAGGGGATACCATGGGGCGGCGGACAGGATGGTTGAACGCGTGGGGTCATTCGGGCCGGCGGCCCGAATGACGGGCCGCCCACCCTACGTTACACCGTGGCGACCGGAATGCCTTTCAGCGATTCGATCTTGGCCGACCATTCCTTCGGGCCGGTGGTGTGCACCGAGGTGCCGGTCGAATCGACGGCCACGGTCACCGGCATGTCGGTGACGTCGAACTCGTAGATCGCTTCCATGCCCAGGTCTTCGAAGCCGACGACCTTGGCCGACTTGATCGCCTTCGACACCAGGTAGGCCGAGCCGCCCACCGCCATCAGGTAGGCCGACTTGTGCTTCTGGATCGATTCGATCGCCGCCGGGCCGCGCTCGGCCTTGCCGATCATCGAGATCAGGCCGGTCTTCTCCAGCATCATGTCGGTGAACTTGTCCATGCGGGTGGCGGTGGTCGGGCCTGCCGGGCCGACCACTTCATTGCCCACCGGGTCGACCGGGCCGACGTAGTAGATCACGCGGTTGGTGAAGTCCACCGGCAGCGGCTCGCCCTTGGCCAGCATGTCCTGGATGCGCTTGTGCGCGGCGTCGCGGCCGGTCAGCATCTTGCCGTTCAGCAGCAGGGTCTGGCCCGGCTTCCACGAGGCGACTTCTTCCTTGGTCAGGGTGTCCAGGTTGACGCGCTTGGACTTCTCGGTGTCGGGCAGCCAGTTCACGTCCGGCCAGGTCGACAGCGCCGGCGGTTCGATGTAGGCCGGGCCCGAGCCGTCCAGCACGAAGTGGGCGTGGCGGGTGGCGGCGCAGTTCGGGATCATCGCCACCGGCTTGGAAGCCGCGTGGGTCGGATACATGTTGATCTTCACGTCCAGCACGGTGGTCAGGCCACCCAGGCCCTGGGCGCCGATGCCCAGCGCGTTGATCTTGTCGCACAGCTCGATACGCAACTCTTCCAGCTTGTTTTGCGGGCCGCGCTGCTTGAGCTCGTACATGTCGATGTCTTCCATCAGCGACTCTTTCGCCATCAGCATCGCCTTCTCGGCGGTGCCGCCGATGCCGATGCCCAGCATGCCCGGCGGGCACCAGCCGGCGCCCATCAGCGGCACGGTTTTCAAAACCCAGTCGACCAGCGAGTCGGACGGGTTGAGCATGACGAACTTGGTCTTGTTTTCCGAGCCGCCGCCCTTGGCAGCGAGTTTCACATCGACGGTGTCGCCTTCGACCAGTTCCATGTGGACCACGGCCGGGGTGTTGTCTTTGGTGTTCTTGCGCTCGAAGTGCGGGTCGGCCACGATCGAGGCGCGCAGCTTGTTGTCCTCGAAACCATAGGCACGGCGCACGCCTTCGTTGACGGCGTCGGTGACGGAGCCGGTGAAGCCCTCGAAACGCACGTTCATGCCGATCTTCAGGAACACATTGACGATGCCGGTGTCTTGACAGATGGGGCGCTTGCCTTCCGCGCACATGCGCGAATTGGTCAGGATCTGCGCAATCGCGTCCTTGGCGGCCGGGCTCTGCTCGGTTTCGTAGGCGCGCGCCAGGTGCTGGATGTAGTCGGCAGGATGGTAGTAGCTGATGTACTGCAGCGCTGCCGCGACTGATTCGATGAGGTCGTTTTGGGTGATGACGGTTGCCATAATGTTCTCGATCAGGAGGATGGGTGTTTCGTTCGGTGTTTCGAGTCAGTGTTTCGAGTGGGTGGTCATGACGATGCGGTCGGTGTAGGCGATCGCCATGGCCGACAGCAGGAAGGCGCAGTGGATGATGGTCTGGAACATCATCGTGTCGTTGCTGTAGTTCGCCGCGTTGATGAAGGTCTTCAGCAGGTGGATCGACGAGATGCCGATGATCGCCATCGCCAGTTTGGTCTTGAGCACCGAGGCGTTCACGTGCGACAGCCATTCCGGCTGGTCCGGGTGGCCTTCGAGGTGCATGCGCGAGACAAAGGTTTCGTAGCCGCCGACGATGACCATGATGAGCAGGTTCGAGATCATCACCACGTCGATCAGGCCGAGTACGACCAGCATGATCGTGGTCTCGGTCAGCTTGGTCGGACGCGCCGCACCCGGCACGGTCACCACATCCAGGATGTGCTGGAGCGAATCGACGTTGCCCATCGCCGCGCCGATCAGGTCCTTGAGCTCGACCCAGAAATGGAATACGTACACGCACTGCGCCAGGATCAGGCCGAGGTACAGCGGCAGCTGCAGCCAGCGGCTGGCGAAGATCAGGTTATTGAGGGGACTGAGCTTTTTTGCTTCGGTTCGGGGAATGAACGGCGCCATCGGGGTCTAGACTCCAGGGATGCGGAAAAATACAGCCGAGCATTCTACACCCGCCAGCGCGCGAATGCGGGTTCCTTCTCCGCTTTGCGGCAGCCGTTGGTAGAATGACTATCTGCGAGAGGCTCGTTGTAAGGGCTCAGTAAGCGAGCGCCCCTAAGGTGTCCAGTAAAAACCTACCTAACTTGGAGACGAAGATGGCCGAGAACGAGAGCAATCAGGAAGAGTTCACCCTGCAGGAAAACCGCGTGTTCCCACCGCCGGCCGAGTTCGCCGCCAAGGCCGCGATCTCCGGCATGGAAGCCTACGAGAAGCTGTGCGCCGAAGCTGCCACCGACTACGAAGGCTTCTGGGCACGCCTGGCGCGCGAGAACATCGACTGGCACAAGCCCTTTACCAGCACCCTCGACGAATCCAACGCGCCATTCTATAAATGGTTCGGCGACGGCCAGCTCAACGCATCGTACAACTGCCTCGACCGCAACCTTGCCAACGGCAACGCCGACAAGACCGCGATCATCTTCGAAGCCGACGACGGCGCGGCCACCCGTGTCACCTACCGCGAGCTGCACGCCCGCGTCTGCAAGTTCGCCAACGCGCTGAAATCGCGCGGCATCCAGAAGGGCGACCGCGTCATCATCTACATGTCGATGTCGATCGAAGGCGTCACCGCCATGCAGGCCTGCGCCCGCATCGGCGCCACCCACTCGGTGGTGTTCGGCGGCTTCTCGGCCAAATCGCTGCAGGAACGCATCATCGACGCCGGCGCCGTGGCCGTCATCACCGCCGACGAGCAACAGCGCGGCGGCAAGTCGCTGCCGCTGAAAGCCATCGTCGACGAAGCGCTGGCCATGGGCGGCTGCGATACCATCCGCGACGTCATCGTCTACAAGCGCACCGGCGGCAACATCGCCTTCCAGGAAGGCCGCGACATCTGGCTGCACGAGCTGGTGGACGGCCAGAGCGCGGAGTGCGAACCGGAATGGGTCGATGCCGAGCACCCGCTGTTCATCCTCTACACATCGGGCTCGACCGGCACCCCGAAGGGCGTCCAGCACTCGACCGGCGGCTTCCTGCTGTGGGCCGCGCTGACGATGAAATGGACCTTCGACATCAAGCCGGACGACGTGTACTGGTGCACGGCCGACATCGGCTGGGTCACCGGCCACACCTACATCGCCTACGGCCCGACGGCCGTCGGCGCCACCCAGATCGTGTTCGAAGGCGTGCCGACCTACCCGCACGCCGGCCGCTTCTGGGAAACCATCGCCAAGCACAAGGTCTCGATCTTCTACACCGCGCCGACCGCGATCCGCTCGCTCATCAAGGCGTCCGACGTGGACGAGAAGGTGCACCCGAAGAACTTCGACCTGTCGAGCCTGCGCCTGCTGGGTTCGGTCGGCGAGCCGATCAACCCGGAAGCCTGGATGTGGTACTACAAGAACGTCGGCCAGGCCCGCTGCCCGATCGTGGACACCTTCTGGCAGACCGAGACCGGCGGCCACATGATCACCCCGCTGCCGGGCGCCACCCCGCTGGTGCCGGGTTCGTGCACGCTGCCGCTGCCGGGCATCATGGCCGCCATCGTGGACGAAGCCGGCGCCGACGTGGCGAACGGGCAGGGCGGCATCCTGGTCGTCAAGCGCCCGTGGCCGTCGATGATCCGCACCATCTGGAACAACCCGGACCGCTTCCGCACCAGCTACTTCCCCGAAGAACTCGGCGGCAAGTACTACCTGGCCGGCGACGGCGCGGTGCGCAACAAGGACACCGGCTACTTCACGATCACCGGCCGCATCGACGACGTGCTGAACGTCTCGGGCCACCGTATGGGCACGATGGAAATCGAATCGGCCCTGGTGGCGCACCCGATGGTCGCGGAAGCGGCGGTGGTGGGCAAGCCGGACGAAACCACGGGTGAGGCGATCTGCGCCTTCGTGGTGCTGAAGCAGGCCCGCCCGAGCGGCGAAGACGCCAAGAAACTGGCTGCCGAACTGCGCACCTGGGTGGCGAAGGAAATCGGCCCGATCGCCAAGCCGAAGGAAATCCGCTTCGGCGACAACCTGCCCAAGACCCGCTCCGGCAAGATCATGCGCCGCCTGCTGCGCGTGCTGGCCAAGGGCGAAAACATCACCCAGGACGTGTCGACGCTGGAAAATCCAGCGATCCTGGAGCAGCTGAAGGAAACCGCCTGATCAGACTGACGGGCGTCTGATTGACGTCCGAGGGCCAAGCCCGCTTCCTCGCAAGAGGGGCGGGCTTTTTTGCATGTGGGCTCTTACGTAATAGCGTCGAACAAGTTGTTTCCACACCTATCCTGAAGACCGTCGCTCCGGCGCAGGCCGGAGCCCAATTTTCTCACCGAAGCCGACAAGACGATTGGGCTGACTACCGAACCGACGCCGTCAACGTGCCTCGCCTGATCGCCCCATCAGGACGAGGACAGCACGAAGGTATTGCCGTCGGGGTCGCGGAATGTGGCGAAGGAACCCCACGGCTGCACCGTGGGCGGCTCGACAAACTCGACCCCGCGCCCGCTCAGCTGCCGGTACGTCGCCTCCACGTTATCGCAGGCAAACGACCCATTGAAGAAGGAACCGATACGGTCTTCCTGCCCATCCGGCGTGAACAGCACGACCCGCGTGCTCGAGCTGGCGATGCGCAGCCCGATCCAGCGTTTGCCCGGCCCCATCGGCTGGTCGGTGGAGATATCGAAGCCGAGCTTCTCGGTATAGAAGGCGAGGGCGCGGTCCTGGTCGGAAACGGGGATGCTGACGAATGCCAGCCTGCAGACCATCGCCATGGAAACCGGGCGCTCGAAGTCGGAGGTGCAGGTGGCGCTGCGCCACCTGAAGCGGCGCGGGCTGGTGGGTGAGGACGATGTCGGCACCCAAGTTAACCCCATCCGCCACGTGCTGCGCCCCTGGCGCCGGCGCTGGCCGGTTGATGCAGTTGCATGATGCTCGCGGAACAGTCTTGTACAGCCGAGAAACCTTGTTATAATAGGCGGCTTCGTGGACAACACGAAACCCATCAGGAGAGATGGATGAGTGGTTTAAGTCGCACGCCTGGAAAGCGTGTATAGGTTAATAGCCTATCGGGGGTTCGAATCCCCCTCTCTCCGCCAAGCATTTATAAGGGCCGCTTTCGAGCGGCCCTTTGCATTTGCGCTATAGATTTGACGTGCGCTATTCGATTCAATGCTATCTTGCTTGTTCAATATCTTCTGAGCAAGCAATATGGATTTTGTGGAGTGGATGAGGTCGACAGGGCTCTCTGAGAAATCGGCCAACAGTTACCAGGGTGCGATCAAGGGGCGCTTGACGAACTGGGCTCGGACTTATGGACTCACGACCAAGCCGATTGGAGAAATCCCCAATCTGTCGGAGTTCGTAGCCCTTGCTGAGCAGTTAAGGAAAACTCCTGAATTCCTTGATCGGAATGAGACCGGTAACGGGATGTACGCTGCTGCGCTCAGCAACTATCAAAAATACCTGCAGGCTGTCGGCTCTCTTCTTGAAAAGAAGCAGGCTGAGTATGGACCGCACAGACAGCAGGTATCAAAAATCGAGTCCGCGTTAAGCGAACCGTTTGATCCGAAAAATCAGGCGGACGCACGCGCACGCGTGTTGCGTGAAATCGTACAGCGGCGAGGGCAGCAGAAGTTCAGGAAGACCCTGATTGCCGCCTACGGTGGGCACTGTGCGATTACTGGCTGTTCAGTTACACCTCTCCTAGAGGCCGCACACATCACGCCCTACCTGGGGCCAGAGACGAATTCGGTTACGAACGGGCTGCTGCTGCGCACTGACATTCACACTCTGTGGGACTTGGGGCTGATCGCAGTGGAGCCGGATACACGAAAAGTGTGGGTAAGCCCCGAAATTGCAGACTCGACATACCGAGTCCTAACCGGGGCTCCCCTAATGCTTCCGCTGGATTTGGCACAATGGCCGTCAAACGCGGCGCTGGCACAACAATGGGACCTCGCGCATACGAAACTCGCCGAGGCTAGTTAGACGGCTTAGAAGCACCGTCTACGTACGGTCGACTTGTTCACGGTTGGGTTCGGTTTCTCCACTCATGTCGAGGACATTGTTCACCGCCAGGTCCCGCCAAGGATCGATGAATTTCCCTCCATGCCAGAAGAACATCGGAGCGAAGAAGCATCGCTCATCGAGCAGTGGCAGGACCTTCCGCGGTGTCGAGGGCAAACTCGGGCCAACGTATCGGAAGAAGTGGACGTTCATATACCACTCTTCAAATTCTTCCATGTACTCAACCGGATCGCTTGGGATGGCACGTTTTTCCTCTTCGTCAGCCTCTTCATCTCCCCGCCGGTACCAAGCAAGGATATCATTTTGGCAGAAAAGGTGAACACGTGAATCGTCAACAAATGAGTCGTCCGGAACCCAGTTCTCTGTGGCGTCCTTGATGTCATATGCAACTACAAGGCCAGAGCGAAAAGCTGATTCGCTGATGCGATTGAGCTTGGCCTCAGTGACGACATGATGCCAATCCTTGAAGCGATTTGCTTCAGCAATGAGTTCTAATGCTTGGTGATGCGACAAGTCACCCGATCGCTTTAAGTCGCGTGCTTGCCGTTTCCACTTGCCGAAGGTGACTGAGGAAAATATGTGTTCTGTATGCATGAGAAACTCCTTCATGCGGTAAGTCCAGCGCCCACTACTGGATCCCGCAGTAAAGAGGATCTCAAGAAAAATGAAGGTGATCGTCCCGTCCGGGTGCGCAAGGTGGGCTGCCAGGCCTCGATCCAGCCAATAGGAATGATAACTGAGCAGGCGGTCAGCGACAACTAACGCAGCGGATCCACGGTTTCGGGCTTCCGGCGATAGACGCGGTCGGTCAGACGCCCGTCGGCATGGGCCAGCAATGCCCTCGCATGCTCTAATGTCTTCGCATCGCTCGCGCACTTGGCGCGCAAGTCGTGCTCGGTGAAGCGAACAACGACCTTTGTTTCTGTAAGCAGTCTCGTCATTGAAGTTGACAGAATAGACTGGGATGGGGTTTTCAACAACCCTTGAAATGCGCAGGTGGCCAGGTTACCCACCGCGCCGCTCGCTCTTGCCCTGCTCATGGTGCGGCGAGCGGCGCCGTGGATAACCTTGATAGCACCGCTTGTGCTAAGTCATCACTGCAACTGCTTACTACACTCGACTACGATATGGTCGGGTACATAATCGTATTCATGTGGATTCAGCTGCATAATATATTCATTTTCAATGTGGTATGTTTCATTCACGAACTTCTTAATTATGCTATTTTCATGGTTTTCATTGTTGATGATCCTGAAAATCTGGAGCTTCTCGTAATTATTATTGGTTTCGTAAAAAAGTTTTGACATCGCAACTTTATCATTCATATGAGCCACAATATTCTGATAATCGAAATTGGGAATCTTTTTTTGGACTGCCGCTTGAGAAGTAGCTAGCTCTTCAGGGGTCATTTCTACTTCCACAATGTTGCTATCAGCTCCAATTGTCCTCACCACAGGTTTTTGCCGTTTTTTGAAAACATTAGAAAGCAGCTGATATTCTAAGCCTTTGTCATCAATGATCTCATAATGACGTCGCAAGTAAATTGCTTTAATAGCATCGTGCTTTGCAGACGCGATGTTATGTTCACAAATTTGAGGGAAGCTAAGGATGTCGTCGCGCCGAATTTCTTTCTCGGTAACAATCCCTCCTTTGCCCGTTAGGAAGTGCGCTAAAGGTCGAGGTTGGAAGTTCTGTGCCAAATTCTTGATCATATCAATTACTGGCTCGATGTCATGGGTCAGCATCAGAACAGTTCGGTTTTTAAGGCAATTTTTGCCCCTGAACAGCATTTCAATGATTGCGTATTTTTTGTTCTTATCGAAAGAGGAAATTGGATCGTCGAGGATAATTAGGTCAGGACTTTTTGTTAGGCAATCATACATGAAAAGTACCAGGGCGAAGGCGTTGCGCTCCCCGTAACTTAAGTGTGTCGCACCATGCGCGATTTCGCTGTCACACTCAGAATGCTTCAGTTTCATTTTGTAGGTGTCTGATTCCTCAGCAATGTCAACGTAATACTTATACCCAGCATACTTCAGAAATCCGTTAATCTCCTCCTTATGCTTTTCTGCAGTTTGATGGATCAGCTTGTTCTGTTTGTTGATCTCGCCTTGTAGTTTTCCAGCTTTGACGATTACGTTGTCTAGGCAAAGATTGATCTCATCGGAAATTTCCTTCGTCGGCGCAGAGTTTAAGTGACTCAAAAGTGCGAGTTCGATCTTAAGTTTTTCAATTTCCTTTTTTATTTCTGATGAGTCTTTGAGCGAGAAATATGAGATCGACTTGATGTCGCGAAGCTTTGTAATGAGGGTCTCGACCTGCTTTTTGATCTCTCCAAGAAATGCCTCTTCTTCTTTCTTTAGCCCGTCTTTATTCTTAACGATTTTTTCTAACCTATTTTTTGTTTCATCGGAAAAATACTCGCCCAGTTTTTCGATGATATTTTGAATTTTCGATAGATGTTCTACAGCTTTTGCATCATAAGTTTTCTCTACTGCCAATATAGTTTGCTTTTTTTCTGCCGTCGGCGAGGTGCAGTACGGGCAATCATCGGAGATTTCCAAAAAAGCATTGCCGCTCATTTGCCATTTAAGCCATGCTAAATTACTGTCGCTTCGAATATGTTTTTCAAATGGCGCAAGTTCAATCGGAATATTCTCAATGGCATTGCCATCGCCGATCCCTTTGATGAATTTACTTGATTTTGCAAGCCCCGTGCTTGACTTTCCGAAACATTCAAATAGCTCGTTAAGATTGATCAGCACCACATCGATTTTTTCATGGTCGCGAAATGTCTTGCGAATGTCGGCAATGATCCCCTCGATTTCTGACATTTTTTCATCGTACTGTTGAGTCTTGATAAATATGTCAAAGCTATTCTTTAGAACTTCATCTTGAGTGAAAACAAATCGGTTTATGTAGTCTTCATTAAAAAGCGCAACCGACTGCAAGGGAATATCTACGGTCACTGAAGGTTGATTTTCTGGTGTCGGCGCGAGATCTCTATATTTGAAAGGCGTAAGATCTTTCAAGGAAGCTTTGTCGTCGCAGCTAAGTAATACGGCCTTTGCTAATGTACTCTTCCCAGTTCCATTTGGGCCGTGCTTAATGTTTAGCCTGTTTGGCTCAATTGAGACGGTGGCTTGATCAATACTGTTGCAATTCGTGAGATTGATTTTCATGGAAAGGAAGGATAGGTAGGTGAATGCTTATAGACAGTTCTACCATCCAGGCTATCAGGTTTCCAAACCGAAAATCTTCACATTTTGTCACTCGAACGTGTCAGCTGCGCTATCGGAATTGTTACTCTTCCGTCTCTCCTACTAAGACACACGGTAACTGCTGAGCATCATTAGCGCAGGTTACTTCTTCTAAGCGATTGAATACATGTAGTTTTTTTCCTTTAGATGATTTGCTTAGCCTATCGGGGGTTCGAATCCCCCTCTCTCCGCCATTTTTTATTTTTTTCATGGCGGAGAGAAGCAGAGCCCCTGCGGGCTCTGCGTGGTCGCCAAGGCGGCAGGTTCGAAGCCTTGCGCATACTTGCGCAAGGGCGGCCCGCGGGACGTGGGCGAATCCCTGCTTGCTTTGCGACGAACAGAGCGGAACTCGGCCACCCTCGGGTGACATCACCGTCACTTGCCTGAGTCGACGTGGGATCGCTCTATAGAGGTACTCTTGTCATCTCCGCGCTTTCCAAACTTCATGTCACATGCACGGTGAATGACATTGCATGCAAGTCGCGTAAATACCCCGTGACTCATCCATAACTTAGTGCTAAATTGACACTTTCCTGGCGAACACGCCAATTACCGCAGCGTTACTTTCTAGGGGGAGAGCAACGATGGATGAGACGAGCTTCGAGCAGCTGAAGCAGGCGAAAGAGTTCTTTCACGCGAGCGTCATGACGATTCCCGGTGTCCACGGCACCAGCATCGGCGTCAAGCGCATCAAGGGCAAACCGACCGGCACCCTGGCGATCTGCGTCCACCTCACCCGCAAGCGCCCCCTGGCGTCCATCCCCATCGACGAACAGATCCCACTCGAAGTCGACGGCTTTCCCATCGACGTCATCGAGCACGCGCCCATCATCCGCTGCGAGGCAACATCCGAAAAGCGCGCTATCTACGAAGACGACGGCAAGTACCGCCCGCTGGTGGGCGGGACGAAACTCAGCGTCGGCTACTTCTTCGGCACGCTCGGCTGCATGGTCAAGAAGCCCGACGGCAGCTGCTATGCGCTGACGGCGGCGCACGTGCTCGGCGAGGTCGGCGCCACGGTGTACCAGCCGTCCAAAGTGAAGTGCGACGAGATCGGCACTGCGGTGGCGGTGCAGGATTGTTCTCAGGTGGATGCCGCCATCGCCAACCTGGAGCATTTCAACGACACCGGCCTGGCCTACATCCGCGAGATCGGCGCCGTCACCGGTACGCATGATGTCGGCAGGGCGGACCTGCCGTATGCCGTCGCCAAGCGCGGCGTGTCCACCGGGCTGACCCATGGCAGCGTAGTAAGCATTTACTACAGCGGCGTGGCCGCCAACCGCGAGCGGTTCCAGGACATGCTGTTCATCGATGGCGCCGGCAGCGAATTCGTCGACCACGGCGATTCGGGGGCGGCCGTGGTCCACCGCATCGACGAGGACCACAACCTGGTCGTCGGCCTGTTGTGGGGCAAGTCGCCGGATGCCAACCGGATCGGCGTCGCCACGCCCATCGACCGCATTACCGCGAGCCTCGGGGTCACGGTGCTGACGCCAGGCGACCAGGTGCGCTCCCAGGAGGAAACCCTGCTGGGGCAGTTCGAGGCCTTCCTGTGCGAGACAGAGCGCGGGCGCGCCTATTGGGAAGCCTATGCGCACAACCGCATCTATTTCCGCCACATCTTCCAACACGTGCCGCGCCTGATGGTCATGTGGCGCAAGATGCCGGTGACGGACATGATCATGGCGCTGCGCGAGGCCATGCGCGATCCGGATACCCGCATTCCCGTCAAACTCGGCGCGCACGATACCGAGGAAGTGATGTGGGACCTGTACGAGGGGCTCGGCAAGTTCCTGCAGACGAACCACCACCGCATGCTGCAGCAGCAGGCGGCATCGTTCTGCCGCCTCATTTGCGGGAACATCGGCAACAGCTGGCGCAATGCGCTGCATGGCGTTGCGCTCGACGAATCCTAGCGCTCCGCAACGAGCGGCTTCATCCCAGGCCGCACGCTGCCCAGCTTGCGCCCGAGCCGGCGCCAGCCGATCACGATGCCGGTCACGCTCATCACCGTGCCGCCGATGCTCAGCACGATCAACAACAGATCCCACAGGGGCCGGCGTTCCAGCAGCGGCAGCCAATCCCAGCTGTGCAGCATGGCGAACAGCCAGCGGCTCCAGCGCTTGTGGCGGTCGCTGCGTGCCACGATGGCGCCGGTGTGGGGATCGACGTGCACCCAGCTCGCGTGCGGGTCGGTGAACACGGCGCGCAGCACCGGCAGCGGCTTGTCCGTGCCGCCGGTCATGGTGTGGTCGTCGCGCGCGTAATAGTGCAGGTCGTAGCTGTCGAGCCGCTCGATGCGCGCCAGCGGGTAGGGAAGCAGCTGCGCGATCCCGGCTTGCAATGCGGCGGCGTCCGGCACGACCGGCCGCGCCGTCTCGCTGTCGAGCAGCAGCGGCCGCCCGCCCGCGCTGCGCGCCTGCACGACCGTCGTGCCAAGCACGCGCGTCCAGCGCAGTTCGCGGATGCTGCCTCCCGCGGCGACCAGCAGTGCCCCCGGGGCCGCGTCGCGCGCGGACGGCGCCAGCGGGCCGCCTTCGAACGCTTGCGTGCGCAGCGGCGCGGCGCCGCTGTCGAAGATGCGCCAGGGGTTCATCGACATCAGGCCGCTGAAGATCCAGGTGATGGTGACCGCGGCGAACAGCAGGCCGCCGATGTGATGCCAGCGCATCATGCCGGACGGGTAGGGCGTCCTGGCGCCGCTGCGGTAGGGCGTCTTGAAGCGCCAGCGCAGGATGCCGACTACCGTGCCGCTGAGCGCCATGGCGATGCCGGCGATCGACAGCCAGTTGACGATGTTCGCCCAGTACGGGTCGAAGCGGTTGCCACGGAAGGGGTACAGCCAGTGGATCCACGCGCCCGCGTAGTTCCACAGCCGTTCGCTGCGCGGCGCATCGCGCACGACTTCGCCGGTCTGCCCGGAGATGTAGAGCAGGGTGGCGGCCGGGTCGGACAGCTGCACGCGGTACAGCGGGCGGTGCCCGTCCAGGCCGCGCGAGTGCGTGAAGGCGTCCTCGTCCACCGGGCCGAGCGCGCGCAGCGGCACGCCGGGTCCGGCGAAGGCGGCGGCGCTGGCCAGGGCGGCGGCTTCGTCGACGCGCGCCAGGCGGGCGCCGGTGCGCGCATCGATCACGATCGTGCCGGCGCCGGGCCGCGGCTTGCCGGCGCCCGGTGCGGAAGGGCGTGCCGGCACCGCCAGGTAGACCGGGCGTCCGGCGCTGGCGGCGGCCAGCCGCAGCTCCTGCAGCGGGCCGGCGACACCGGCGGCTGCCAGCGCCTGCGCGGGGCCGAGCAGCGGCGCGCCGGCATCGAGCGCCGGCAGGTGGCGCAGGCGTTCGGCCTCCGTCAGCTTGGGGTAGCCGACGTACATCATGACCACGCCCGAGACGAACCACATGGCGAAGAAGGCGCACAGGAGGATGCCGAGCCAGCGGTGCAGCAGGAACAGCAGGCGTTTGGTGGAGCTTCCCATGGCAGCCTCAGAATGCGTAGCGCAGCGCGAGGTCGGCGCTGCGCGCCGCGCCCAGGTAGGCCATCGTGCCCGTCATGCTCAGCGCATGGATGCGGTCGCCCGCGTTGCGCACCCGTCCGGTGAGCGTGAGCCTGGGGTCGATCCGCCAGCTCAGGCCCAGGTCGATCAAGGTATAGGACGGCCAGGTGACCGTGTTGGTGGCGTCCGCATACACCTTGCCGACGTGGCGCAGGCCGATGCTGGCCTTGAGCGCGGGCGTGAAGGCGTACGACACCCACAGGTTCGCGACCGTTTCCGGTGTGTTGACCGGCGTCTTGCCGGCCAGCGAGACGCCGCCCTGGCGGTAGTTCTCGTAGCGCGCGTCCACGTGGGTGACGTTGCCCTGGATCGACCATTGGCGCGTCGGCCGCAGGCCGGCCGCCAGCTCGATGCCGCGCGCCGACTGTTCTCCCACCAGCACGGTCAGGTTGCTGTCGAGCGGGTCTTGCGTGGCGATGTGCTTGCGGGTGATGTCGTACAGCGCCAGCGTGGCCGAGCCCTTGCCCTGCCAGAAATCCAGCTTGGCGCCCACCTCGGCCTGGCGGCCGGTGGTCAGCTCGCTGTTGTTGCGCACGTCGGCGAACGAGGCCGTGGACAGCACGCCGGACGGCGGGTCGGCCGCCGTCGCATACTGGGCATACACGCTGGCGCCGGGCGACACTTCCCAGTTCAGGCCGGCGCGTCCGGTCAGGGGATGGTAGCGCCGCGCGAAGCCGGCCGGATTGGCGGCCGTGACCGCGCGCCGGTTGGTCAGGTCGAGCTCGATGCGCTCCTTGCGCAGCGCCGTCACCAGGCTCAGCGCGGGCGCGAGCAGGGTGCGGTTTTCCAGGTAGGCGGCAAATGTCGTCACCCGGTTGTCGCGGTCGGGACGAAAGCCCGGCGCCATGCCCGGGATGTCGAAGAAGCGCTCGGTGGCGAAATCGTACGGGTCGACCGTGCTCACCGTCCCCGCCAGGCTGTTGGGAAAGCGGGTCTGGCGGTTGACGCTGAGATCGGCGCCGAAGGCCCAGTCGCTGCGGCGCGCGCCGACGTCGCCGCGCCAGGTGGCGTCGAGGCGGTTGCCGACCATGCGCTGGTCGTGGCGCTGCAGCAGCACGCCGGAGCGGATCACGGCCGTGTTACCTGGGTTGAAGCGGTAGCTTTCCACGTTCCGGTAGTCGCGCAGCGCGTCGTAGGCATAGAGGGTGTTGGTCAGGCGTGCGCCTTCGCCGGGCTGCCACTGCGTGACGGAGCGCAGCCAGTGCACGCGTTGGGCGTAGACGCCGTCGGCGCTGTTGTAGTTCCTGGAGCGGGTGGCCTCGTCGATCCGCGCCGCCCCGGCCACCGGGTTGAGCAGGGGCGTGCCCCAGTAAGGACGCGACACGTCTTCGTCCTGGAACTCGTAGGCCAGGGTGTGCGTGAGGCCGCGCCCCAGGTCGGAGCGCAGCGAGCTGGCGAGCTGGGTGGCGCGGGTGCCGGTGCCGTCGATCCGGCTGCCGGCGTCGCGGTGGTTGAGGTCGAGGCGCACATGGTGGTCCGCCACGCCGGCGCCGTCGCCCGCCACACGCCGGTTCAGGCCGAACGACGCTTCCTTCAATCCGTGCGAGCCAAGGCGCAGCTGGGCTTCGCCGAACTCTCGCCGCTGCGCCGTTTTCGTTATGTAGTTGATGGTGCCGCCCACGGCGCCCGCGCCGAACAGGAAGCTGGACGGGCCGCCGATCGCCTCGACGCGCTCGACGATCCAGCTGTCCACCGGACGGGCGGCAATCGTGTACTGGACGTTGATGCCGTTGAACAGCTGGCTGACCGAACCGCCACCGAAGCCGCGGTAGCTCACGCTGATGCTGCCCGGCGCACTGTGCGCGGTCACGCCGGGAATGGCGCGCAGGATTTCCTGGGTGTCCTGCGCGCCGCGCTCGTCGATGGTGGCGCGCTCGACCACGCTGACGCTGGCCGGCGTCTCGCGCACGCTCAGGCCGAGCCGGCTGGCGGTGTCGTTGACCGCGTCGAGCGCCGGCAGCACGTCGGTGCGCGGGGCCGTGCCGGTGATTTCCACGGTGGGAAGCGGGGGCGTGGCCCGGGTGTGAGGCTGGGCCTGGGCCTGTGCGCTCAGGGAGCCGAAGGCGCAGGCCAGCGCCATGGGCAGCAGGCGCGGGCGCGCAAGGAAGCCGCCGGCGCGCGCGCGGGCGCCGCTGCGGCATGGGGAGGCCCCCATCTGTTTCAATGAAGTCATGACGATTCTCGCTGGTGCGCCGCGTGCGGGCGCGTGGAACCAGGCGCCGCCGTCGAGGATCGGCGCCGTTATCGATGGACGTGCGTCAGGCGCGGCAATGCCGGCCCGGGCGCGCGCCCATGGGTTGCCACGTCAGGCCGCAGGCGGGCCGCGAGGCTGCGCAGCCGTCCACGCGAACAGGGGTGTGGGGGACTGGTGGAAGAGATGGGGGAGAAGGGATGTACTGCCTGTCACGGGCAGGCGGAACGGATCGGGCGGGAGGGGCGAATGCGCCCGGGCCGTTCTGGCAGCAGAATGGGCAATGTTCGAAGGCAAGCATGTGCTGTGACGACAGCGGGGCGTCGTCCAGCACGATCTGGTGGGTCATGTACATGCCGGAAGCACTGCACATCTCGGCATCGATGCTGTGCTGGCCGTGCTGTCCGGGGAAGGCATGCGACAGCCCCGGCGCCAGTACCGCCAGGACGAGGGCGATCAGGGCAGCCCATGCAGCAGCGGCGAAAGTTGTGCGGCGCATTCCCATGCTTGCGATTCTAGCACCGGTGTTTTTTTCGGATCGCGCCGTGGTCAAATGGTACACGGCAAGTTCGTCAAGCCTTGCGCAAGCCGGCAGGAAAGCGGCGAGCGTGGGAGCGGGATGGCTGCCGCCGCGCTCGCCCCCATTGCTATAATCACGGATTCCGAATGCAGGCGCCGCACATACGCAGAGACGCGGAGGCGGCGACCCTGTCCCGAACCACAACGAAGGACCCATGTTGCGCACGCTAGTCATTTCCCCCAACTGGATCGGCGACGCCGTGATGGCGCAGCCGCTGTTGCGCCGCCTGAAGGAGCGCCACCCGGAGCGCCCGATCGACGTGCTGGCCCCGACCTGGGTCGCGCCGGTGTGGCGCGCGATGCGCGAGGTGGACACCGTCATCGAGTCGCCCTTCAAGCACGGCTCGCTGCAGTGGGCCGAGCGCAAGCAGTTCGCGAAGATGCTCAAGGAACGCGGTTACGAGGATTCCTATGTGCTGCCGAACACCCTGAAATTCGCGCTGATTCCCTGGCTGGCCGGGATCCGGAAACGGGTCGGCTACAAGGGCGAGATGCGCTACGGCCTGGTCAACGTGATGCACCACGACGACAAGGCCGCGCCGCGTCCGATGGCCCAGTTCTACGCCGCGCTGGCCGACGAGCCGGTGCGCCACCTGCCGCGTCCCGACAAGCTGCCGGAACCGGAAATGGCGGTCGCCCCCGGCGAATTCGAGGCGGCCGTCGCGCGCCTCGACCTGCCGCCCGGCCCCTATGTGGCCTTCGCGCCCGGCGCCGAATTCGGCCCGGCCAAGCGCTGGCCCTCGGATTATTTTGCCGAGCTGGCCCGCACGATCCGCGCCGAGCGCCCGGACGTGCAGGTGCTGCTGCTCGGCTCGCCGAAGGACCGCGCCGTCTGCGAAGAGATCGTGGCGGTCGTGCCGGACGCGCACAACCTGGCCGGCTCGACTTCGCTGTCCGAGGCGATCGCGCTGATTTCGCGCGCGGCCGCGGTGGTGACCAACGATTCGGGGCTGATGCACATCGGCGCCGCCCTGCGCCGCCCGGTGGTGGCGATCTATGGCCCGACCGATCCGCGCCACACCCCGCCGTTATCAAGGCTGGCCAAGGTGCTGTGGCTGCACATCGAATGTTCGCCCTGCCAGCAGCGCGAGTGCCCGCTGGGCCACCAGAACTGCATGAAACAGATCCTGCCGGCCGACGTCTGGCAACCGCTGCAGCCGATGCTGGCTGCGGCCTGAAGCAATCATCGAGAGAAGAGGTAGAAAATGATTTTGGTTACTGGCGCAGCCGGCTTTATCGGAGCCAACCTGGTGCACGCGCTGTCGAAGCGCGAGCCGTTCAGCGTGTTTGCGGTCGATAACATGTCGCGCCCGGAGAAGTTCGTCAACATCGTCGATGCCGAAGTGGCCGACTACCTCGACAAGGAAGACTTCATCGTTCGCCTGAAGGCCGGCGAGTTCGACGGCAAGTTCACGGCCGTGTTGCACCAGGGCGCCTGCTCCAACACCATGGAGACGGACGGCCGCTACATGATGAAGAATAACTACGAATACACCATCGCGCTGTTCGAGTTCTGCCAGCGCGAAGGCATTCCCTTCATCTATGCCTCGTCGGCGGCCGTGTACGGCGGCGGCACCGTGTTCCGCGAAGAGCGCGAGCACGAGCGCCCGCTCAACGTCTACGGATACTCGAAATTCCTGTTCGACCAGTACCTGCGCCGCCACTGGCAGCGGCAGGGCAGCGATGGCGGCAAAAGCGCCGGCAGCCAGGTCGTCGGCCTGCGCTACTTCAACGTCTACGGGCCGCTCGAGGGGCACAAGGGCACGATGGCCTCGGTGCCGTTCCACCAGTACCACCAGTTCCTCAAGGACGGAAAAGTCAAGCTGTTCGGCGCCAACGAAGGCTACGAAGCCGGCACCCAGATGCGCGACTTCATCCATGTCGACGACGTGGTCAAGGTCAACCTGTTCTTCCTGGACAACCCGGACAAGCGCGGCATCTTCAACCTCGGCACCGGCCGCGCCCAGCCCTTCAACGACCTGGCGGTGGCCACCGTCAACGCGCTGGCGAACGAAGGCGGCGCGCCGCTCACGCTGGAACAGATCGTCGAGAAGGGCCTGCTGGAATACATCCCGTTCCCGGACAAGCTCAAGGGCAAGTACCAGAGCTTCACCCAGGCCGACATCGGCGCCCTGCGCGCGGCCGGCTACGACGCGCCGTTCCTGGATGTGGCCAAGGGCGTGGCGAAGTACATGCAATACCTGAAGACTGTATAAGATCGTCTTATAAATCCTGGCTCATCCATAAGACAAGCTCATGGATGAGGCGTGGCTGGGCGACAACGGCATTCACGCGACATGGGCAAACACCGTCGTGTAGACTGCAATCACGTTCTTTCTTGTCAATGTGATTACGGTTTACACAGGCGATGGATGCAAACCTTACCGGGAACCTGTCCCCGGACGACCCCGAACTCTCGCCCGTGACGCGCGCGATGGTTGCGCTGCGCGGCCAGGTCCTCGATGCCTGGATGGCCGAGGTGCGCCGTGCCGTGCCGCAGGCGAAGGAATTGTCGCTGCCGATCCTCGCGAACACGCTGCCCGCCTATTTCGACACGCTGGCCGCGCTGCTCACGCCGCAGCATCCGGCGCGCATCGT
Organism: Massilia consociata; assembly: GCF_042432755.1. NCBI lineage: Bacteria > Pseudomonadati > Pseudomonadota > Betaproteobacteria > Burkholderiales > Oxalobacteraceae > Massilia > Massilia consociata. The sequence continues at coordinate 63,516 of NZ_JBHLWP010000003.1, forward strand.
CTCCGACCTCGGCACCGTCGCCAGCGAGCATGGCGGCGAGCGGGCGCGCCTGACCTTGTACGACGCCACTGCCGTCATCCACGAGATGCAGATCTTCCGCGACGTGCTGTTCCGCGAGCTCGAGCGGCATGGCGTGGTGCTCGAGGGGGAGCAGCGGGCGATGCTGTCCTCGTATATCGATGCCACCATCCGCGAGAGCGCCAACGCCTTCACCGTGGTGCAGGCGGCGCTGCGCGAGCAGTTCGTGGCCGCGATGGCGCACGACCTGCGCACGCCCTTGTCCACCGCCCAGATGGCGGCCGAGATGATCGCGCATACGTCCGGCGACGCCAACGTGCGCCGTTATGTCGAGAAGATCGTGGCCAGCACCCAGCGCATCGACGGCATGACGCGCGAGCTGCTCGACCGCATCGCCTTCAGCAAGACGGGCCCGGTGCGGCTGACGATCCAGGAGGTCGACCTGGTAACGCTGGCGCGCGAGGTGGCGCAGGCGGCCGAGGTTGCGCACGCCGTGGAGCTGTCCGTCGAAGCAGGGCAGGTGCGCGGCTGGTGGTGCGCCGAGGCGCTGCGACGGGCCATCGAGAACCTGGTCAACAACGCGATCAAGTACGGTGCGCCCGACGCGCCCGTCAGGATCACGGTTTCCACCACGCAGGAGCGGGTGCAGGTGCTGGTGCATAACCGGGGAGCGCCGATCGCGCCTGAAGACAGCGAGGGCATCTTCCAGCTCTACCGCCGGGCCGGCAACCAGGGCCTGGGCGAAGGTTGGGGTGTCGGCCTTCCTTACGTGCGGCGCATCGCCGAAGCGCACGGCGGCAGCGTGATGATGTCCTCGTCCGAGGACGACGGCACCGTCTTCGTCATCGATCTTCCCATGGACGCGCGGCCGTTTGCCGGCGCACCGACTGCCGCCTGAACTTCAGCTGCGCTGCCGCGCCATCATGCCGTGTCCGCCCACCGGTTCGGTTTCGAAACGCTCGCCGAAACCGGCGATCAGCGGCCGGCCCTTGGCGATCGCCGCCTGCACCGAGGGCAGCGACAGCGAGGCCTTGTGGCTGGCCTGGCTGTCCCAGGTTTCGGTGATCCAGAGCGCGTCGGCATCGAGCTTGTCCTTGGCGATCCCGTAGCTCAGGCAGCCCGGCATGGCGGCCGTGCCTTCCAGGAGGATGGCGATCAACGCATCGCGCTGGCCCGGCTGGGCGCGCATTTTTCCTATCAGGCCGTACATGGGAGCGGGTTCCTTCTTGTCTGGTGATGCCTGGGCGGCGAGGGGAAGGGCCGCCAGCGCGGCAACCGCGGTGCGGCGCGAAATCGTCATGGGTCGGTCCCTGTCGTGAGCAAGAAAACAATGATGAACGATGAGTATAGGCGCGCCTGCCGGCCGGCCGCAAGCGCCTTCGCACGCCTGTGCATGTGGGGTAAGATGCACCTTTGCCAACCTCCTTTCGGACCTCCGATGCGCCCAACGATCCTCGCTCTCGCCGTCACCCTCGCCGTTCCCCTTTCCCTGCCCGCCGCCTTCGCGCAGCAGGCTCCGAGCGTCTCCGAGCCGGTGCTGCGGGCGCACCTGGCGCTGCTCGCCGACGACCTGTTCGAAGGCCGCGGCACGGGCCAGCGCGGCGGCGACCTGACGGTGCGCTACCTCGAGACCCAGGCCGCGGTCATCGGCCTGAAGCCCGCCTATCCGGACCGGGCGGACGGCGGCTACCGCCAGAAGGTGGAGATCCAGGGCACGAAGCTCCTGCCCGGCAGCGCGGTGAGCTTCCAGGCCGGCGGCAAGCGCCTGGCGCCGGAGATCGGCAAGGGCATCGTGTTCGGCACCGCCAGCGGGCGCGCCAGCCTGTCTTTCGATGCGCCGCTGCTGTTCGTCGGCTACGGCGTCGACGCGCCCGAAGAGAAGTGGAACGACTACAAGGACGTGGACGTGAAGGGCAAGATCCTCGTCATGATGGTCAACGACCCACAGCCCACGGCGGAGGAGCCGAACCGCTTCGCCGGCAAGGCCTACACCTGGTACGGCCGCTGGCTGTACAAGTTCGAGGAAGCGGTGCGCAAGGGCGCGGCCGGCGCGCTGCTGATCCACACGATCCCGTCGTCGTCCTATCCGTGGAGCGTGCCGGCCAACGGCTTCTCGCACGAGCGCTTCCGCCTGGCCGGTCCCGGCAACCCCATCGAGGGCTGGCTGCACGAGGACACCGCGCGCGAGCTGTTCGCGGCGGGCGGCTTCGACCTCGACCGGCTGCGCGCGCAGGCCGAGCGGCGCGACTTCCGCCCGGTCGACCTCAAGGTCGCCGCCCACGTCGAGATCAGATCGAGCGTGCGCCAGGTCGAGCAGTTCAACGTGATCGGCCTGGTCCCGGGCCTTGACCCGAAGCTGAAGGACCAGGCCGTGGTCTACTCCTCGCACTGGGACCACATGGGCATGGACGAAGCGCAGCCGGGTTCCGCAGCGCCCGGCAAGGACCGCATCTACAACGGCGCGATCGACAACGCATCCGGTACCGCCGCGCTGCTGGCGATGGCGGCCGAGGCGGTGAAGAAGCCGGCGCGCCGTACCCAGGTGTTCCTGTGGCCGGCCGCCGAGGAGCAGGGCCTGCTGGGCAGCGCCGCCTACGTGAAGGACCCGGTGGTCCCGCTGGCGAAAACCGCCGCCAACCTGAACCTCGACAGCCTGAACTTCGTCGGCGTCACCAAGGACATCGGCGTGCCGGGCGCCGAGCGCAGCACCCTGTACGACACCGCCGCCGGGGTGGCGAAGCGCATGGGCCTGAAGCTCGCGCCGACCATCCCGGACCTGTCCGGCGCCTACTTCCGCGCCGACCACTTCAATTTCGCCAAGGCGGGCGTGCCGGCCTTTAACGTCGGCTCGGCCGTGTTCTCGGGCGACGGCCATTTCGAGTTCGCGCACGACCACGCGGCGTCGAGCGAGAAGATGGTCGGCTTCAAGAAGGATTACCACCAGGTGACCGACGAATACCGTCCGGACTGGGACCTGTCGGGCATGGTGCAGCAGACCCAGTTCACGCTGAACCTGGGCTATGCGGTAGCCAACGCGCAGGCCATGCCGGCCTGGAAGAAGGGCGAAGCCTTCGGCAGCGTCAAGCGCTGAGTTCGCGTCTCGATCCCTGCGGGCCGGCCGAGAGGATCGTCTCCAGGCTGGCCAGGTCCACCGGCTTGACCAGGTGGTGGTCGAAGCCGGCTTGCGCGCTGTTGCGGCGGTCCTGTTCCTGGCCGTAGCCGGTCACCGCCACCAGCACCGCGTCTTTCGTGGCCGGGTGCCGGCGCAGGCGCCGCGCCAGTTCGTAGCCGTCCATCTCGGGCAGGCCGATGTCGAGCAGGCAGACGTCGGGCGCGAAGCCGGGGGCGTGCGCGAGGGCCTGCACGGAGTCGTGCTCGACTTTCACCTCGTGGCCGCGCGCGCCGACGTACATGGCCAGCACCTGGGCCGCGTCGACGTTGTCGTCCACCACCAGCACCTTGAGCTGCCCCGCCGGCGCGGGCGCGGCTTGCTCGACGGTGTCGCCCGCGGCGCGTCCGGCGCAGCGCGGCAGGCGCACCGTGAAGCTGGTGCCCTGGCCGGGGCCGGCGCTGGCCACGTCCACGCTGCCGCCGTGCAGCTCCACCAGGCTGCGCACCAGCGCCAGGCCGATGCCCAGGCCGCCCAGGGAGCGGTCCGGCGTGCGCTCGCCCTGGACGAACATGTCGAAGGCGGGCTCCAGCTCCTCCGGCAGCATGCCGATGCCGTTGTCGCGCACCTCCACCACGACCCGGCCGCCGTCGGCCGCCGCATCGCTTCCGACCTCGATCCCGACCCCGACCTCGATGTGGCCGCCGCGGTCGGTGAACTTGGCCGCGTTGTGCAGCAGGTTGCCCACCACCTGCACCAGCCGCTTGCGGTCGCCGGACACGTGACAAGGCTGGGGCAGGGGCCGGACCTCGAGCCGGTGCGCCTTGTCGCGCACCAGCGACTGCACCTGTTCGGCGGCATCCAGCACCACGGCATTGATGTCGATGCGTTCCTTGGCCAGCGCCACCAGCCCACGCGTGACGCGCGAGACGTCGAGCAGGTCGTCCACCAGGCCGGCCATGTGGCGCGCCTGGCGCGCGATGATGGCGCTGATCTGCTTTGCGCGCGCCGGGTCGAGCTTGTCCTGGCCGAGCAGCTGGGCGCCCGAGGTGATCGGCGCCAGCGGGTTGCGCAGTTCGTGCGCGAGCATCGCCAGGAATTCGTTCTTGCGCTGGTCGGCGTGGCGCAGCGCTTCCTCGGCGCGCACGCGTTCGGTGATGTCCTGCATCGAGCCGCGCAGCGCCACCACGCGCCCGTCTTCCCCATGCACGCTCTCGCAGCGGTAGTCGAGCCAGATGTGGTGGCCGTCGGCATGCAGGGCGTGCAACTGCAGCTTGCCCTTGCCGCCATGGCGCGCCAGTTCGGACGTGAGCCGCTGCACCTGCTGCCACGATTCGTCGGTGAACACGGTGCCGCGCTGTTGCGCGAACGGCGGCAGCGCGCGGCCGAAGATGTGGGGCACCGAATCCGACACCTCGATGGCGGTAGCGCCCAGGTTCCAGTGCCAGGTGCCGAAGCGCGCCAGCATGTGGGTTTCGCGCAGCGCCGCTTCCTTGGCGGCCAGGTCGCGCGAGCGCTCATCGAGCAGCGCCGCGGCGTTGCCGATGGCAGCCGCCACGTCGGCCGCTTCGCGCACGTGCACTTCGCTGGGCGCCGGCAGGGCGGCGCCGGTGCCCCCCTTGCCGAGCGCCAGCGCCGGCCCGGTGAGCGCCTGCACCGAACGCGCCATGCGTCCGCCGATCAGCCACGCCAGGCACAGCCCGATCGCGAACAGCACGGCGACGCCGCCGGCCAGCATCGCGAGCTGCCCCAGCAGTTCCTGGCGCAGCGTCTCGCGCGGAATCCCGATCGCAACGCCCCATCCCGTCACTTCGGAGCGCGCGAACGAGGTCTGCAGCGGGACGCCTTCGCGCGAGCGCGACGCGATCGTGCCTTCGCTGGCGTGTAACGCGGCCTTGCGCAGGAGCGGATTGACCGGCTGGCCGATCGACCGGTGGCGGTTGAGGTTACGGTTGAAAATGATGCCGTTGCGGTCGAACAGGGAGGACACGGCCCCTTCCGGCACGGATTTCGGCGTCAGCAGGCCGTCGAAGTTTTCCGGCCCCATGCCGATGCTCAGCACATAGCGCAGCTCGCCGCGCACCCGCGCCGGCACATCTACGCTGACGGTCGGCCGCTTGCGCACGGCGCCGATGAACACGTCCGAGATCGCGGGCTGGCCGGTTGCGAAGACCTTGTCGACCTGGGGCGAAGGGTCGAGCGGCAGCGGCGCGCCGTAGTCGAGCGCCGTATTGACGATCTGCTGGCCATGGCGGTCGCGCAGCACCATGTTCATGTCCCCGCCCGCCAGCAGCAGGGCTTCGCGCGCCTGGCGGTGCACGCGCGCGAAGTCCTCGTTGTCGAGCGCGTCGATCGTGGACAGCGTGCGGGCGATGGACTGGCCCTGCAACAGCTTGCTCTCGGCGGTGTAGACCAGCGCGCGCACCGTCTGCATCGTCTTCTGCTCGATCTGCGCGCGTGCCTTCTGGTACTGGTGCACGAACAGCAAGGCCGCGCCGGCGACGCCCGGCAGGAGCACGGCCAGGACCAGCCAGAGCAGGTAGGCGCGCAGCGGCCTGCGCGCAAGGGGAGGGGTGGTGCCGGTCACGCGATCATCCGAGACACAGGGAAGTGTCGGATTCTACGTGATATTGCCTACGCGCACCGCCCCGGATGCGAGCTTGTTGTTTTACAGGGTCACGGTCGCGCTCACCATGTCTTCGGTATGGGCGTTCGCGCCGGGCTCGGGCTCGAACGGCGCCAGCTCGACGTGCACCTGCGCCGCCGCGTCGATCCGGGTATGCAGGGTCAGCATCAGCGGCGGCTGCGCGGGAACAGGGTCTTGAACCAGATCGCGGTCGGGTGCCATTGGCCGTTCGGCGTGCAGGCATAGTCGGGCAGTTCGCCGACGCGGGTGTAGCCAGCCCTGGCATACAGCTGCTCGGCGCCGGAACCGGCCTCGGTGTCGAGGAAGAGCAGGCCGCGGCGCAGGGCCAGCGCCTCGATTTCCGCTGCCTGCAGCAAGGCGGTGCCGATGCCGCGCCGGCGCAGCGTGCAATGCACGAGCATCTTCTGCAGCTCGGCGCGGTTGCTGCCGTTGGGCTTCTGGCACAGGTCGAGCTGGACGGTTCCTGCCAGGATGCCGTTGCGTTCGGCCGTCAGCAACACCCGGCTGCCGTGTGCGACGTCGGCTTCGACGCCGGCCCAGTAGGCGTCGAGCTGCTCGTCGTCGAGGCCGTTCAGGAACCCGAGCGAATGGCCGTCGGCGACGGCGTCCAGCAGCAGGGTCGCAAGTTGGGTGCGCAGTTCGCGGATGGTACGTGCATCAAGTCGGCGGATGATCATGCTTGGCTCGTTGAAAATGAGGGTGGATGTCTTCGATGGATGCACGATGTGTGCCAGCAAGGGAAAGGAAAGCCTGTCGGCAAACGACTGTTTCTTTCATTTACAGACAGCTAAGGATTCCAGCCTGAATCAAAAATAGCGGGACAAAACCGTTGCATCGGCGCAATACGACGCACTGCAAATGCACATTTTCTCCCCATTCTTGCCACTTCTCTATCGAATCCGCACCGGATTGGACGTAATGTATCTTGCGTTTCGGCAATTTCCGACGTTACGAAACTGGGATGAACCATGACGGATCCAACGAATACCAACCACGACAACGAAGTGCTGTCCTTTCGCCTTGCAAAGGAAGAGTACGCCATTAGCATCCTGAAAGTACAGGAAATCCGCGGCTACGAAGAGCCCACCCTGTTGCCCAGTGCGCCCGCTTGCATCAAGGGCATCATGAACCTGCGCGGCGCGATCGTGCCGATCGTGGACATGCGCATCCTGTTCAACCTGGGCGAACCAACCTACGACCAGTTCACGGTCGTGATCGTCCTGAACATCAGGAACCACGTGATCGGCATGGTGGTGGACAGCGTCTCGGACGTGGTCACCCTGGCCGGCGACCAGGTGCGCCCGGCGCCCGAGATGGGAACGACGAACGAGGGCGACTACATCACCGGACTGGGCACGGTCGGTGAGCGCATGCTGATCCTGCTCGACATCGACAGGCTGATGGGCTCCGAACAGCTGGGCCTGATCGCCGGCATGAAACAGGCGGCCTGAGCCCCTGCAACACAGCGGGCCTCGGACCCGCACATCACAAGAGAACGACACCATGAATCTGGGAAACCTGAATATCGGCAAACGCCTTGGCCTGGGCTTCGGCCTGGTCTGTACCATGCTCGTCGGCATGATCATGATGAGCAACGTGATGCTCGGCCGCGTCAACGACGGCACCAGCGAGATCGTCAACGACAGCATGCCGCGCATCGAGGCGGCGAACGCATTGATCGATGAAATCAACGACATCGCCATCGCGCTGCGCAACATGATGTTAAACGAGGAGCAATCCGACCGTACGAAGCAGGTCGAGGAAATCGCGGCTTCGCGCAAGGAGATCGACCGCCGCCTCGACGAGCTCGACAAGACCCTGAAAAGCGAAGAGGGGCGCGCGGTGCTGACGGAGATGCGCACCCATGCCAAGCGCTACATTGCGGGACAGGAAGAGTTGCTCAAGCACATCAACGACGGTGCGCATGAGGAAGCGCGCGAGTTCCTGAAAGAACAGTTGAGTCCGGCGTTGGCAAACCTGAAGAAAGCCGTCTATGCGCAGGTCGCACTGCAGCAGAAGCTCGCGATGGAAAACGCGGCGGGAGCGGAGCGCACCTACCAGGATACCCGCCGCCTGATGTGGGCGCTGGGCGCCGTCGCGCTCGGCCTGGCGGCGGCGGTCGGCTTCTGGATCACCCGCTCGATCACCCGTCCGGTGCAGCGCGCGCTGGAAGTGGCCAATACCGTGGCAGCCGGCGACCTGACCAGCCGCATCGAGGTCACCAGCCGCGACGAGATGGGCCAGCTGCTGGCGGCGCTCAAGGGCATGAACGAGAACCTGGCGCGCACCGTCGGCACCGTGCGTACCGGCACCGACACCATCACCGTGGCCGCATCGGAAGTATCGGCGGGCAGCCTCGACCTCTCGGCGCGCACCGAACAGCAGGCCAGCTCGCTGGAAGAAACCGCCTCGTCGATGGAAGAGCTGACCTCGACCGTCAAGCAGAACGCCGACAACGCGCGCCAGGCCAACGTGCTGGCCGAAGCGGCATCGCAGGTGGCGGCGCGCGGCGGCGCCGTGATCGGCCAGGTGGTCGGCACCATGGGCGACATCAATGCCTCGGCCGGCAAGATCAACGACATCATCGGCGTCATCGACAGCATCGCCTTCCAGACCAACATCCTGGCGCTGAACGCGGCCGTGGAAGCGGCGCGGGCGGGCGAGCAGGGCCGCGGCTTCGCCGTGGTGGCAACCGAGGTGCGCAACCTGGCGCAGCGTTCCGCCGCGGCGGCCAAGGAGATCAAGGCATTGATCAACGACTCCACCGACAAGGTCGCCAGCGGCAGCAAGCTGGTCGCCGAAGCCGGCGCCACCATGCAGGAAATCGTCGACAGCGTGCGCCGCGTGACCGACATCATGGGCGAGATCTCGTCCGCCAGCCAGGAACAGACGGCAGGCATCGAGCAGATCAACCAGGCCGTGGTGGAGATGGACCAGGTGACGCAGCAGAACGCGGCGCTGGTCGAGGAAGCCTCGGCCGCGGCCGAAGCGATGAAGGAGCAGGCGGCGCGCCTGAGCGAGGCGATGGCGGTGTTCCGCATCGAGGGTGGCAGCGCCGCGCAGGCGTCGACGGCGCCCGCGCGTGGTGCGCCCCAGCGCGCGATGAAGGCACTGGCGGCCTGAGCACGCCGGCGGGATGAAAAAAAACGGCAAGCCGCAAGGCTTGCCGTTCTTGTTTGTGCGTCCGTGTTAGAACGAGTGGCGCACGCCGATATTGAACACCGACGGATCGGCGCCGAGGGCGGTCGGCGGCGGCGCGAAGGTGCCGCCCGCCGAGGTCAGGCCGAAGGCGGCGAGGCCGTTGTTGCGCACGCGGGCGTAGGTGCTGTACAGGTTGGTGCGCTTGGACAGGGTGTAGCTGTAGGCCAGCGAGAAGCCGTTGCCGCGGGCGCCGGTCTCGATGCGCTGCTGGTGCAGCGAGGCGAAGAACTTGTTGGGGCCGGCGGTATACGAGCCGCCGATGGTCATGAACCGGAACTCGTTGCTCGGTCCTTCCAGGTCGGCTTCCATGTAGGCGGCGCGCAGGTCGAACGCGCCGATGGTATAGCCGGCGCCGAAGGCGTATTCGCGGTCGTCGCCGGTGGCCAGGCGCTCGATCTGCTGGTAGCCGGCGCCCAGGTACAGCGGGCCGTTCTTGTACTCGACCGCGGCGCCCCACAGGTTGCCCGACGGGTCGTCGGTCTGGCGCTCGCCCGCGCTGTACGAGCCCAGGACGGTGAAGCCGTTCAATGCTTCGCTCTTGTAGTTGACCGAGTTCGCCAGGCGGCGGGTCAGGCGGTTGGCGCCGAAGCCGCCCAGGGTCGAACCGTAGAAACCATGACCCAGCGGGTCGGCCGACTGGGCCACCGCCGAGATCGGGCCGTACTCGCGGCCGACGGTGATCGTGCCGAACGAGCCTTGCAGGCCAACCACCGCGCGGCGCTGGAACAGGCCGGCGGTATCGCTGGCGCCGGTGTCGATGGCGTAACCCGCTTCGATGTTGAAGAGCGCTTTCAGGCCGTTGCCCAGGTCTTCGGTACCGCGAAAGCCGATGCGGCTGGTCGATTGCGTGCCCGAGCTGACCACGGTGCGGCTGTCTTCGCCCGGCGCGTCGGTGTCTTCGATGCCGACCGAGGCGTCGGCGATGCCGTAGACCGTCACGCTCGACTGCGCATGGGCAGCCAGCGGCAGGATGGATACCAGGGCGATGGCAAGGCTCTTCATTTTCATTGATGTTCTCCAGGGGTTGATATGGGTTCCGAATGCCGCTCTCGTCATGCTCGATGCAACAGATTCAAGCTTTGCAAAAAACTACCTTACCAGTGCAATCGAAATGATGCCACGATTCATTAGCAGTTTGCTTATTCGGTTTTGGAGAAGCATGTGCGCGTGGCCAAAATGCCGCACGATCCAGCGCAAGACTTCCAGCCATAGCGGTCGCCGTGTTGCATATAGGTGACGAAAATGCCAAATTCCCGCCGTTTCCAGAACTCAACAGTACAATTGCTTGATACTTAAATTGGTATCGGAATGGCGGAAAAATTGATTGGATCGATCTCGCTTCAACGCCTACCATCACTGTCGAGCATGTAATAACAGCAAAGCCGCGATACAGCGGCCATGATAAAACGACAACAGGAGACGTATGAAACGCACATCCTTCGGCCGTGCCACGGCCAGTTCCCGTCACGCCTTCGCGCTGCGCACCACGGTCGCCGCGCTTGCCGGCGCCGGCCTGATCAGCAGCGCCACCGTCGGCGCCCAGGAAATCGCTGCCGCCGGCACGCCCGCCGCAACGCCGGCCGACGCCGTCGTCCTGGTCACCGGCACCCGCCAGGCCGCCCAGAGCGCGCAAACGATCAAGCGCAACGCCGAACAGGTGGTCGATTCCATCGTCGCCGACGACATCGGCAAGTTCCCGGACAAGAACGTCGCCGAGATCCTCGGCCGCGTGCCGGGCGTGCAGGTGATCCGCCAGGGCGGCGAAGCCGGCAACGTCGTCATCCGCGGCCTGGGCGGCATCACGACCCTGTACAACGGCCGCGAGATGTTCACCGCGGCGGGCCGCAGCCTGTTCCTGGCCGACGTGCCGGTGGCCATGCTGCAGCGCGTGGACGTCTATAAATCGCAGGGCGCCGACATGGTGGAGGGCGGCACCTCGGGCGTGATCGACGTGCGCACCAACCGCCCGTTCGACTTCAAGGGCCAGCAGACCGCGATCAACGTGCGCGCCGAGCACCGCGACAAGGCCGACAAGATCGATCCGAACGTCTCCGGCATGCTGTCGAACCGCTGGAAGAGCGCCATCGGCGAGATCGGCCTGCTGGGCGGCCTGTCCTACCAGCGCGGCCGCTACCATGACGAAACCGCCTTCGTGGGCGAGCCGCGCGAGATCGACCGCGGCATCATGGGCGCGCCCTCGATGGGCCGCGTGATGTCGGGGGGCGATCGCGAGCGCCTGGCCGGCAACCTGTCGGCGCAGTGGCGTCCGAGCCGGGATCTCGAGGTCTATGCAGAGAGTTTCTCGACCAGGATCGAGCACGACTCGCAGAGCATCTTCTTCGTGGGCGACTTGCCGATCAACAATCCGGCGTCGACCGTCACCGCGATTTCCGGTACGAATTACCTGGAGTCGATCAGCAACCCGATGGTGAACACCTTCACCCTCAGCTCGACCCAGGCGCGGCGCGATATGTCCGAAGGCCACCAGGGCGCGATCGGCGCCATCTGGAAGCCGGTCGACGGCGTGCGCGTCAGCTCGGAGCTGGTACGCACCGTCAGCAAGTACACGCAGAAAAACCCGATCCTCGACACCATCCGCAATGCGGCCAAGCCGATCTCCGCCAGCGTGCGCGACGGCGGCGGTTACCTCACTTATCCGGGCGTGGACATGACCGACCCGGGCCCCTGGACCATGTTCGCCATGTTCGACAACCACAACCGCTCGCGCGGCGCGGCGACCGACTGGCGCGGCGACGTGAGCTGGGTGCCGGAAGCGGACGGATTCATCAAGGAAGTCAGCGGCGGCGCGCGCATCGCCGAGCGCTTCGCGTCCTACGTGCATGAACTGGGCAACTACGCGGCCGCGCCGGACCAGTGGGGCCCGGGCGCGATCAAGGTCGCCGGCTTCCAGGGCCTGAACTGCACCAGCCCGGCCACCGGCGGCAACTACGGCATGAACCAGTTCTACGCTCCGTGCGCGGACTTCCTGCTGAATAACACGGGCGTCATCCGCCAGGCCATCCGTGGCGACTCGAGTCCGCGTCCGGACGATCCGCTGTCCTACTACGCCGATCGCGAGAAGACCCAGGCGATCTACGCCAAGCTGAATTTCGGCTTCGACGCCTGGACCCTGCCGATCGACGGCACGCTGGGCGCGCGCTACGTGAAGACCAAGCAGACGATCAGCGGCTACTCGTCGAACAACGGCGTGGTCTCGCCGACCACCGTGTCCTCGACCACCAGCGACGTGTTGCCGAGCCTGTCGATGCGCGCCCACTTCCGCCAGGACCTGATGGGCCGCCTCTCCGCCAGCAAGGCCATCGAGCGCGCGCCGTTCGGCGACTTCAACCCGGGCCTGGTGCTGTTCCCGTCGACCACCACCACGCTGGCGACCGGCACCGCTGGCAACCCGCACCTCAAGCCGCAGGAAGCGCGCAACGTCGACGTGGCGCTGGAGTGGTACTTCGCGCCGGCCGGCTCGCTCACCGGCACGCTGTTCCACCACAAGTACGAGAACTACCTGCGCCGCACCGCCCGTCCGGAAGTCCACGACGGCGCGACCTACAACGTGAGCCGCCCGTACAACGCCGTGTCGGGCAACCTGAAGGGCGCGGAACTGGCCTACCAGCAGTTCTACACCTTCCTGCCGGGCTGGCTGAGTGGCCTGGGCGCGCAGGCGAACTTCACCTACATGGACGGCGGCCTGGCCGAGGCGGACGGCACCATCAACACCTTCGCCGGCATGTCGCGCCGTTCGGCCAACCTGGTGGGCCTGTACGAATACGGCAAGTGGTCTGCGCGCCTGGCCTACAGCTGGCGCGACCGCTTCACGGCCGAGTACAACTACCGCGGCACGCCGCACGCGATCGTGGTCGATCCGCTCAAGACCCTGGACGCGTCGATCTCGTACAAGCTGACCGACAACCTGACCATCACGCTCGACGGCAGCAACCTGCTGGACCAGGCCTACCACGACTATCACACGGTACCGGAACTGCCGCGCGACGTGCGCCGCTACGACCGCGTGGTAGGACTGGCGCTGCGCTGGCGTAACTAGGCTGCTCCACCATGGCGGATGACAGCTCGAACAGGTAGGGTGGTCGGCTTCGCCGACCGCGCGTCCGACGAAAGCACGGTTAGCGCTGTGCGGCCGTTGGTTGAACGCGCGGCCGGCACAGCCGGCCACCCTACGGTGCGTAATTGAGCGCCATGAGGCAATGCAAAGTTGTTTTCGGCGATGCCGACAGGTGATTCAAAGGGGAAGGCGCAGCATGCAAACTCAAAAACTCTCCACCCTCGAAAAAGTGGGTTTCGGCGCAGGCGACATGGCGCTCAACGTGGTGATCTCGTCGATGATGCTGATCATCACCTTCTTCTACACCGACATCTACGGCCTCAAGACCAGCGACCTGGCGGCGCTGTTCGTGGCCGTGAAGGTGGTCGGCGCGGTCGCCGACCTGGCGATGGGGCAGATGACCGACGCCGTCCTGACGCGCTGGGGACGCTACCGGCCCTGGCTGCTGCTGCTCGCGGTGCCCTACGGCGTGAGCGTGTTCCTCGTCTTCTCCACGCCCGACTGGGGCTACGACGCCAAGCTGGTCTGGGCCTACGCGAGCTACATCCTGATGACCCTGATGACGGCGGGCGTCGGCATCCCCTACATCTCCCTGATCAGCGGCCTGACGTCCGACCCGCAGGAGCGCCTGTCGGCCAACGGCTACCGCCTGTTCTTCGCCAAGATCGGCGCTTTCATGGTGACCATCATCGTGCCGGTGCTGGCCAGCTGGTGGGACGCCGACAACCCGGCAACCGGTTACCAGGCCGCGATGGCGGTGATGGCGGCGATGGGCGTGCTGCTGTTCCTGCTGTGCTTCTTCACCACCACCGAGCGCGTGGTCCACAAGGTCGAGAAGCAGCCGCTGATGGACCAGGTGCGCGTGCTGCTCAGGAACGACCAGTGGCTGATCCTGTGCGCCGTGTGCGTGACCGGCACCATCGGCTACGTCATCCGCGGCTCGGTGGCGATCTACTATGCCAAGTACTACCTGGGCGGCGACACCGCCACCGTGTCGGCCTTCCTCTCCACCGGCGTGGCGGCTGCGATCCTGGCCATGGTGGTCTCCACCTGGACCACCAAGTTCTACTGCAAGGTCAAGCTGTTCCGCAACACGCAGATCCTTGTCGCCGTCCTCAGCCTGATGATCTACTTCCTCGTCAAGCCGGGCGACATCGTGCTGGCCTTCGTCCTGTACTTCGTCCTGTCCCTGGTGGTGGACCTGCATGCGCCGGTGTTCTGGTCGGCGATCGCCGAGACCATCGACTATGGCCAGGTAAAGACCGGCAAGCGCGTCTCGGGCTTCGCCTTCGGCGGCATCTCGGTTTGCCAGAAGGCCGGCATGGCGGTCGCGGGCGGCATGGTCGGCGTACTGCTGGACTACTTCCAGTACCAGCCCAACCAGGAACAGTCGGCGCTGGCGCTGCAGGGCATCGCCCTGATGCTGTCGGTGATCCCGGGCTTCTTCCACTTCCTGATGGGCGCCCTGATGTTCAAGTACCGTATCAGCGACAAGTACTACGACACCGTCAAGGCCGACATGCGCACCAACGGCTACGTCGCCAGTTGAAAGTCTTTTCTCATTGTTAGCGGCAGATCGTCATCCCCGCGCAGGCGGGGATCCAAGTTTGCAAGCACACCACCAGCTCCAGAGCACACCATGCAAGAAACCGTACTGAAACCCCTGATCGAGCAACGCGCCGACCCCTACATCTACAAGCACACCGACGGCTGGTATTACTTCACCGCCTCGGTGCCGCAATACGACCGCATCGAACTGCGCCGCGCCCCCACCATTGCCGGCCTGGCCACGGCCGACACCGTGGACATCTGGACCAAGCCCGACACCGGCCCCTATTGCGAGCTGGTGTGGGCGCCCGAGATCCATTTCAACCAGGGTGCCTGGTACATTTACTTTGCCGCCGCCCCCAGCCGCGAGATCAAGTACAAGCTGTTCCAGCACCGCATGTACGCGATCCGCAACACGGGCGCCAATCCCCTGGAGGGCGAGTGGGAATTCATGGGCCAGGTCGACACCGGCATCGACAGCTTCTGCCTGGACGCCACCACCTTCACCCACAAGGACCAGCTGTACTACCTGTGGGCCCAGAAGGACCATGATATCGAGGGCAATTCGAACCTCTACATCGCCCCGATGAAGACCCCATGGCAGATCGAGGGCAAGCCCATCATGCTGAGCAAGCCCGAGTACGACTGGGAAACGCGCGGCTTCTGGGTCAACGAAGGCCCGTCGGTGGTGCGCCGCAACGGCAGGATCTTCATCAGCTACTCGGCCAGCGCCACCGACGAGAACTATGCGATGGGCCTGCTGTGGGCGGACGAGGACGCCGACCTGCTCGACCCCGCCTCGTGGACCAAATCGCGCGAGCCTGTTTTCCGAACCTGCTACGATCATGGCATCTACGGCCCTGGTCACAACAGCTTCACGTATGCCGAAGACAGCGACACCGTCATGCTGGTCTACCACGCGCGCACGTACACCGAGATCGTCGGCGATCCGCTCTGGAATCCCGACCGCCACACGTTCGTGAAACCGCTGCGCTGGGACGACAAGGGCATGCCGGTCTTCGGCCGGCCGTCCACCAACTGAGGACGAAATCAACGTGCGAACAGCGATTACGCAGGCGCCTTTCGGCGAACTGCCGGATGGCGAGGCCATCACCCAGTTCACGCTCACCAACGCGAACGGCCTGGTGGCGAAGATCATCGATTTCGGCGGCATCATCACCGAGCTGCATGCCCCCGACCGGGAGGGCAGGCTCGCCGACGTGGTGCTGGGCTTCGACACGCTCGAACCCTACCTGGGCGACAGTCCGTATTTCGGCGCCCTGATCGGCCGTTACGGCAACCGCATCGCCAAGGGGCGCTTCACGCTCGACGGCCGGGAATACCAGCTGCCGACCAACAACGGCAACAACCACCTGCACGGCGGCGCTCCAGGCTTCGACAAGGTCAAATGGACCGCCACCGTCGACGGCGACAGCCTGCGGCTGGACTACCGCAGCGTCGACGGCGAGCAGGGCTACCCCGGCAACCTCGATGCCACCGTCACCTACCAGCTCCTCGATACCAATGAACTGGTGGTGCGCTTTAGCGCCGTGACCGACAAGGCCACGCCGGTCAACCTGACCCAGCACAGCTACTTCAACCTGGCCGTGGTGGGTGGCACATCGGGCGACATCCTGGGCCACGTGCTCACCATCGACGCCGATACCTTCGTCGCCATCGATGCCGAGTCGATTCCGACGGGCGCGCTGTCGCCGGTCACGGGTACGCCCTTCGACTTCCGCATGCCGCGCCCGATCGGAGAGCGCATCGGCCAGCCGGACAAGCAGCTGCGCCACGGCCAGGGCTACGACCACAACTTCGCACTCAACAAACCCGATGGAAAAGCCATGACGCGCGCCGCCCACGTATGTGAACCGGGGACGGGCAGGGTGCTGGAACTGTTCACCGAGGAACCGGGCGTGCAGTTCTACAGCGGAAACTTCCTCGATGGCTCGCTCACCGGCAAGGGGCGCACCTACGAATACCGCAGCGGCTTCTGCCTGGAACCGCAGCACTTCCCGGATTCGCCGAACCAGCCGCACTTCCCGAACGTGATCCTGCGCCCGGGCGAGGTGTACCAGACCGAATCGCGCTTCCGCTTTTCGGTGGTCGAGTCCGCGGAGAAGTAGCCGATGATGGATGTGTTCATCGACGCCCGGCACGAGCTGGGCGAATGCGTGCTGTGGTGCGAGCGCACCCGGCGCCTGCTGTGGACCGACATTCCGGCATCCACGCTGTGGTCGCATTCGCCGTCCACCGGCAGGACCACCAGCTGGCAGATGCCCGAGCGCCTGTGTTCGTTCGCGCTCACCGGCAGCGACGACCGCCTGCTGCTGGGGCTGGCCTCCGGCCTGGCCTTCTTCACCTTCTCGACCGGGCTGGTCAGGCGCATCGTCGATGTCGAAGCCGACATCCCGTCCACGCGCCTGAACGACGGGCGCTGCGACCGCCAGGGTCGCTTCGTGTTCGGCATGTTCAACCAGGACGACAACCCGAAACCGGCGCTGGGCGGCTTTTATCGCCTGAACCTCGACCTGACGCTCGAGCGCCTGCCGATCGGGAATGCGGCGATCGCCAACAGCATCTGTTTCAGTCCGGACGGGCGCAGGATGTATTACGCCGATTCAAGCACGCGCGAGATCCGCTATTGCGACTACAACCCCTGCAGCGGCGAGGTCGGCGCCTCGCACGTGTTCGTGCCGGCCGGCGCCGCGCCGGGCGAACCGGACGGCTCCTGCATCGATGCCGAAGGCTGCCTGTGGACCACGCGC
The DNA here is from genome assembly GCF_042432755.1 of Massilia consociata. Taxonomy (NCBI): domain Bacteria; kingdom Pseudomonadati; phylum Pseudomonadota; class Betaproteobacteria; order Burkholderiales; family Oxalobacteraceae; genus Massilia; species Massilia consociata. Next base: position 80,885 of record NZ_JBHLWP010000003.1, read on the forward strand.
TGGGGCGCAGGATGCGTGATGCGCTTTGCGCCGGACGGCCGCCTGGACCGCGTGCTGGAACTCGACGCGCCGCAGCCGAGCTGCCCGGCGTTCGGCGGGCCGGATTTTTCTACCCTCTACGTCACCAGCGCCCACCTGGGCATGACGGTGAACGACCGGGCGGCGGCGCCGCTGTCGGGGGCGGTGTTCAGCCAACGGCTGGACGTACGCGGCTTGCCCGAGAGCCGTTTTCTCCACTCGTAGGGTGGCCGGCTTGGCCGGCCGCGCGTTCCAATGTCGTACGGGTTAATGCGCCGCTATGCATATACCGGCTGAACGCGCGGACGGCAGAGCCGTCCACCCTACGGTTGTGATAACAATTCCGATATCAATATCGCGAAATAATTGATTGGAAAGTTATCTGGCTGCATTCTAGACTTCCCTCATTGCTCAACACGGCTGAACAACACGACATGAGAGGAGGCGCACAGCCTCCCGTGGCGGAGATAACGAGGAGAATGCATGTCCGAGACGAAGAAAAAGACCACGCTGCGCTCGGCGGCGTGGTTCGGGACCCAGGACAAGAACGGCTTCATGTACCGGAGCTGGATGAAGAACCAGGGCATTCCCGACCATGAATTCCAGGGCAAGCCGATCATCGGCATTTGCAATACCTGGTCCGAACTGACCCCCTGCAACGCCCACTTCCGCAAGCTGGCCGAACACGTCAAGCGCGGCATCCTGGAGGCCGGCGGCTTCCCGGTCGAGTTCCCGGTGTTCTCGAACGGCGAATCGAACCTGCGCCCGACCGCCATGCTGACCCGTAACCTGGCCGCCATGGACGTCGAAGAATCCATCCGCGGCAATCCGATGGACGCCGTCGTGCTGCTGGTGGGCTGCGACAAGACCACCCCGGCCCTCTTGATGGGCGCGGCCAGCGTCGACCTGCCGACCATCGTCGTCACCGGCGGCCCCATGCTCAACGGTAAGCTGAACGGCAAGGACATCGGTTCCGGCACCGCCGTCTGGCAGCTGCACGAAGAGGCCAAGGCCGGGAGAATCACGATGCACGATTTCCTGTCGGCCGAAGCCGGCCACTCGCGTTCGGCCGGCACCTGCAACACCATGGGCACGGCCTCGACCATGGCCTGCATGGCCGAATCGCTCGGCACCTCGCTGCCGCACAACGCCGCCATTCCGGCGGTCGATGCGCGGCGCTACGTGCTGGCCCACATGTCGGGCATCCGCATCGTCGAGATGGTGCACGAAGACCTGAAGCTCTCGAAGATCCTCAAGCGCGAGAACTTCGAGAACGCCATCCGCGTCAACGCCGCCATCGGTGGCTCGACCAACGCCGTGATCCACCTGAAGGCGATCGCGGGCCGCATGGGCGTGCCGCTCGAGCTGGAGGACTGGACCGCGATCGGCAAGGGCACCCCGACCATCGTCGACCTGCTCCCGTCGGGCAAGTACCTGATGGAGGAGTTCTATTATGCCGGCGGCCTGCCGGGCGTGATCCGCCGCCTGGGCGAGGGCGGCCTGCTGGCGCACAAGGACGCGCTTACCGTCAACGGCAAGACCCTGTGGGAGAACTGCCAGGACGCGCCGATCTACAACGACGAAGTGATCCGCAAGCTGGACACCCCGCTGATCGAGGACGGCGGCATCCGCATCCTGCGCGGCAACCTGGCCCCGCGCGGCGCCGTGCTCAAGCCGTCCGCTGCCTCCCCGCACCTGATGCAGCACCGCGGCCGCGCCGTCGTGTTCGAGGACTTCGACCACTACAAGCAGCGCATTGTCGATCCGGACCTGGACGTGGACGCCAACTCCATCCTGGTGATGAAGAACTGCGGCCCGAAGGGCTACCCGGGCATGGCCGAAGTGGGCAACATGGGCCTGCCGCCCAAGCTGCTGGCCCAGGGCATCACCGACATGGTCCGCATCTCGGACGCGCGCATGAGCGGCACCGCCTACGGCACCGTCGTGCTGCACGTGGCGCCGGAAGCGATGGCCGGCGGCCCGCTGGGCATCGTCAAGGACGGCGACTGGATTCAGCTGGATTGCGCCGGGGGCGGCCTGAACATCGAGCTGTCGGACGAAGAGATCCGCAACCGCCTGGCCGACCGCGCCGAGAACAACAAGCCTGTGCAGCACAGCGGCTACCAGCGGCTCTACCTGGATCACGTGCTGCAGGCGGACGAAGGCTGCGACTTCGACTTCCTGGTGGGCTGCCGCGGCTCCGCGGTGCCCAAGCATTCGCACTGATTTACCGGGACTTGAACGCGCGGACGGCAAAGCCGGCCACCCTACGAAAGCCGCGTTCCCGTAGGGTGGCCGGCTTGGCCGGCCGCGCGTCCAGCCGCCACTCGAACACTCGCATCGTCAATAACACCAATATTGGGAGACCGGGCTCATGCTGCTCGTACAATTCATCACCGAATCGCAGGAACGCCGCATCGGCATCCTGCACGACAACATCATCCGCGTCGTCAACGGCTACGCCACGACGCTCGACCTGGCGCGCGCGGCCATCGCCACCGGCACCGGCCTGGCGCAACTGGCCGACGCTGCCGCGGGCGCGGACCACTACAACTACGACGACGTGGCGCAGGCCGGCCGCATCCTGCCGCCGCTCGACCACCCGGACGTCGCCCACTGCTACGTCACCGGCACCGGCCTGACCCACCTCGGCAGCGCCGACACGCGCGACGCCATGCACAAGAAGATCGGCGGCGACGTGGACGCCTTGAGCGATTCGATGAAGATGTTCCGCATGGGCGTCGAGGGCGGCAAGCCGGCATCCGGCACCGCCGGCGTGCAGCCGGAATGGTTCTACAAGGGCGACGGCTCGATCGTGCGCGCCACCGGCCAGGAACTCGACATGCCCGACTTCTCGCTCGACGGCGGCGAAGAACCGGAGATCGCGGGCCTGTACCTGATCGGCAACGACGGCCAGCCGTACCGTCTCGGCTACGCCATCGGCAACGAGTTCTCGGACCACGTCACCGAACGCCAGAACTACCTCTACCTGGCCCACTCCAAGCTGCGCAACTGCGGCCTCGGCCCGGCGCTGCTGGTGGGCGAACTGCCGGCCCACGTGGCGGGCGTGTCGCGCATCCTGGACAAGGAGGGCAAGGTGCGCTGGGAAAAGGCGTTCGTCAGCGGCGAGCAGAACATGTCGCACACCATCGAGAACCTCGAGTACCACCACTTCAAGTACGGCCTGTTCAAGCGTCCGGGCGACGTGCACATCCACTTCTTCGGCACCGCCACGCTGAGCTTCGCGGACGGCATCTCGGTCGAGGCCGGCGAGACCTTCGAGGTCGAGTCGCCGCAATTCGGCCCGGCCCTGCGCAACCGCCTGGCCGTCCTCGAGGCCCCGTTCGCGAAGGTGAAGGCCTTATGAACATCACCGGCGAAGCCATCATCGGCGGCGTGCACGAGCGCGGCGCGGGAGGTTCCTTCAAGGCCTGGGACCCGAGCGCGCGCGACTACCTGGAGCCAGGCTTCCACATGGTGGATGCCGGCCAGATCGACCGCGCCTGCGCCCTGGCGGGGGAGGCATTCGACGTCTTCCGCGCCACCACCGACGAGCAGCGCGCACGTTTCCTGGACACCGTCGCGGACCAGATCATGCTGCTGGGCGACGTGTTGATCGCGCGTGCGATGCTTGAGTCCGGCCTGCCGCGCACCCGCCTCGAAGGCGAGCGCGGACGTACCTGCGGCCAGCTGCGGATGTTCGCCGACCTGCTGCGCGAAGGCTCCTGGCGTGATGCGCGCCTGGACACGCCGCTGCCGGATCGCGCCCCGCCGCGACCCGACCTGCGCTACCACCTGATCGGCGTCGGTCCGGTCGCCGTGTTCGCGGCATCGAACTTCCCGCTGGCCTTCTCGGTCGCCGGCGGCGACACCGCATCCGCTTTTGCTGCCGGCTGCCCGGTGGTCCTGAAAGCCCATTCGTCCCATCCGGGCACCTCGGAACTGGTGGCGCGCGCCATCACCAGGGCGGTGCAGCAGTGCGAACTGCCGGCCGGCGTGTTCGCGCTGCTCACCGGTACCGGCAACGGCATCGGCCAGGCCCTGGTCGGCCATCCGGCGATCCAGGCGGTCGGCTTCACCGGTTCACGCTCGGGCGGCACCGCGCTCATGGCGGTGGCCGCGGCGCGCAAGCAGCCGATTCCCGTCTATGCCGAGATGAGCAGCATTAATCCGGTGTTCCTGATGCCGCATGCGCTGGAGCATCGCGCCGAAGAGATCGGCAAGGGCTTCGCCGCTTCGCTTGTGCTGGGCGTGGGCCAGTTCTGCACCAACCCCGGCCTGGTGCTGGCGATCGACGGTCCCGGCCTGGCGACCTTCTGCAAGACCGCGCAGGAGGCGCTGAACGCGACCGAAGCCGCCGTCATGCTGAACCAGAACATCGCGGAGAGCTACCGCAAGGGCGTCGACGCGCTGGCCGGCACGGACGGCGTGAGCACGCTGGCCCGCATCGAGCACGGCGAAGGCAAGGGCGCGGCAGCCTTGTTCCGCGTGAGCGCGGACGCATTCCTGGCGCGCCACGAACTGCACGAGGAAGTCTTCGGCCCCGCATCGCTCGTGGTGGTGTGCCGGGATGCGGCCCAGATGCGCGCGGTCGTCGAGGTGCTCGAAGGCCAGCTCACCGCGACCCTGCAGATGGACGCCGAAGACCATGCCGATGCCCGGGCCCTGTTGCCGCTGCTGGAGCGCAAGGTCGGGCGCATCCTGGCCAACGGCTTCCCGACCGGCGTCGAAGTATCGAGTGCGATGGTCCATGGCGGCCCGTTCCCGGCCACGGCAGATGGCCGCAGCACCTCGGTTGGCACCGGTGCGATCGCACGCTTCCTGCGACCGGTGTGCTACCAGAACCTGCCCCGGGAACTGCTGCCGGAGCCGCTGCAAGACGGGAACCCGCGCGGGATCTGGCGCCGCAAGGACGGCGCATTGACCAAAGAATAAGCCGGCATCACAATACAAGAACAGATGGAGACAGGTATGAATCAAACGGCGACGCATCACAGGGCGAGCTTCCCCAGCCTGCGGGGCAAGCGGGTATTCGTGACAGGCGGCGGCACCGGCATCGGCGAAGCGATCGTGAAGGCCTTCGTGGAGCAAGGCGCGGTGGTGGCTTTCGTGGACATCGCCAGGGAAGCCAGCGAAACCTTGTGCGCAAGCTTGGCCAATGCGGGCCACATTGCCCCGGTCTTCCGCTACTGCGACATCACCGACATTCCGGCGCTGCAGCGCACGATGGCCGAGCTGGCCGAACAGCTGGGCGACTTCGATGTGCTGGTCAATAACGCAGCCAACGACCAGCGCCACGATATCGCGGACGTCTCGCTCGACTACTGGAACGAGCGCATCGCGATCAACCAGCGCCCGATGTTCTTTACCGCGCAGGCAGTCCTGCCGGGCATGAAGAAGAAGGGCGGCGGCTCCATCATCAACTTCTCTTCCATGTCCTGGCACGCCAAGGGCGCCGGATATCCTGTCTACGCCACCACCAAGGCGGCCGTGATCGGCCTGACCCGCAGCCTGGCGCGCGACCTCGGCCCCTTCGGCGTGCGGGTGAACACCGTCACGCCCGGCTGGGTCATGACCCAGCGCCAGATCGACCTGTGGGTGGACGAGGCTGCCGAGCGCGAGATCAAGCAGGCCCAGTGCCTGCCGGGCAAGCTCATGCCGGACGATATCGCCGCCATGGTGCTGTTCCTCGGCGCGGACGACAGCCGAATGTGCACGGCCCAGGACTTCGTCGTCGACGCGGGCTGGACGTGATGTGTGGCGGCTGAGCGCCGCAACATGTCCGTCCACCCATTTACCCAGCACGTCATCCCGGCACAGGCCGGGATCCAATTTCGCCCAGAAGGACGCAAACTTGGGTTCCGGCCTGCGCCGGAACGACGGGATTTTCACGCGTATTCAAACCAATAATCAGGAGACCATAGTGAGAGCCTTCCAACCCGCCATCCTCGCCCTGAGCATGCTGGCCGCCCCGGCCTTCGCCCAGGTGAACGTCACCATCGACGCTACCCGCCCGGGTCCGGTCATCAACAAGAACGTCTACGGCCAGTTCGCCGAACACCTCGGCACCGGCATCTACGAGGGCCTGTGGGTCGGTCCGGATTCGAAGATCCCGAATACCCGCGGCTGGCGCAACGACGTGGTCGGCGCGCTGAAGGAGCTGAAGGTGCCGCTGGTGCGCTGGCCGGGCGGCTGCTTCGCCGACGAATACCACTGGCGCGACGGCATCGGCGCACGCAACAAGCGCCCGGTGAAGGTCAACACCCACTGGGGCGGCGTGGCGGAAGACAACGCCGTCGGCACCCACGAGTTCTTCGACCTGGTCGAGATCCTGGGCACCGAAGCCTACGTCAACGGCAACCTCGGTTCCGGCACCCCGCAGGAGATGGCCGAGTGGCTCGAGTACATGACCTCGGACACCAAGTCCACGCTGGCCGAGCTGCGCCGCAAGAACGGCCGCAAGGAACCGTACAAGGTGGCCTATTTCGGCATCGGCAACGAGGCATGGGGCTGCGGCGGCAACATGAAGCCGGAATACTACGCGCACCTGTACAACCACTACGCCACCTTCCTCAAGACGCCGCCGGGCGCCCGCCCGAAGATGGTCGCCAGCGGCGGCAACGACGACGACACCAGCTGGACCGAAGTGCTGAGCAAGGAAGCCGCCAAAGGCACCGACGGCATCAGCTTCCATTTCTACACGCTGCCGACCGGCGTCTGGGAGAAGAAGGGCGCCGCCACCGGGTTCGAGGAGAGCGAATGGTTCTCGACCCTGCAGCAGACCCTGCGCATGGACGGCCACATCCGCCGCAACGTCGCCATCCTCGACAAGAACGATCCGGAGAAGAAGATCGGCTTCTACGTCGACGAATGGGGCACCTGGTACGACGTCGAGCCGGGCACCAATCCGGGCTTCCTGTTCCAGCGTAACACCCTGCGCGACGCAGTCGTGGCGGCGCTGAACTTCAACATCTTCCACGCCCACGCCGAGCGCGTGCGGATGACGAACATCGCGCAGATGGTCAACGTGCTGCAGGCGATGATCATCACCGACAAGGAGAAGATGCTGCTGACGCCGACCTACCACGCCTACAAGATGTACGTGCCGTTCCAGGACGCGACCTCGCTGCCGACCGCCGTCAACAACGACGTGGCCTACTCGGTGAACGACAAGAGCATCCCGGGCATCAGCGCATCGAGCGCACGCGGCAAGGACGGCAAGGTGTACGTGGCGCTGGTGAACACCAACCCGCGCCAGGCCAGCGACGTGACCGTCGACCTGAAGGGGCAGGCGGTTTCGGGCGCCACCGGCCAGGTCCTGACCGCCGAGGCGATGGACGCGCACAACACCTTCGACAAGCCGCAGGCGATCAAGCCGGTGTCGTACAGCGCCAAGGCGGCCAACGGCAAGCTGACCCTCAAGGTGCCGGCCAAGTCGGTGATGGTCGTGTCGGTCGACGTGTAATCCGTAGGGTGGCCGGCTTGGCCGGCCGCGCTTTCAGGGATGGTACGCATACCGATACGTGCACGTGGTGCGGAACATTGATTCGAACGCGCGGACGGCGTAGCCGTCCACCCTACAGAACCCGAGCTATCAGGAGTTCGCAATGTCTCTGCTTTCCCGTTTCTCCGCCTGCGCGCTTGCGCTGGCTACCACGCTGCCCGCCTTCGCCGCACAGGTCGAAGTCCACGACCCCGTCATGGCAAAAGAGGGCAGCAGGTACTACCTCTTCAGCACCGGCCCCGGCATCACGTTCTACAGTTCCACCGACATGAAGTCGTGGAAGCCCGAAGGCCGCGTCTTCGCCGGCGAGCCGGCATGGGCCAAGAAGGCCGCACCCACCTTCAACGACCACATCTGGGCGCCCGATATCTACCACCACAACGGCAAGTACTACCTGTACTACTCGGTGTCGGGCTTCGGCAAGAACACCTCCGGCATCGGCGTGACCACCAACACCACGCTCGATCCGCGCTCTCCGAACTACAAGTGGGAAGACCAGGGCATGGTGCTGCAGTCGATACCGGGCCGCGACCTGTGGAACGCCATCGACTCGCACGTGATCGACGACGAGCAGGGCACGCCCTGGATGTCCTTCGGCTCGTTCTGGACCGGCCTGAAGCTGGTCAAGCTCGACCCCAGCCGCACGAAGCTGGCCGAGCCGCAGGAGTGGCACACCATCGCCCGCCGCGACCGCCCGGCCTACGTCCCCGACGAGGAGGCCGGCCCGGCCCAGATCGAAGCGCCTTTCATCATGAAGAAGAACGGCTGGTACTACCTGTTCGCCTCCTGGGACCTGTGTTGCAAGGGCAAGGACAGCACCTACAAGGTCGTCGTGGGCCGCGCCAGGGCGGTGACCGGCCCCTACCTCGACCGCAAGGGCGTGGACATGGCCAAGGGCGGCGGCTCGCTCGTCATCCAGGGCGACCGCGATTGGCGTGGACTCGGCCACAACAGCGCCTACACTTTCGACGGCAGGGACGTCATGGTGCTGCACGCCTACGAGACCGCCGACAAGTTCAAGCAGAAGCTGAAGGTGCTGGAGATGAAATGGGACAGGGACGGTTGGCCGACGGTCGACCCCCTTGAGCTGAACCGCTACCAGAGCGTCCAGCTGCCATGAAGCTCCGGCTCGCCGCATGCGTGTTGCTGGTGTCGGGCGCATGGGCGCAGGCGGCCGAGCTGTTTCCGCTGGCCGACGTTCGCCTCAAGCCCGGTCCCTTCCTCGACGCCCAGACCACCAACCTGAACTACATGCTGGCGATGGAGCCCGATCGCCTGCTGGCGCCTTTCCTGCGCGAGGCTGGACTGACGCCACGCCAGCCCAGCTACGGCAACTGGGAGTCGACCGGCCTGGACGGCCACATGGGCGGCCACTACCTGTCGGCGCTGGCGCTGATGCATGCGGCGACGGGCGACGCCGAGGTGCTGCGCCGCCTGAACTACGTCGTGGCGGAGCTCAAGCGCGCACAGGAAGCCAACGGCGACGGCTACCTCGGCGGCATTCCCGGTGGACGCCAGGCCTGGCGCGACGTCGCGGCCGGCAAGCTGGAAGCGGACAACTTCTCGGTCAACGGCAAGTGGGTACCCTGGTACAACCTGCACAAGGTGTACGCCGGCCTGCGCGACGCGTACCGCCATGCCGGCAACGAAGACGCACGCGCCATGCTCATCCAGCTCTCGGACTGGGCGCTGCGCCTGACATCGCGCCTGTCGTCCGACCAGATGGAGCAGATGCTGCGTGCGGAGCATGGCGGCATGAACGAGATCCTCGCCGACGTGGCCGCGATGACCGGCGAACGCAAATACCTCGACCTGGCGCTGCGCTTCTCGCACCAGGCCGTCCTGCAGCCTCTGGCGCAAGGACAGGACAAGCTCACCGGCCTGCACGCGAACACGCAGATTCCCAAGGTGATCGGCTTCAAGCGCATCGCCGACATGACGGGGCGGCAGGACCTGGACCGGGCAGCAGGCTTCTTCTGGCAGACAGTCGTCGATCGCCGCTCGGTGGCCATCGGCGGCAACAGCGTCAAGGAGCACTTCCACGACGAGAAGGACTTCGGCGCGATGATCCACGAGGTCGAGGGGCCGGAGACCTGCAACACCTACAACATGCTCAAGCTGACCGGGATGCTGTTCCGCTCAAGCCAGAAGGGCAGCTACAGCGACTACTACGAGCGCGCGCTGTACAACCACATCCTGTCCTCGCAGCGTCCTGGCGGAGGCTTCGTCTACTTCACGCCGATGCGGCCGAACCACTACCGCGTGTATTCACAGGTGGACAAGGGCATGTGGTGCTGCGTGGGCTCGGGCATCGAGAGCCACGCGAAGTACGGCGAATTCATCTACGCGCACGAGGACGACGCCCTGTTCGTGAACCTGTTCATCCCGTCGACGCTGCACTGGCGCGCCAAGGGGATCAGGATCACGCAGGCGACGCGCTTCCCGGACCAGGGCAGCACGCGCCTGACCGTGGATGCGCCGGCCAATGTGCCCGGTACTTTCACGATGATGATCCGCTACCCGGGCTGGGTCGAGCCCGGGAAACTGGTCGTGAAGGTGAATGGCAAGGCGGTGGAGCACGATGCGCAGCCGGGCGGCTACGTGAGCCTGTCCCGGGATTGGCGCAAGGGCGACCGGGTCGACGTGCAACTGCCGATGACGACGCGCCTGGAACAGATGCCGGACCGGTCGAACTATTACGCCGTGCTGCACGGTCCCATCGTGCTGGCCGCGAAGACCCGCATGTTCGGCGACGAGAAGCTGAACTTCCTGGCCGACGAGTCGCGCATGGGCCATATCGCGGGAGGACAGGTGTGCCCGCTGGAGGCGGCGCCGATGCTGGTCAGCGACTCGACGGACTTCCTGCGCCGCATCAAGCCCGTGAAGGGAAAGGCGCTGACCTTCACGGCGCCGGGGCTGGTGCATGGGGCCGCGGACAACGCAACGGAATTCATCCCCTTCTTCCGCCTGCACGATTCGCGCTACACGATGTATTGGCAGCATTCCACGCCGGCCAACCTGCAACGCATGCAGGCCGGGAACGCCGCGCGCGAAGCGGACCGGCTGGCATTGGATGCCCTGACCGTCGACCAGGTGGCGCCGGGCGAACAGCAGCCGGAATCGGACCATTTCTTCAAGGGCGAAGGTGTCGACGCGGGCGTGAACAACGGCCGCCACTGGCGCCATGCGAGCAAGTGGTTCAGCTACGAGCTGAAGGATCCCAAAGGAGAAGCGAAGCTGCTGCGCCTGACCTTCGCCAGGGCCGATGCCGGCCGCCGCTTCGATATCGAGGTCAACGGCGTGCGGCTGGCCGAGGTGGCGCTGAGGGGCGACGCGGCCCAGGAGTTCTACACGGTCGATTACCCGCTGCCGGCGTCCGTCGTGCAAGCGAAGCCGGCGATACTGTCGGTGCGGTTCGTGGCCAGGCCGGGCTCGGTGGCAGGCGGCTTGTACGGCCTGCGCCTGCTGCGCCAGTCAGGCGGTTAGCCGCGCATCGCCAGCGTGTTCTTGCAGCGCGGGTAGTGGGAGCAGCCCCAGAACGGCCCGCGCTTGCTGTCGCGCGGGATCATCTTGATGCCGCAGGAAGCGCAGGTCGGTGTACGGTAATCGTCCTTGAATGCGAAGTCGAGCAGGGCCAGCTGCTTCTCGAGCGGCAGTGCGAGAATCTTCTGTGCGAATGCGTCGCCGTCGAGCAGCTGGATCGGATTCGTTGCGCCGAACTGCAAGGCGTCCTGCGAATAGGTCCCAGTGGTGACGAAGATGCCCCGTCCAACCCGTTCATGGACCATCACGCCGAGCAGCTCGCGGATTTCCTTGACCCCGACCGCCTGCGTGTTCCAGGCCTTGCACTGGACGATCGCCAGCGGTCTGTCGGGATCGGCCTTGAACAGCTTGACGTCGATGCCGCCATCCGGCCCGGCATGCAGGGTTTCCGTGACAAACCCGACCGCCTCATAGTACCTGGCGCACAGCAGCTCGAAGCGCTTCCATTCCAGCATGCGCAGCGCCTCGGCCGACCATGCCGCCGGCGCAGCAGGGACGGCGGGCCGGCCTGGCGCCGGCGCAACGGACTGCGCCGCCTGCGGTTCGACGCGCATGCGCGCGCTTTGCCGGCTGCCCGGGGAACCCTTCCCATGCTTCGAGCGCCGGCTGGCTGCACGCACCGCCGCCAGCACGGTCGTCGTGCCCAGGGCGGCGAGCACGATCCAGGACAGCGGCTCGAGCGCCGGTTTCAATGCTCCCAGTGGGCCGCGGTCGGGCAGGAACCCCGGCAGTACCCAGCGCACGCCAAAGAATGCTCCCAGCGCCAGCACCGCACTGAACTGCCAGGGCAGGGCAATCAAGTCGCTTGCCGGATTGTTGTTCCTGCGCCTTCCCATCATCCTGCTCCAATATTGTGTTATGGAAACAATGGTAGCCCAGTGCGGTGGCCGTGTCGCTGGTCAACCGGGTGAAACACGGTGTTTGATGCGCCACGAATAGCACTGTGGCGCCGCACTGACGCTTCACGCAAGGAACGTGCACATCATAACTTGCTAAAATGATAGTTATTAGAAGACACACAGATGTTTCGATGTGATAATTAATTGTTCTAAATTTCGCTACTACGAGTCGTATCCTTTATACGGGATAACGCTATAGCCAGGTCCCGTGGATGAACGAGCAGCATTGGCTCACTTGAGAAAGACGGTTCAGTGAGCGAAATCAGAGCATTCATGTTGATGCTTGCCATCGGCAACGTCACCTACGCCATCTTGATGGCTGGTTATTACCGGGCGGGCAGCCCCGAGGCTTCCATGAAGGTCTGGACCTGGGCCAAGCTTGTCGAAGGCCTCGCGTTCTTCGCCTTCTGGTTGCGCCCGGAAGTCCCTCCGGTGCTCGGGACCTTTCTGTCGAACGGGCTCCTCATCGCCGCCGCGGTAGGGGAGACGCTCGCCTACTGCATGTTCCTCGGCTACCGCTGGGAGCGCGGCCTGCTGGCGCTTGCGATCGCGGGCGAACTGCTGCTCGCAGGCGCGATCGTCGCCGGCGTGCCCGGGTCCGGCATGGCGGTGCTGATGTCCCTGCTCATCGCCTCCATCGCGGGGCTGAATGCCCTCATCATGATCGGCACCGGACCGCGCTTTTCGCTCCTGCGCTGCATCATCGGGGCGCCGAACCTGCTGATCGCGCTGGCCTTCTACTGGCGCGCCTGGGTTGCCTTCACGGGCGGCACGCCGACCGTGTTCACGCCGAGCCCCGCGCAGACGATGATCTACGTCGGCGCCTATTTCCTGCTCATCGTGAACGGCTTCGGCTTTCTCCTGCTGTGCAAGCAGAAGGACGAACAGCGCCTGCGCGAATTGGCGACGACCGACAGCCTCACCGGACTGGCCAACCGCTATGCCTTCCTCGGCGAAGCCGAGCGCGCGCATTCGCTGGCCCGGCGCTTGCGCCAGCCGGTCAGCCTGATGATGGTGGACATCGACCACTTCAAGAAGCTCAACGACCGCTATGGGCACGCTGTCGGCGACGCCGCGCTGCGGGTGTTTGCGCAGGCGGCGCAGTCGCGCCTGCGGGCGCACGACGTGCTGGGACGGCTGGGCGGCGAGGAGTTCGCCGTGCTGATGCCGGCCACCGGCCTGCACGATGCGCTGGAAGTGGCGGAACGCCTGCGCGTGGCGGTGGCGGCGGCGGCGCTGGATGCCGGCGGCGAGCCGTATGGGATGACGGTCAGTATCGGCGTGGCTGAACTGGCGCCGGACGAAGCGGTGAGCGCGGCGCTGCAACGCGCGGACAAGGCGCTGTATGCCGCCAAGCGCCAGGGCCGTAACCGGGTCGAGGCAGGTGCTTCAGATATTACATTGATACCGAATATGGTATTGCATACGCGAGAAATATGATTGGATCAGCATCGCACTTTGGCCTAGCATTGTGGCACAACAATACCGGAGACAACGTGATGATCATCGCTCGCAGGACCCTCCTGGGTGCCGCCGCCGCATGCGTACTGGGCGCCGCCATTCCCGCCCACGCCGCCAGACCGCTCACCATCGGCTTTTCGCAAGTCGGCGCCGAAAGCGAATGGCGCACCGCCAACACCGCCTCGATCAAGAGCGCCGCCAAGCAGGCCGGCGTCAACCTGAAGTTCGCCGACGCCCAGCAGCGCCAGGAAAACCAGGTCAAGGCCATTCGTTCCTTCATCGCCCAGCGCGTCGACGTGATCGCGTTCTCGCCGGTCGTGGAAAGCGGCTGGGATACCGTGCTGCGCGAAGCGAAGGCGGCAAAGATCCCCGTCATCCTGACCGACCGCGCCGTCAAGGTCAGCGATCCGTCGCTGTACGTCAGCTTCATCGGTTCCGACTTCGTGGAAGAGGGCCGCCGCGCCGCGCGCTGGCTTAGCGAGCACCAGAAGAAGAACCCGAACCGCAGCTACAACATCGTCGAGCTGCAGGGCACCGTCGGCTCGGCGCCGGCCATCGACCGCAAGGCGGGCTTCGCGGAAGTCATCAACGGCAACCCGAAGCTGAAGATCATCCGCTCGCAGACCGGCGACTTCACCCGCGCCAAGGGCAAGGAGGTGATGGAAGCCTTCCTGAAATCCGAGGGCAAGAACATCAACGTGCTGTACGCGCACAACGACGACATGGCGATCGGCGCGATCCAGGCCATCGAGGAAGCGGGCTTCAAGCCGGGCAAGGACATCCTGGTGGTGTCGATCGACGGCGTGCGCGGCGCCTTCGAGGCCATGTTGCAGGGCAAGCTCAACGTCACCGTCGAGTGCAATCCGCTGCTCGGGCCGCAGCTGATCCAGACCGCGCAGCTGGTCAAAGCGGGCAAGCCGGTGCCGAAGAGGATCGTCGTGAACGAGGGTGTGTTCCCAGCTGAAGTCGCGGCCAGGGAATTCCCGAACCGTCAGTACTGAGGCGGCCATGCTCGCCTCGACCACCATGGCGCCGGTCCTGGAAGTGACCGGCATCCACAAGCAATTCCCGGGCGTGAAGGCGCTGCTCGACGCAGGACTGCGCCTGTTCCCGGGCGAAGTGCACACGCTGATGGGCCAGAACGGCGCCGGCAAGTCGACCCTCATCAAGGTCCTCACCGGCGTCTACCAGCCCGAGCGCGGCCGTATCAATCTCGATGGCCGCGCCATCTCGCCCGCCTCCACGCAGGATGCGCAGGAACTCGGCATCAGCACGGTGTACCAGGAAGTGAACCTGTGCCCGAATCTGTCGGTGGCCGAGAACATCTTCATCGGGCGCTATCCGCGCCGCTTCGGGATGATCGACTGGAGGGGCATGCGCCGCCAGGCCGCCGAGCTCCTGGAGCGCCTGCAGATCCGCATCGACGTCGGCCAGCCGCTGTCGATGTATCCGCTCGCCATCCAGCAGATGGTGGCGATCGCGCGGGCGCTGAACATATCAAGCAAGGTCCTGATCCTGGACGAACCCACGTCCAGCCTGGACGAGAACGAAGTGCAGTTGCTGTTCTCGGTGCTGCGTTCGCTGCGCGAGCAGGGCATGGCGATCCTGTTCGTCACCCACTTCCTCGACCAGACCTATGCGATCTCGGACCGCATCACCGTGATGCGCAACGGCGAGCGCGAAGGCGAGTACCTGTGCAGCGAGCTGTCGCGCCTGGCGCTGGTCAACAAGATGATCGGCGCGCCTGCGGAAGCGGCGGAGCAGGCATCGGAACAACGCGGTAGCGCGTGCGCGCAGGAAGGCGGGCATAAGGAGACCTTCCTGCGCACCAGGGCGCTGGCGCGCAAGGGCGTGCTGAACCCGGTCGATCTCGAGATCCGCCAGGGCGAGCTGCTCGGCCTGGCCGGCCTGCTCGGCTCCGGCCGCACCGAGACCGCGCGCCTGCTGTTCGGCGCGGACAAGGCCGACAGCGGCGCCATCGAGGTCGGCGGGCGCAGCCGCAGCTTCGCCACGCCGCGCGACGCTATCCAACAGGGCATCGGCTTCTGCTCCGAAGACCGCAAGCACGAGGGCGCGATCCTGGCCCTGTCCGTGCGCGAGAACCTGATCCTGGCGCTGCAGGCGCGCCAGGGGCTGCTGCGCGCTATCCCGATGCGGCGCCAGCAGGAGCTCGCCACCCACTATGTGAAACAACTGGGGATCAAGACCGCCAGCATCGAGACGCCGATCGGCACGCTTTCGGGCGGCAACCAGCAGAAGGTGCTGCTGGCGCGCTGGCTGGCCACCGACCCGAAACTGATGATCCTCGACGAACCCACGCGCGGCATCGACGTGCGCGCCAAGCAGGAAATCATGGACTACGTTACCACCCTGTGCCGCAAGGGCATGGCCATCCTGTTCATCTCGTCGGAGCTGCCCGAGGTGCTGCGCGTGAGCGACCGCATCGTCGTCATGCGCGACCGCAAGGCCTGCGGCGAGTACCGCCGCGGCGAGCTCGACGACAGTTCGGTGCTGCACGTGATCGCCGGGGAGGGCGCGGCATGAACGTCGCCGTAGAGAAGAAAACGAGGGAAGCAGTGCTCGCCCCCGCCAAGCCGGCCCGCGCCTCGGTCTTCCAGCATCCGCTGTTCCGCCCCCTGGCGGCCCTGGCGCTGCTGCTGCTGATCGACTTCCTCCTGATACCCGGCTTCTTCCGGCTGGAGATCAAGGACGGCCACCTGTACGGCAGCCTGGTCGACATCGTCAACCGCGCCGCGCCACTGATGCTGGCCGCGATCGGCATGACCCTCGTCATCGCCACGCGCGGCATCGACATCTCGGTCGGCGCCGTGGTGGCGCTGTCCGGCACGGTCGCCTCGATGCTGGTCGGCGGCACCATGGTGATCAACAACGGCGTGCCGGAATACGTGGCGCAGACGCCGATGCTGCTGGCGATGGCGGCGGCGCTTGGCGCCGCGCTGCTGTGCGGGCTGTGGAACGGCGCGCTGGTGGCGGGCCTGGGCCTGCAGCCGATCGTCGCCACCCTGATCCTGATGGTGGCCGGGCGCGGCCTGGCCCAGTTGCTCACCGACGGCCAGATCGTCACCGTGTACTACCAGCCCTTCTTCTTCCTGGGCAGCGGCTACCTCTTTGGGCTGCCGTTCGCGCTGTTCGTGGTGGTGGCGGTGTTTGCGGTGACCAGCCTGCTGCTGCGGCACACGGCGCTCGGCCTGTTCATCCAGGCTGTCGGGGTGAATCCTGTCGCGGCGCGCCTGGCCGGCATCCGCACCGCGGCCCTGGTCGTCTTCGTGTACGTGTTCAGCGCGACCTGCGCCGGCATGGCCGGCCTGATGATCAGCTCCAACGTCAAGAGCGCGGACGCCAACAACGCCGGCTTGCTGCTGGAGCTGGACGCCATCCTGGCGGTGACGCTGGGTGGCACCTCGCTCCTGGGGGGGAAGTTCTCGCTCCTGGGCAGCATCATCGGGGCGCTCATCATCCAGACGCTCACCTATACCATCTATTCGCTGGGCGTGCCGCCCGAGGTCAACATGGTCGTCAAGTCGGTCGTGGTCTTCCTGGTCTGCATTTCGCAGTCCGACCAGTTCAAGAGCCTGTGGAAGAGGAGGGCGGCATGAAGAACCTGGTCACGAACATGAGCGCCGCGCCGTGGTTCACCTCGGCGGCGACCGTGGTCCTGCTGGTGGCGATGCTGCTGGCCGGCGGCCAGGCCTACGAAGGCTTCCTGTCGCTGCAGGTGATGCTCAACCTCCTGATCGACAATGCCTTCCTGCTGGTGATCGCCATCGGCATGGGCTTCGTGATCCTCTCCGGCGGCATCGACCTGTCGGTGGGCGCGGTGCTGGCGCTGGCGACGATGGTCGCGGCCTGGCTGCTGCAGGTGGCGGGCTGGCCGCCGCTGGCGGTGATCGCGGCCGTGCTGCTGGGCGGCGCCGCGTTCGGCGGCGCGATGGGAGCGATCATCCACTTCTTCCGGCTGCAGCCCTTCATCGTGACCCTGGCCGGCATGTTCCTGGCGCGCGGCCTGTGCTACCTGATCAGCATCGAGTCGATCACCATCGAGGATCCGCTGTTCGTGGCGATGTCGCAGACCCAGTTGCCGTTCTTCGGCGGTTTCCTGTCGCCGGGCGCCTTGATCGCCATCGGCATGCTGGCGCTGGCGGTGTGGATGGCGCATTACTCGTCCTTCGGACGCGCGGTGTACGCCGTCGGCGGCAACGAGCAGTCGGCCGCGATGATGGGGTTGGCGGTCGGCCGCACCAAGGTCCTGGTCTACGCCTTCAGCGGCTTGTGCGCGGCGCTGGCGGGCGTGCTGTTCTCGTTCTATATGCTGTCGGGCTATGGCCTGCATGCGCAGGGCACCGAACTCGACGCCATCGCGGCGGTGGTCATCGGCGGCACGCTGCTTACCGGCGGCTATGGCTACGTGCTGGGCGCGCTGTCGGGCGTGCTGGTGCTCGGCACCATCCAGACCCTGATCGCCTTCGACGGCACCCTCAGCTCGTGGTGGACCAAGATCGTCATCGGCGCGCTGCTGTTCGTGTTCTGCGTGGTGCAGCGCCTGATGGGCTTCCGCCAGAAGCAAAACTAATAATTACTATAGGATTTATAAGGAGACATGATGATCAAACCTTGCGTACTTGCTGTCGGCCTCGCCGTTTCCGCCCTGGCCCAGGCGTCCAACCCCATCGTCAAGGACATCTTCACCGCCGACCCGGCGGCGCTGGTCGACAATGGCCGCGTGTACGTCTATGTCGGCAAGGACGAGGCGCCAGTCGGCGGCAAGGACTACGTGATGAACGAGTGGCGCGTCTATTCCAGCTGCGACATGAAGAAGTGGACGGATCACGGCTCGCCGCTGCGCTACAGCACCTTCAAGTGGGCTGGCCGCGATGCCTGGGCCTCGGACATCGTCAAGCGCAACGGCAAGTACTACTTTTACTCGACGGTGGACCACGCGACCATTCCGGGCAAGGCCATCGGCGTGGCCGTATCAAGCAGCCCGACCGGCCCGTTCGTGGACGCGCGCGGCACCGCGCTCGTCACCAACGACATGACCAAGGAAACCAGCATCCTGTGGGACGACATCGACCCCGCCGTCTTCATCGACGACGACGGCCAGGCCTATCTGTACTGGGGGAACACGGTCATGAAGTATGCCAAGCTGAAACCCAACATGATCGAGATCGACGGCCCGATCCACACCGTTGGCCTGGACAACTTCGTTGAAGCGGCCTATCTGCACAAGCACAAGGGCACCTATTACCTCACGTACTCGCGCCACTTCCCGGAAGAGACGGTCTACATGACCGGCCCGACGGCCACCGGCCCCTGGTCCTTCGGCGGCGTGATCATGGAGAAGAACAGCAACGTCAACACCATCCACCAGGCCATCGTCGAGTTCAACGGCAAGTCCTACATTTTCTATCACAACGGCAAGCTGCCGACCGGCGGCGAATTCCGCCGTTCGGTCGCGGTGGAAGAACTGCGCTATACGCCGGACGGCAAGATCCTGCCGGTGCCCCAGACCGCCGAGGGGCCGGCGGCGAACCCTTCCCCAGGCTGCAAGTGATAATCATGCGGCGGTATTTCGGTCGAAGTGATATCGAGAATGATATTATTTTCTGATGGATACGACGAACCCGAACTGGTTTTTGAAGGCGCGCCTCAAGACGCGCCAGCTGCTCCTGCTGATCGCGCTGGACGACTACCGCAACATCCACCGCGCGGCCGACGAACTCCACATGACGCAGCCGGCCGCCTCCAAGCAGATCAAGGACCTGGAGGAGATGCTGGACGTGCGCCTGTTCGAGCGCCTGCCGCGCGGGATGGAGCCGACCATCTATGGCGAGACCATGATCCGCCACGCGCGCATGGCGCTCACCAGCCTGGCGCTGGCGCACGACGACATGCTGGCGCTGAAGGCCGGCCTGGCGGGGCAGGTGGAGGTGGGCGTCATCATGTCGCCGGCGATGGCCCTGCTGCCGCGCGCGATCGCGCGCATCAAGGAGCAGGCGCCGCTGCTGCGCATCGGCGTGCACCTCGAGCCCAGCAACGTCCTGCTCGACAGGCTCCAGCACGGCACGCTCGACTTCATGATCGGCCGTATCCTGGAGAAGGAGGATTCGACCGGCCTGGTATATGAGGAGCTGACCGAGGAACCGGCCTGCGTCGTGGTGCGCCCCGGCCATGCGCTGCTGGAGAAGAGGGACCTGGCGCTGGAGGACATCGCCGACCGGCCGTGGATCCTGCCGCCGCCGGGCAGCATCATGCGCCACCGCTTCGACATGATGTTCCGCCGCGCCGGCCTGGAGCCGCCCAGGAACGTGGTCGACACCACCGCGCTGCTGCTGGTGACCGCGCTGCTGCAGCAGACCGATTCGCTGCACGTGATGCCGCAGGAAGTGGCGCAGTACTACGCTTCGCTGAACGTGATGCGCATCCTGCCGATCGAGCTGCCCTGCAAGATGGACGCCTTCGGCATCATCCGCCAGCAGGATCACCTGCTGTCGCCGGGGGCCGATCTGCTGCTCAAGCAGGTACGCCTGGCGGCTGCCGAGATTTACTGATCATTCCAATCAGAAATTTGAATGGATGGGCGGCGCGTTTTGCCCTAGCATGGGACCATACGCCGGCCGTCGCCGGCATTCCTTGAGGCCGACCCGCCATGGATACCCCAGTGAAGGACGCCGCAGCAAGCGAGGCTGCAACAAGCGAGGCAGCAATGAGCGAAGCCGCAGCGAGCGGCGCCGCAA
Source organism: Massilia consociata (assembly GCF_042432755.1). Lineage (NCBI taxonomy): Bacteria > Pseudomonadati > Pseudomonadota > Betaproteobacteria > Burkholderiales > Oxalobacteraceae > Massilia > Massilia consociata. The sequence continues at coordinate 101,065 of NZ_JBHLWP010000003.1, forward strand.
TGGAAGGCGGCGCCATGCACACGCTGTCGGCGCTGAGCCATCCGCTGCGGGTGCCGCTCGCGGCCGAACTGCATTCGCGTCCCTTCCTGCGCCTGGACGCGCCGGAGGCCATCACCCACCTTGCCGTCTGGCGCGGCGACCAGCATGCATTGCTCGCACACCTGTGCGCCCACTTCGGGGTAGCCGCGCCGGGCGCGGGAAGCAACCACTTCTTCCATGACTTCGGGCGCTTCCGCCTCAAGTGGGAGTGCCATACCGAATTCGCGTCCTATACCTTCACCGCGCGCCTGGCAGAGGAAACGGCGCTCGCGCACGCCTTCGACCATGTCCCGCTGCGCCATGTTCCGTCGGCCTGGCTGCGCGGCCTGGACGGCCGGCTGATGGCGGCGGCGCACGTGGTGCTGGTCGACGGCGGGCTCGACGCCGGCGCGCTGCCGGGGCTGTTCGAACGCAGCCTGCTGGCCGGCTCGCGGGTGATGCAGGGCGCGGAGCTGTGGAGCGACTTCGCGATCCAGGCCGACGGCTTCAGCCGCTTCGTGATCCGCGATACCGGCATGCGCCACCTGCAGGCGGGGCGGCTGGTGCAGCGCGTGCTGGAGATCGAGACCTACCGCATGATGGCGCTACTGGGCCTGCCCGCCGCGCGCAACGTGGGCGCGGAGCTGGACCGCATCGAGGCCGAACTGGCCGAGGTGGCGGGCGCGATGGTGGCGCTGGACGACGCCGGCGGGGGCGAAGGCGCCGAAGCCCGCGGCGAGCAGCGCCTGCTCGAACGCATCACGCGCCTGGCCGCGAGGATGGACAAGCTGGCGCTCGACAACGGCTACCGCTTCGGCGCCTCGACCGCCTACTTCCGCATCGTGCGCGCCCGCATCGACGAGCTGCGCGAGCAGCGCATCGAGGGCACGCCCACGGTCGAGGAATTCATGGACCGGCGCCTCGCCCCTGCCATGAACACCTGCGAGGCTGTCGCCGTCCGCCAGGAGGCGCTGGGCCGGCGCATTTCCGCCACCAACGACCTGCTGCGCACCCGCGTCGGCATCGTGCAGGAGCGCCAGAACCGCCAGATCCTGCAATCCCTGAATGCGCGCGCCGCGCAACAGCTGCGCCTGCAGATGGCGGTCGAAGGCCTGTCGGTGGCGGCGATCTCGTACTACCTGGTCGGCCTGCTCGGGTATGCCGGCAAGGCGGGCAAGGCGCTCGGTTTGCCGCTCGATCCCGACCTGGTGCTCGGCATCCTGGTGCCGGTAGTGGCCGCCGCCGTGTGGCTGGGGCAGCGCCGTATGCACAAGAAACTCCGTGCCCCGCATTGAATTGTAACGGGCGCGGCCCATCCAAATTGCTCGTTATAATCGCCCGATTACAAAAAGTTGGCGGCCAGAAAATAAACGCGCGGCGACGGGTGTCCCATACCCGCGACCGTTGGCTGCACGGAATCGAATTGGGCAATCCTGATGAGCATCGAAAGCAGTCTCCCTCCCGTGCCGGATGGCGGCGTGACGCTGCCCTGCCTGGCGCAGCCCGACCACAATCGCGACCGTCCCTGGCCCGTTTTCCCGTCGGTCAAACCGGATAACTGGCCGGAAGGCATGCAGGCCATCGCCGACCTGATCGTCGCCTCCCACTTCCCCATGTTCATTGCATGGGGACCCGAGTTGCGGCTTTTTTACAACGATGCGTATGCAGAGTTGCTCGGCGACAAGCATCCTGCCGCAATGGGACAACCTTATCCGCTGGTGCGGCCCGAGCTGTGGCCCCAGCTCCAGCCCTACGTGCTGGACGCGATGGCCGGGCAGTCCGCCCATTTCGAGAACATGCAGATGCACATCCAGCGCAACGGGCGGCTGGAGCGTCGCTATTTCTCCGCCTCGGTCACGCCGGTGCACCACAACGGCGATGTCATCGGCATCTATTTCGTGCTCTCCGACACGACGTCGCGCGTGCTGGCCGAGCACCGCCATGCCTTCCACCTGAAGCTCAGCGACACCTTGCGCGGCCTGGCGGACGCGGTGCACATCATGGAAGCCGCCAGCTGCCTGACCGGGGAATTCCTGAACGTCGGCCGGGTCGGCTACGGCGAGGTGGACCTGGGCGAGCGCACCATCAGCGTGGACCGCGACTGGACCGACGGCAGCATCGCCAGCCTGGCGGGCGAGTCCCGCCCGCTCGACAGCTTCGGCCCCGCCATCATCGAGCAGCTGCGCCGCGGCCGGACGCTGCGCCTGGACGACATCGCCGTCGACGAGCGCACCGCGCCGTACGCCGCGGGCTACGCCAGCATCGGCGCGCGCGCGATGGTGATCGTGCCGCTGATCGTGGAGGGACGCATGGCGGCGATCTTCTACCTGCACGAGCAGCAGCCGCGCCACTGGACCGACCAGGAAGTGGCGCTGGCCGAGGACGTGGCGCGCCACACGCGCGAAGTGGTGCGGCGCGCGCGCGTGGAGGAATCGCTGCGCGACGAGAAGCGCGTGCTGGAGATGGTATATCGCACCGGCCAGGCGCTGGCCTCGACCCTCGACCTGGAAACGCTGCTGCAGGCGATCACCGACGCCGGCACCGAGCTGGCCGGCGCGCGCTTCGGCGCGTTCTTCTACAGCGGACAGGACGAGCACGGCGAGCGGCTGCAGCTGTATACGCTGTCCGGGGTCCCGCGCGAGGCGATGGACGGGCTCGGCAAGCCGCGCGCCACCGAGATCCTGCGTCCGACGTTCAACGGCGAGGCAACGGTGCGCAGCAGCGACATCACGCGCGATCCGCGCTATGCGTCGCTGGGCGAGGGCGGCGGCATGCCGCCTGGCCACCTCGAGGTGCGCAGCTACCTGGCGGTGCCGGTGATCTCGCGTTCCGGCGAGGTGCTGGGCGGGCTGATCTTCGGCCACCCGGACGCCGGCGTGTTCACCGAGCGCACCGAACGCATCATTGCCGGCGTGGCGGCGCAGGCCGCCATTGCCATGGACAATGCGCGCTTGTACGAGGTGGCGCAGAAGTCGGCACGCGAGCGCGACGCGCTGCTGCAGAGCGAGCGCGCGGCACGCGTGCAGGCTGAACGCCTGAGCCATACGAAGGACGAGTTCCTGGCGATGCTGGCGCACGAGCTGCGCAACCCGCTGGCGCCGATCAGCAGCTCGGCAAGCCTGTTGTCGATGCAGTTCAAGGACGAACCGCGCATCCGCCAGACCAGCACCATCATCAGCCGCCAGGTGCGCCACATGAGCCGCCTGATCGACGATCTGCTCGACGTTTCGCGCGTCACGCGCGGGCTCGTCAAGCTCAAGCTCGGCGTGGTGGACTTCCGCGACATCGTTACCGGCGCGCTCGACCAGGCACGCCCGCTCATCGCCGAGAAGGGGCACGACGTGCAGGTGGACCTGCCGCCCGAGCCGGTGTACGTGCGCGGCGACCAGACCCGCCTCGTGCAGAGCGTGGCCAACATCCTGAACAACGCCGCCAAGTACACCCAGAAGGGCGGCAGGATCGCGCTGGCGCTGGACCCCGGCCAAGGCGGGGGCAGCACCACCCTGTGCGTGCGCGACAACGGCTCGGGCATGCCGCCGGAACTGGTGCCGAGCGTGTTCGACCTGTTCACGCAGGGCGCCCGCACGCTGGCGCGTTCGCAGGGCGGCCTGGGACTGGGGCTGACGCTGGTCAAGCGGCTGGTCGAGCTGCACGAGGGCGAGGTCAGCGCCCACAGCGACGGCGTGGGACTGGGCAGCAGCTTCACCGTGAAGCTCCCGCGCGCGGCGGCCGGCGCCGGCGTGGACGGCCACCCCGGCAGCCCGGCGCTGGACGTGCACGCCGCGGTGCTGGAGCGTCCCCTGAGCCTGGTCCTGGTCGACGACAACGCCGATGCGGCGGACAGCCTATCCACGCTGCTCACGGTGCAGGGCTACCGCACGGCGGTCGAGTACGATGCGCGCTCGGCCTTGCGCCGCGCCCGCGCCGAGCGGCCCGACGCCATGCTGGTCGACATCGGCCTGCCCGACATCGACGGCTACCAGCTGGCGCAGCAACTGCGCGCCATGCCGGAGACCAGCAACACCGTGCTGGTGGCGATCACCGGCTACGGCCAGCCGAAGGACCGCGAGCGCGCCATCGAAGCGGGCTTTGCGCACCACCTGGTCAAGCCGGTGGACATGACGGCGCTGGTGCGCATCCTGGAATCGGTGGGCGCCGCCGCGGCGCGCGCCGGGCAGCCTGCCTGACAGCGGTTTGCGAGGGCGGTTATCATGGGCATCCAGCCCATGAAAGGATCAGCATGCCCTCTTCTGTCATCCCTGCACCCGCCATGCCATCGGTGGCGGTGGCAGGTTCCAGCGAACGCTTCCCGATCCGGCGCGTGTTCTGCGTCGGCCGCAACTACGGCGCCCATGCGCGCGAGATGGGGAGCGACCCGGACCGCGAACCGCCGTTCTTCTTCACCAAGCCGGCCGACGCCGTCGTGCCGGCCGAAGGCAGCGTGCCGTACCCGCCGGCGACAAGCGACCTGCACCACGAAGTGGAGCTGGTCGTGGCGCTCGGCGCCGGCGGCGCGAACGTCCCGCCTGCCGACGCGCTGGACCTGGTGTGGGGCTATGGCGTGGGCCTGGACCTGACCCGGCGCGACTTGCAGGCCGTCGCCAAGGACGCGGGCCGGCCGTGGGACATGGCGAAGGGCTTCGACGCCTCGGCGCCGTGCAGCCCGCTGGTCCCGGCAGCCCGGATCGGCCATCCGCAGGACGCGCGCATCTGGCTCGAGGTGAACGGCGAAGCGCGCCAGCAGGGCAAGCTGAACGAGATGATCTGGGCGATCCCGGATGTGATCGGCTACCTGTCGCGCTTCGTGACGCTGGCGGCGGGAGACCTGATCTATACGGGCACGCCGGCCGGCGTGGCGGCGCTGCAGCCGGGCGATCGTGTGCGCGGTGGCGTCGACGGGGTGGCGTCGTTCGAGCTCACCATCGGCCGCTGAATATCCACGCTACGCATTCATCGCGCCGCCAGCAAGGCTTCCATCTGCGCCTGCAAGGCCGCGCGCGCCGCATCGATCTGCGCCCCGTTCGTCTTGCCCGACAACGCCGCCCTGTCCTTGCGCCCCAAAAAGTACGCCACACGCTCCGCATTCGCTCCCGACGGATGCGGCAGAGCGTGCAGGATGCGCTCGGGCCGGATCACGCCTTGCGCGGCCAGCCAGTCCAGCGCGTCGCCGACGCTGCCGCCCATCGGCACGTACAGCGCCTCCGGCAGCAGCTTGGCTTCTTCCGCGAACCAGCGCAGGACCTGGTCGCGCAGAAAAGCCTTGCGCGTCATCGGCGGCGAGCCGCTGTAGTTTTTTCCGTCGACGAAGATCGGGTGCCGCAGCACGGCGCTGACCTGCACCAGGCCGGCGTCCTCCCCGAACAACGAGGCGCAACTGGCGATTCCGAGCCAGCGCTGCACGCCGATCGCGTCGAGCAGGGCGATGAAGTTCGGACGGATCGCACCGCTGAAGGCGCCGGTGAGCCGGGCCGCCCGCAGCACCTCTTCGTCGGCGGCGCCGGCCGCCAGCTGGCGCTGCGCTTCGCGCATCGCATTCTTCCATTGCACGAAACCGGGCGTGATGCCGACCGCCACCACGCGCGCCTGCGGGTACACCGATTCGAAGGGAATGTAGTGGGCGCTGTAGCGGCCCTCGCGGCCCAGCAGGAACTGCTCGGGAATCCCGGCCGGGGTGGCGACCTGCGCCAGGTCGAGGCCGCGGATCGCATCCCGGTAATGGCTGAAGAGCACTTCTGGCATCGCTGCTTGGCTGGCGTGAAAACCCCATGGTAAGCGGTCAGCGCCGCGCACGCCAGCAGCGCATGCCCAGGCGAAAAAGCTGGTAGGCTATCCTCATCAAAAGCGGCCGCCACGACGACCGCACGGCGCCATGGATGGGCGCCAGGAAAGGGGAGGCTGCCATGGCCGAGGTTGCGTTCATTACGGTGCACGGAATGGGGGAAACCCCTGTGACTTATGCCGACGGGCTGATGGAGCGGTTGCGCGGCCGGCTCGGTGCGCTGGCCGGGCGGGTGGTGATGCGCTCGGTGTACTACCAGAAGATCCTGCAGGACAACCAGGCCATCGTCTGGGACCGCACGCAGAAAGGCAGCCAGGTGCGCTACGCCGACCTGCGCAAGTTCGTCCTCTACGGTTTCGGCGATGCCGCCGGGCTGGAAAACCGCAAGGAAATCCCTGGATCGGTCTACGAACTGGCGCAGGGCGAGATCGCGAAGACCTTGCTGTCGGCGCATGCGGTGCGGCCTGCCATGCCGGTGGTGTTCGTGGCGCAGTCGCTCGGCTGCCAGGTATTGTCGAGCTATATCTACGATGCGCAGAAGGCCCGGGCAGGACTGCCGGTGAGCGCCGGCATCTGGCGCAACATCGACGCCTGGGCGATGATGAGCCTGGGACGCGCGCTCACCGCCAGCGAAAAGACCTTCCTTGGCGCCGGCACCTGCGCTGGGCTGGTGACGACCGGCTGCAACATTCCGGTGTTCGTGGCCGCGCACAAGGAGATGCACATCATCCCGATCGCCCCGCCGACCACGCTCTTCAAGTGGGTGAATTTCTACGACCCGGACGACGTGCTGGGCTGGCCCCTGCAGCCGCTATCGGAGGGCTACCGCAAGCTGGTCGAGGACCGCGCCATCAATGCGGGCGGCGGAGTGGCCAACCTGCTGCTGCGCAGCTGGAACCCGTTCGCGCACAACAGCTACTGGGACGACGACAAGGTCGTCGACGCCATCGCCGCCATGCTGCGCCGGCTCGCCGCCTGAGCTGATTGCCCGGTCAGGGGCGTGAGGCCTACTGCATGGCCTTGCCGGCCTTGCGCGCTTCGTCTTCCTGCTGCATGCGGGCGCGGATGCCGCCGTCGATGCCGGTCGCCGCCGGATTGGGCTGGTGCACGCCGCCGCTGGTGGGCGCCATGGGCGGCGCTTTCTCGAACTGGTGCGCATGGGCGACATTGGCCGAGATCCGCTCGGTGAGGTCGGGGGCGATCTTGTGCGACCAGACCCCGGCGCGCGCCTTCCAGCCGACCGGCACTTCCTCGCTCGGGTAGACCGAGGCGCGGATGATTCCTTCCACTACCTTGGCCGGGTCGTCCATCAGCGCCATGCGCGGGCGGTGGCCGGAATAGTTGGCGGCGTTGGAGAAGAAAGGCGTATCGGCGGCCCAGGGCATGACCGTGCTCACCCTGATCCTGTCGCCGACGCCCGCGAGCCGCAGTTCCTCGTTCAGCGCCCGCCCCAGCCCCAGCACGGCCGCCTTGGTCGATGCGTACGAGGCGTGGTAGGCCAGCGGCACCTCGCTTTCCACCGAGCCGATGTTCACCAGGGTGCCGCCGCCCTGCGCCTTGAACTGGCGCAGGGCGATGTGGCTGCCGTAGATGACGCCCTTGACGTTGACGTCCACGATGCGGGCGTGGTCTTCGAGCGGGATGGCCTCGAAGCGGCCGATGCCGCCGACGGCCGCGTTGTTGATCCAGACGTCGATCCGGCCGAAGCGCGCGACCGTCGCCTCGGCGAGCCGGCGCATGTCCTCGGGACGGGCGACGTCGGTCGGCACCACCAGTGCGGTGCCGCCGGCGGCGTTCACGCGCGCGGCCACGTCGTTCAGCAGTTCGGCGCGGCGCGCCGCCAGCACCACGTTGGCGCGCATCGCACCCAGGCGCTCGGCCACGCCGCGCCCGAAGCCGCTGGAGGCGCCGGTGACGACATAGGTCTTGCCGGCCACCGCCGCCTGCTCGGAAGGCGAGAGCGCGGTGGCGCAGCCGCCCAGCAGCAGGGTGAAGGACAAGGCAATGCAGGCCAGGTACGCGCGTGGAACATGCCGGAACAGGTTCATTTCTCGCCTCCAGGTGGTCGGGTCCGTCACATCCTACGATGGACGGCGCCCGGTCCAGCGTACGATTCGGCGTGGAATCAGGCGGACGTCGCCTCCCCCCGTTCGAGCGTAAACAGCGTGCGGATGTCGCCGGCCACGGTCCCGCGCGCATTGCGGATGAGCGGCTGGCGGTACTCTTCCAGCTGCGCCCGGCGCGCGTCGTCGAGCAGGCCGAGCTGATCGAGCACGCCGTACACGGCCGGATGCAGCGCACGGCTGTTGCCGTCCGCAATCTTGATCGCGATGCCGAGGCCGGCCGAACGGATGCCGATCGCCTGCACCGCGTCGGCGCCGATCTTCGCCACCCAGTCGCCGCCGCCGGCCGTCATCCAGGCCAGGTCGGTGCGCGCGGTGCCCGAGACCATGTCCGGATGCGCCGTCATCGCGTCGCACAGGATGCCCATCGCGCCGCCCAGCCGCGGGTCGGCGCTGCCCTGGCCGAGGCGAGCATACAGGTGCGCCAGGGTCGAAAGCGGCAGCGCGTAGTTCGGCGCCGAGCAGCCGTCGAGCCCGACCGGCATGCGCCCGGCCGGCACGCCGGCGACGTCGGCCAGCGCGGCGCGGATCGCCTGCTGCAGCGGATGGGCGCGGTCCACGTAGTTGGCGGTGGGGGCGCCGTGCAGGCGGCACCAGGCGAGGAAGCCGCTGTGCTTGCCCGAGCAGTTGTGGTGCAGCGGCGTCCAGTCGCGGTCCTGCGGCGCCTTCTGGCCGGTGAACTCGTAGAACAGCGGGGTGGCGCAGCCGCATTCGAGGTGCCCCGGGTCGAGGCCGATCTTGTCGAGGATGGCCTGGACCCCGGCCAGGTGCTTGTCTTCGCCCGAGTGGCTGGCGCACAGCAGCGCCACTTCCTCGCGCGTCAAGCCGAAGCGCGACGGGCCGTCGGACAGGATGAAGGGCAGGGCCTGGAAGGGCTTGAGCGCGGAGCGCGTGAAGGTGGGGTAGTGCGGGTCGCCGGCGGAAAACAGCAGGCGTCCCTGGACGTCGACGACCGCCACCGAACCGGCGTGCACGTTCTCGATGACGTTGCCGCTGTCGGGGTAGCCGCGCGTGGTGGCGACGAGGGGAATCGGTTGCATGGGCTGTCGTGTGGGCTGGGCTAAAGCCCTACTTTAAGGCATATGCCTGCCGGTACGACGCACGTTCGGGAGCGCATCCGGGCGCATATGCACCCCGTGCAGATGTGCTGCGTTCACTCGCATATGCACCTCCCGGCTGGTAGCGGTTTTATGCAGTTCGTCGCGTGTTTTCCGCGCTTCGGCGCTTGCTGCTTGAGCCGTCGCGGCGAATCGCTAGACTTCCCTCATCGCCAGACAAACACGACAGACGCTGGCGAGCCTGAATACCGTGGACCGCGCGGCGCGAGCACCAGCCGCACAGGTCCGATCCTTCACTCGACCTGAAAGGAAGTACCGATCATGCGTACCAAACTGCTGCTGGCCGCCGCCGCCTTCGTCACCCTCGGCGCAAGCGCCACCGCCAACGCCGGCCCGGCGACGGACCACCGAACCGCGGGCACCGAGCGCGTCACCGTCGTCGGCGCCCAGCCCAAGCCCGCCATGATGGCGCCGTTCATGTTCGACCGCGTGCAGGGCGACTACGCGCTCGACGACGGCCGTACCCTGACCGTCAGCGGCAAGGGTTCCGGCGCCACCCGCACCCTGTACGCCAACCTCGGCGACGGCCCGGTCGAGCTCGTCCATGTCGGCAAGAACCGCTTCGTCGCCATGAACAAGGATGTCCGCTTCGCGTTCGAAGGCGATCGCAAGATTCCCGACAGCGTCCGCATCAGCACCGGCGCCGGGCGCCAGATCGCGCTAGCCCAGCGCTGATCCGAAACGTCCCGCCTGGTAGTCGGCGATGGCCTGCGCGATTTCCTCGCGGGTGGTCATGACGAAGGGGCCATGCGACACGACCGGTTCGCGGATCGGTTCCGCATGGCCGAACACCACCAGCGCATCCTGCCTGGCATCGTCGCCTGCGCGGATCTCGATGGTGTCGCCGGTCTCGTCGATCTCCAGCAGGTGCATCGCACTGACCTGGTCGGCATGGTTGCCCACGTGGACCAGGCCGCGCACCACGTACAGGAACACGTTGCGGTTCTCGATGCCGCCGAAACGGATGCTTCCGCCAGGCCGTAGCTGTACCGTGCTCATGAACACGCCGGTCAGCGAACGCACCGGCCCCGCCTTGCCTTCCCACTCTCCCGCAACCAGGTTCAGCGTCACCTTGCCACCGTCGACCGGCAGGGCGGGAATCTCCTCGCGCTGCAGGCCGGTGTAGGCCGGCTCGCTCATCTTCAGCCGCGACGGCAGGTTGACCCACAGTTGCAGGATCTCGATCGGGCCGCCCTGCTCGAGGAATTCGCGCGGCGACACCTCGGCATGCACGATCCCGCGCCCGGCCGTCATCCACTGCACGCCGCCGGCGTGGATCACGCTTTCGTGCCCGGCGTTGTCGCGGTGGGCCAGCATGCCCTCCAGGATGAAAGTGACGGTCTCGAAGCCGCGGTGCGGGTGCGGCCCGAAAGGCAGGCCGCGGTTGCGCGGGGGGTAGGTCTGCGGGCCGTGGTGGTTCAGGAACAGGAAGGGATCGATCTGGTCGAGGTGCGGGCCGGGCAGGGGACGCTGCGTGATGAGGTCCCCGATGTCGTCGCGCATCGCGGAATGCAGTCGGTGTACGGATCTGGCGGTCATGGCGGAGGCTCCAGGACAATGCGAATGGCGCCTACGATACCCGAAGGCCGCCACGACGGGGCACACGCCTGTGCTAGACTCTTTGCGCTTTTGCAACCCGGAGACGGCACCCATGATGAAAACAACACTGCTTGCCAGCCTGCTGCTGGCGTCCTTCGCCACCCCAGGCGCAGCCTCGGCTGCGGCAGCGCCGGCTGCTTCCGCGCCGGCTGCTGCTGCATCGGCTGCGCGCGCTTCATCCGCGCCAGCGAACACCGCGCCGAGCGACACCGCCATCAAGACCGCCAAGTACGCGGTCACCACCTACCGCAAGGACGTCATCGACACGCTGGCCAAGCTCGTCAGCTACAACACGGTGGCCGACAAGGACGTCCCGTCCGACCGGAACCCGGTCCACATCGCCTTCAAGGAAGCGCTCAAGCAGGAAGCGCAGCGCCTGGGGCTGGACTACGCCGACCATGGCTGGACCGTGATCATCGGCCTCGGTCAAGGCAGCGAGCGCGTGGGCATCGTCACGCACGGCGACGTGCAGCCGGCCGATCCGAGCAAGTGGAAGAAGTCGCCGTTCGTGCTGGACCGCACCAGCGAGCCGGGCAAGCTGCTGGCGCGCGGCGCCGAGGACGACAAGGGCCCGATCGCCACCGCGCTGTACGCGATGAAGTCGATCCGCGACCGCCAGGTGCCGCTGTCCAAGCGCATCGAGCTGTACATCTACATGGGCGAGGAATCCGACTGGGGCCCGCTGACCGAATTCCTGAAGACCCACGAGCCGCCGCAGGTCAACATCACGCTCGACGCCGAGTATCCGGCGGTGACGGCGGAGAAGGGTTCCGGCACGGTGGCGGTGACGGTGCCGAAGGCCGGCGCCGCCGTCCCGCCCGAGGGCGAGCCGTATGTGGCCGAATTCGGCGGCGGCTACTTCCGCACCCAGATCCCGGAAGACGCCACCGCCCTGATCGCCAACGCCACGGCCGATATCGAGAAGCAGGTGCGCGCGCGCGCCGCGAAGCAGGAGGGCATGCATTACAGCTTCGCATGGCAGGGCAGCAGCCTGGCCATCAAGGCCAAGGGCGTATCGAGCCACTCGTCCAAGCCGGAGCACGGCGTCAACGCGGTCAGCATGCTGGCCGACGCGCTGGCGGTGCGGCCGTGGGCCGATACGGTGGCCGGCGGCGTGGTCAACTTCCTCAACGAGATGGTGGGCACCGGCATTCATGGCGAAAAGTTCGGCAACATCGCCTACCGCGACAGCTTCATGGGGCCGATGACCTTCGCGCCGACCGTCATCAAGCAGGCCGAGGGAGACGGAGGCATCGAGGTGTCGATCAACCTGCGCCGCCCGCAAGGCAAGAGCAGCGAGCAGCTGGCCAACGAAATCAATGCCGCCCTGGCGCAGTGGCAGGGACGCCGCCTGCCGCTGTCGAACATCACGGTGCGCATCGGCGAACCCTGGGTGCAGAAGAACGCGCCGCATCTGCCGACCCTGATGAACGTGTTCTCGTATTTCACGGGCATGAAGAACCCGCAGCCGGTGGCGATCGGCGGCGGCACCAACTCGCGCCTGTTCCCGGGCGCCGTGAGCTTCGGCCCGGCGATGCCGGGCAAGGTCTACACCGGCCACTCGGAACATGAGTTCATCACCGAAAAGCAGCTGCTGCTGAACCTGCAGATGTACACGGCGGTGCTGGTGGAGCTGGCGAAGTAGGCTGCCGGGCCACCCCGACGCGACCCGGCCTCGGCCGGGTTTTTTTTGCGCCGCTTGCGGATGCGGCGGCGGGCGCATCGGCCAGCCTGTGGTTCACCCAATGCTCGTTGTGCTCCAGTCGGGTTATTCGACGGGGACTCCGGCAATGGCTGGCCGCTCGCCCGCAGGCGCTTCGGGCGGTGCGCGCATTGTCGCGCTCATGTCGAGCTGGTAGGTGTCTTACTCGCCAAAATGTGTAAAACCTTCTAATCGTACTGTAGGAGTGTACTTACAAAAGTCCGCTGCCTTCCAGGACCGATTTTGCCTCTCCCTCGGAACGACAGGGCAGGCTTCACCCGGTGTTTTTCCACCGTGCGACTGTTGCGTTGATGGCTGGAAAATGCGCCCGTGCTAGAGGGAAAATGTGGCCCAAGCAGCATGATAGGATCGTTCTTCGATACGCAAGCACACCGGTTCAGCCGGTGATTGCTCGCGCTCATTTGCTTGACCCATTGCCCGACATTTTTTGGATGCCATGCACAGCAAAGATCTCAAGAAGCCGGACGGACGCAATATCACCCTTTACAGCAACCAGCCGATTCCGGACGGTCTTACCGCGCCCAGTCCATTTCCCGATCCCCAGCATGCGAATCCGCACCTGCGCTGGCACCCGCTGCGCGGCGAGTGGGTCACCTACGCCGCTTTCCGCCAGAACCGCACCTACCAGCCGCCGCCGCAGTACAACCCGCTGGCGCCGACCGGCGACCCCGAGCACCCGACCGAGATGCCGGCCGGCGAGTACGAGATCGCGGTGTTCGACAACCGCTTCCCGTCGCTCGCCCTGGAGTCGCATGATCCGCCCTCGGTGACGGTCCCGACCGCGCCAGCCAACGGCCACTGCGAGGTGATCGTGTTCACCCAGGACCCGGAATCCTCGCTGGCCTCGCTGCCGCTGTCGCGCATCGAGCTGCTGCTGCAGGTCTGGGGCGACCGTACCGCGCGCATCGGCGGCCGCCATCACATCCACTACGTGCTGCCATTCGAAAACCGCGGCGCGGAGGTCGGCGTGACCCTGCACCACCCGCATGGCCAGATTTATTGCTACCCGTTCGTGCCGTCGGTGCCCGCGCGGATGCTGGCGCAGGAGCGCGAATATTTCCTGCAGCACGGCACCAGCCTGCTGTGCGACATGGCGCGCGACGAAGCCGCCGACGGCAAGCGCGTGCTGTACCAGGACGAGTATGCGATCGCCTTCGTGCCGGCGTGCGCGCGCTATCCCTACGAGGTGTGGGTGATGCCGACCGCGCCGTGCAAGGATTTCGCGGCGCTCACGCCGCCGCAGCGAGAAGGACTGGCGCGCGCGCTCAAGACCGTCCTGCTCAAGTTCGATGCCTTGTGGAACCGTCCGTTCCCCTACCTGATGGCCTGGTACCAGGCGCCCACCGACGGCGCCGCACATCCCGAGACCCAGCTGCATGCGCAGTTCTATCCGCCGTACCGTACGAAAGACCGCTTGAAGTACCTGGCCGGTACGGAACTGGCGGCTGGCATGTTCGCGATGGACGTGCTGCCCGAAACGACCGCCTACGAACTTCAGCAGGTCGAGGTCAGCCTGGAGGAAAGCGCATGACCGGCGTCCAGCCCGGGGCGCGCCAACCGGGGATGGTCCAGGCCAGGGCGGCGGAGGTCGCGGACAAGCTGGCGTTTCTCCGTGCGCACCTGGCCGCGGCGAGCGCGGGCGCGGTCCGCCTGCGTGGTACCGACTGGTTCGCCTGGATCACGGCGGGCGGCTCGAGCGCCGTGCTGCACACGACCGATGCCGGCGTGGCCGAGGTGCTGGTCACCCCCGAGGAAGCCTGCATCCTGACCGACGCCATCGAAGCGGAACGCCTGCGCGCCGAAGAGATCCCGGACGGCTTCACCTTCCATGCCGAGCCGTGGACCGAGCCGGAACTGCGCGAGCGCTACGTCCTCAATGCCGCCGCCGGCCGCTCGGTCCTGTCGGACCGGCCGGTGGCCGGCACCCAGTACAGCGAACAGCCGCTGCCGAACACGCTGCGCCAGCGCCGCATGGTGCTGGGTGCGAACGAACGCGAGCGTTACCGGGCGCTCGGACGCGAGGCGTCCGAAGCGATGGGCGAGGTACTGCGTCGCGCGCGGCCCGACTGGACCGAGTACCAGCTGGCCGGTGCGGGAGCCGAAGCGCTGTGGCGACGCGGCATCCATCCGGCGCTGGTGCTGGCCGCAGGCGAGCGCCGCTTGGCGGCCTGGCGCCATCCGGTGCCCACGAACGAGCCCATCGGCAGTCGTGCCATGCTGGTGTTCTGCGCGCGCCGCCACGGCCTGTACGCCAACCTGACCCGCTTCGTCTCCTTCGGCCCGGCGCCGCTGGACGAGCAGCGCGCGCTGATGGAGGTCGAGGCGACCGGCCTGGCGGCCGTGGTGCCGGGCAAGTCGCTGTCGGCCGTGTACCACGCGCTCGACGCCGCCTACCGGCACGCCGACCGCGAGGGCGCCATCCGCGAGCACCACCAGGGCGGCATCACCGGCTACCGGGCGCGCGAGATCGTGGCGAGCCCGAGCACCGCGACCCAGCTCGAGGAGGGCATGGCGTTCGCGTTCAACCCGAGCTTCGCGGGACTGAAGATCGAAGACACTTTCCTGCTCGGCCCGGACGGGCTCGAGAATCTCACGTTCGACCCCGGCTGGCCGGCGGCGGACGTACATGGCCGCAAGCGGCCCCTTTGGCTGGAGGCGCAATGACATGGTGAATACCGACACCTTCTTCGGCGGCGCGCCGGAAGTGAACGCGTCGGCCCCCGGGCGCGTCAACCTGCTCGGCGAGCATACCGACTACAACGACGGTTTCATGCTGCCTGTGGCGACGCCGCAGCGCACGCTGGTGGCGATGAGCCGCAGCGGCGACGACCATTTTCACTTCTACTCGCCGACCTTCGACAACACGGTGACCTTCGCGTACGACGGCAGTGCGCCGCAGGGTTACGGCAGCTACATCGAGGGCTGCATCCGGCTGCTGCAGGCCGAGGGCGTGGACGTGCCGCCGCTGCGCGTCTACGTCACGACCAACCTGCCGGTCGGTTCGGGCCTGTCGTCGTCGGCGGCCCTCGAGGTTGCCACGCTGCGGGCCTTGCGCGCGCTGCTCGGCGCCGAACTCGACGACGTGAAGCTGGCCCGTATCGCGCAGCGCGCCGAGATCGAGTATGCGCACGTGAACTGCGGGATCATGGACCAGATGGCGTCCAGCCTGTGCGACGAGAATAACATGCTGTTCATCGATGCGCGCACGCTGGAGCACCGGCTGGTGCAGATGCCCCCCGACACCGAGCTGATCGTGATCGACTCGGGCGTGGCGCGCAAGCTCGCGGCCAGCAAGTACAACGAGCGCCGCGCCGAATGCGAGGAAGCATCGCGCAAGCTCGGCGTGCAGGCGCTGCGCGACGTCGCGGACCCGGCCGCGGTGGAAAGCCTGCCGTCGCCGATGCGCGAACGCGCCCGCCACGTGGTGCACGAAAACCTGCGCGTGCTGGAAGCGGCGCAGGGCGTGAGCGCCGAACGCTTCGGCGAACTGATGAACGCGTCGCACTTCAGCCTGCGCGACGACTACGAGGTGTCGATACCCGAGCTCGATGCGTTGTGCGAGGCGCTGCGCGCCGCGCCCGGCGTGCTCGGCGCGCGCCTGACCGGCGCCGGCTTCGGCGGCGCCTGCGTGGCGCTGTGCAGGAAAGGGCAGGCGCACGAAGCGGCCGCCGCCGCGCTGGCGGCCTACGACAAGAACGGACGACAGGGCCGGATCCTGATTCCGGTTCCGACTGAACAGAAAGGACAACAATGAATCAGTTTGAATACCCCCGTCCCCAACTGGTGCGCGACAATTGGATCAACCTCAACGGCAAATGGCGCTTCTGCTTCGACGACGAGTTGAAATACCACTTGCCGGACCATGGTCCCGAATGGACTCACGAGATCAACGTGCCGTTCGCTGTCGAGACGGAGCTGAGCGGCATCCAGGATACGGGCTTCCATCGCGCCGTCTGGTATGAACGCGAGTTCGAGCTCGCACCCAACGACAAGCGCACCATCCTGCACTTCGGTGCGGTCGACTATTCGGCGCGTGTGTGGGTGAACGGCCGACTGGTGGCGGAGCACGAGGGCGGTCACACGCCGTTCCAGGCCGACATCACCGGTGTCATGCGTCCTGACGGCAAGCAGGTGATTACGGTGTTCGTCGAAGACGACCCGGCCGACCTGGCCAAGCCGCGCGGCAAGCAGGACTGGCTGCTCGAGCCGCACTCGATCTGGTATCCGCGCACCACCGGCATCTGGCAGACCGTCTGGGTCGAGCAGGTGGAAGACACCTATATCGCCTCGCTGCGCTGGACCCCGATCTTCGAGACTTACGAGATCGGCTGCGAAGTCTTTGCCGCCGGCCACACCCAGCAGGAACTGTTTGTCGAGGTCAAGATCTGGCACGGCGAGCAGCTGCTGGCGGACGACTACTACAAGCTGCTTGCCGGCGAGGCGAACCGCAAGATCGCGCTGTCCGACCCCGGCATCGACGACTCGCGCAACGAGATCCTGTGGAGCCCGGAACGGCCGACCCTGCTCGACGCCGAGGTGACGCTGCGCTGCGGCGACCGCGTGCTCGACCGCATCCGCTCCTACACGGCGCTGCGCTCGGTGTCGATCAACCGCGACCGCTTCATGCTCAATGGCCGCCCGTACCAACTGCGCCTGGTGCTCGACCAGGGCTACTGGCCGGAATCCTTCATGACCGCGCCCTCGGACGAGCACCTGAAACGCGACGTCGAACTGGTCAAGCTGATGGGCTTCAACGGCGTGCGCAAGCACCAGAAGATCGAAGACCCGCGCTTCCTGTACTGGGCCGACAAGCTCGGCCTGCTGGTATGGGAAGAAATGCCGTCGGCCTACCGCTTCAGCTCGCGGGCCATCACGCGCATGGTGCGCGAATGGACCGAGGCGATCCAGCGCGACTACAGCCACCCCTGCATCATCGTGTGGGTGGCGTTCAACGAATCGTGGGGCGTGCCAAACCTGACGCTGACGCAGGCGCACCGCAACGCGGTCGAGGCCCTGTACCACCTGACCCGCACGCTCGACTCGACGCGGCCGGTGATCGGCAACGACGGCTGGGAAGCTTCGGCCACTGACATCCTGGGCATCCATGACTACGACTGCGACCCGGAGAAGCTGCAGGCGCGCTACGCCGTGAGCGATCCGGTGCGCACCCTGTTCGACCAGCGGCGCCCGGGCGGCCGCATCCTGACCCTGGACGGCTTCCCGCACCGCGGCCAGCCGATCGTGCTGACCGAGTTCGGCGGCATCGCCTACGACCCGAAGCAGGATCCCGAGGCGGACAAGACGACCTGGGGCTATTCGCGCGCGCATTCGGCCGAAAGCTACCTGTCGCTGTACCGCGAACTCTTGAGGGTGGTGAACGAGACCTTCATGTTCAGCGGTTTCTGCTACACGCAATTCACCGATACCTTCCAGGAAGCGAATGGCCTGCTCAATGCGGACCGGACGCCGAAGCTGCCGCTGGAAGTGATCAGCGCCGCGACGCGCAATGTCACGCTGCAGAAGAGGGATGTCGAAGCGGAAGGGGATGGCATTCCGGGCGGTACGGGCATGCCGTAAGCGCCCGCAGCGTCATCGCCGGCATTGTGCCGTGCGCTGGCGTTATGGACGGGGTACGTCGTGTCCCGTCCATGCCTGGCATGGCGCTGCAGCCGCGTTGCCGCGAGGCGTGTTCGACGAGGTACGGACGCAATGACAGCGCGCACCGGAGACGGTGCGCGTTTCTTTTTCTCCGTCGCCTAGCTGGCGAGCTGCTGCACGTGGTACCGCCTTGTGATGGAGGAGTCAGTGCTGGATGACGCCGCTCGTCACGTTGACCCGGTCACCGCTGCGGAAGTCGGGGGTGGTGTTCTGGGTGACGACTTGCGTGCTGCCATCATCCATGCGTAGCGTGACGCGGTAGCTGTTCGCGCTGCTGCTGGCGTCGCTGGACCCGCCGGCGACGCTCGAACCCGTGCTGCCGGTGCTGCCGGAACTCCCCATGCTGGCGCTTTCGCGTGGCATGACTTCGATTGCAAGCACGGTGCTGTTGGGGCTGGAGCTCGCACTGGTGGACGCACCGGTTTGCGCACCCATGCTGCCGGAGGAGCCGGTGCTGCCGCTGGCCCCGGAGCTGCCCGACTGGTCCCAGCCCGACGAGCCGGAGCTACCCGAGGTGCCCGAGGTGCCCGAGCTACCCGACGTACCGGAGCTGCCCGAGCCGGAGGTGCCGCTGCCCATGGTGCCCATGCTGCTGGAACTGCCGCTGCTGCCGGTCGGATTGCCGGATGCGTCCGTTGCGCTGCCTGAGCCGTAGCTGCTGGAACCGCCGGTACCGGTTGCGCCGGTGGTGCCGCTCGAGCCGCCCGACATGCTGCTGCCCGACGACTCGCCGCCGCCGCTGCCGCCGCCGCGCATGCCGGCGCAGCCGGTCAGGCCCAGCGCCACAGCCAGCAAGCCCGCCAGGATCATGCTCTGGTGTTTTTGCTTCATGATCAACTCCCTATGGTGGATGTTCATTCGGATGCGTGACGATGCCGCATGCCACTTCGAATAAGAGGCAGGAAGCGCGTCAGCGTTCCAGTTGACCCGGGTTGAAGCTGAGCTGAATCAATGTGGCCGCCAGGACAGCGGATTTTTATGCGACGCGGACGGTCAGCGCTGGCGCACGGGATCGTGCCGTGGCATGAGCACGGCCATCAGCGTGCTGGCCAGCAGCGCGGCGGTGACGTCCACCATCCAGTCGCGCACGTCGCCCGAACGGTAGGGCAGGAAGCTTTGCACGAGTTCGTCGCAGGCACCCATCAGTGCAATTGCCACCACGGACTTGACGGCGCGCGCCAGCCCGCTGCCCGCGCTGCCGAGGAACCACAGCATCGTCAGGAAGGCATAGGTCAGGCCGTGCAGCACCACGCCCGGCGCATACTCGCCTACCTCCGCACGTGCGCCCGGGATCGACCCGGCAATGACGATGCCGGCGAACAGTACCAGGGCAAGCTTGATGCGGGCAGGGCGCAGGCGGGGATCGATCAGCAGGAGCGACAGGAAGGCAGGCATGACATCGGCGTCGGGCAAAAGCCAACAATATCATGCTTACCGAAAATAAGGCCACACCGCCGGCCATGCGGCCCGGCTGCTCAGATTGTCAGTGCGGGCGTGCCGTTGCTGTAGTGGGCGTCGAAGCAGCTTTCGCAGTCGGCGCAGAACAGGTGCGCCACGCGCACGCTGCTTTGACGCAGCACCAGTTGCAGGTGGGTATGCTGGCACTTGGGACAGGTTTCGCGCACGCTGCCGAACGTCAGGAGCTCCAGCGGGACGCTGGCGTCCCGGGGCTGATCGATCACGGCTTGCGGGCTCAGTTCAACCAGGACCAGGTTACCGTCGGCATGGTGGCGGCGGCAAGTGGCGTGCTCGGGCGGATGCGCATAGGTTTCGGATACACGTAAACTCATCGGACAGGCTCCCGTTGTCGTGTGGTCGTGTTGTCGTGCGCAACCCTGCGGATGAGCGAAATACAGGGCGCGAGCTTCATCATAGTCAAATCCCGCGCTGCTTCAAGTCTTTCCGGCGGATTTTTGTGAACGTGTTGCTAATGTGAAGAAAAAAATGCCCACCAGGAACTGGTGGGCACAACCCAAGATCGGGCCAAGAGACGCGTGATCGGTTGGTGTGTTGCACCCTGGGTGCAGCACACCTGCTGCAACCACGCATATCGGTTGCGTGTATCGCAGGTGATTCAAAGTATATGGGTTGATTGTGACCACGCTGTGACACTGATCAAATGTGCCCCCACGCTGCTGAACCGTACCAGCGATCCGCAATCTCAACAATATTGCCCAGGAAGGGCCTGTCGCCGCCAATGCAGGACCATAACCGGATAAAAAAAAGCCCGCTCGAGGCGGGCTTAAAACTATTTTCTTGGAGGAGAATAGTGGAGACAGATGCCATTATGTTGCGTCGCCAAATATATGTCCAATTGCGAATTTGGATACCAGACATTTATATTCAGCATATCTGTCGCGCGTTTCCCGTCTATTGGTGCAGGGCTCACTCCCGCACCGGCACCGTGTAGTTCAGGGCCATGCGCCCACCGTCCGCATACAGGGTCTGGCCCGTGATGTAGGAAGCGTCGTCGCTTGCCAGGAAGGCGGCGATCGATGCCACTTCTTCCGGTTCCCCGCAGCGGCCGAGCGGCGTGCGCGACAGGATCGTGTGGCGCGCTTCCGGGCTGCCGAGCACGGCATTCTTCGCCAGTTCGGTCAGGATCGTGCCGGGGCCGATGGCATTGACGCGAATGCCATGCTGGGCCAGGCTGATCGCGGTGACGCGGGTGAGCTGGTTCACGCCGCCTTTCGACACCACATACGGCACCTGGTTGGGGATGGTCAGCTCGGCGTTCACGCTGGACATGTTGATGATGCAACCGCTCTGGCGCTTGACCATCTCGCGCGCGGTCGCCTGGCTGCACAGGAACATCGATTTCAGGTTGATGCGCAGGACGCGGTCGAAGTCGTCTTCCGTCAGGTCGAGGAAGTCGGCGGCGTGGGTGACGCCGGCATTGTTGACGAGAATGTCAATCTGGCCGAATGCCGCGAGGGTGGCTGCCAGCATGGCGTCGACCTCGCGCTTCACGCTGACATCCGCATGGTGGAAACGCGCCGCGTCGCCCAGCGCGGCAGCGGCGTCCGCGCCTTCCGGGCGGATATCGACGAGCATGACGCGTGCGCCTTCCCGCACCAGGCGTTGGGCGCAGGCAAGGCCGATGCCCTGGCTGGCGCCGGTCACGATCGCGGTTTTGTTGGCTAATCTCATGGCGGCTTCCGGAAATAATAAAGCGGCAATTGTAATCCGGCGGGGCGAGGGAGGGTTTCGGCCGGAGCGGCCACAGCTCATCGTTCCTGCACATCCCAGCTGACATTGCGGATGCCTTGCTCTTCCATGAGGACATCGTAGAGGGCGCGGATCAGGGGCGCAGCGCCTTCGATGGGCGCCTTGCTCCGTCCAAACAAGCTTTTGGTCTTGCGGTCGACATGGCAGTGCCATTTGTCTCCGGACGATTCCCTGCTGGCACAGCAGAGCCGGTAGGCGTGGCCATCCTGCGAGCGGTAGTCGATGAACCAGCCCCAGTCTTCGCGCTGCGGATACGAGGTGATCACGCCGCGCTGCGCGAGCTTCCGGGACAGCCAGAACGCCAGCTCGGCGCCATAGTGGCCGGGACTGACCTGCGATTCGTCGGGCAGGTAGGGACGGAACAGTTCCGAATCGAATTCGACATACGTGTCCATGGTGGCCGCCAGTGGGTGAGCGAAACTGCACAATCTGGCTGTTCATGATACGCACATCGCCGCAACCCGAACGCCGGATCGCGCAAGCGGGCCGGCATATGCCGGACCCGCCGGTTTACAGCATCAGCGGCTTGTCGGGCAACTCGTTGGCGCGGGCGCCGTTTGCGGGGAAGTGCTGGCGCAACAGCTCATTGACCTGCCCGACGGCGGCCAGCGTCGCGTCGTGGAAATGCCCGGCCTTGAAACCCTCGGTCAGCGTGCGGCACACCGCCTGCCAGGTGGCGCGGTCGATCTTGCGGTCGATGCCGCGGTCGGCCACGATGTCGACCTTGTGCTCGGCCAGGTTGATGTAGATGAGCACGCCGCAATTGTCCTCGGTGTCCCAGACGCCGTAGTCGGCGAACAGGGCGAGGGCGCGCTGGCGGTTGGTCACGCCGTCCCAGGCATCGTCGAAGGGCAGGGCCTTTTCGACGATCAGGCGAACTTCGCCGCGGTGGGTCTGTTCGCCGGCCGTGATGGCTTCGCTGATGGCCGTGAGCGTCGCTTCCGGAAAAGCGCGCTGTGCATCGGCATTGCTGCTGGTGAGGTGGCGCCAGGCGCGCCTGATTTTTTGTCCTAGGCTCATTTACCAGTCTCCCGAGGCACCACCGCCGTCGAAGCTGCCGCCGCCGCCGCTCCATCCACCGCCGCCGCCCCAGCCGCCACCGCCGCCGCTGAAGCCGCCACCGCCGCGGCCCATGCCGCTGAGGATGTTACCGAGGATGATGCCAGTGGCAACATTGCCCAAGCCACTGCTGCTGCGGCGGCCCCAATGGTGGGGAGACAGCCTGCTGCGGCGCGGACGGAATATCGAGCGCAGCATGGCGATACCAAAGAACAGCATCAGGAGCCCGAAGATCGGGAAGCCGCCCTCGTCGGACGACGCCTGCCGCTGCGGTACCGGTTGCTGCTGCGCGGGGGCAGGGAAGCTTTCCTTGTTCAGCAGCGTGGCGATGGCGCCGACGCCGGCCACCAGGCCTTCGTAATAATGGTTCTGGCGAAAGTGCGGGGCGATGACGTCCTGCAGGATGCGTTTGGATTGCGCATCGGTCAGCACGCCCTGCACGCCGCGGCCGGCCTCGATGCGCAAGCGGCGCAGCGCACTCGGGTTGTCGCGCGCGACCATCAGCAGCACGCCGTCGTCCACGCCCTTGCGCCCGAGCTGCCAAGCGTCGGTCACGCGGATGCTGTACTGCTCGATCGCTTCAGGTTCCGTCGATTTGACCAGCAGGACGGCGATCTGGCTCCCGGTGCGGGCTTCGTAGTCTGCCAGCACCGCCGCCAGGCGTTCGCGCTGGGCCGGGTCGAGCATGCCGGCCTCGTCGACGACGCGGCCGCTCAGGGCCGGGACCGGCTTGAGCTGCGCGAACGCCGGGCTGGCCAGCACGAACGCCAGCACACATGCCGCCAGGACGGTCCACAGTGCGCGCATGGCGCACGTGGGATGCATGCGAGGACCTTCCGTCAGCACCCGCATCGCTTATTTGCCGAAGTCGACCGTTGGAGCGGTCGAGATCGCCTTTTCGTTCTCGACCGTGAACGAAGGCTTGGTCTCGTATCCGAACACCATCGCCGTCAGGTTGGTCGGGAACTTGCGCACGGTGACGTTATAGTCCTGCACCGAGGCGATATAGCGCTGGCGCGCCACCGTGATGCGGTTTTCCGTGCCCTCCAGCTGCGATTGCAGGTCGCGGAAGCTGGTGTCGGCCTTCAGGTCGGGATATTTCTCGGATACCATCATGAGGCGCGACAGCGCGCCGGACAGTTCGCCCTGCACCTGCTGGAATTTGTTGAATGCGGCTGGATCGTTCAGCACCTCCGGCGTGATCTGGAAGCTGGTCGCCGCGGCGCGCGCGCGGGTAACGGCCTCGAGCGTCTCGCGTTCGTGCGAAGCGTAACCCTTGACGGTGTTCACCAGGTTGGGGATCAGGTCGGCGCGGCGCTGGTACTGGTTCACCACTTCGCCCCAGGCGGCCTTGGTTGCCTCGTCCTTGGTCTGGAACTCGTTGTAGCCGCAGCCGGACAGCAGGGAACCGGCAAGCAGGGCGGTAGCCAGGGTACGGGTCCAACGGGAGAAGAGGGTGGATGTCATGATCGTTCAGTCAGTAGCAAGTTGTTGAATGGTCAAAATATACATGATGTAAAGATATTCCGGCGCATCGTCGCGGTGCACAAGCCGGCATGGATGCCCGGCAGGTACAATATTGGGTTTGCATTAACCGACCGACAAGGGGCACCACGTGACTTTCATCGACAAGCTTTCCGCAGCCTGGACCCGCAACGACTCGCTCCTGTGCGTCGGGCTCGACCCGGACCTGGCGCGTTTCCCCGCCCACCTGCAAGGCCAGCCGGACGCCATCGTCCAGTTCTGCAAGGCGATCATCGACGCCACCGCCGACCTGGCATGCGCCTTCAAGCCGCAGATCGCCTACTTCGCCGCGCTGGGCGCCGAAACGCAGCTCGAAGAGATCTGCGCCTACCTGCGGTCGAACTACCCGCACATCCCGCTGGTGCTCGACGCCAAGCGCGGCGACATCGGCGCCACCGCCCACCAGTACGCGCGCGAAGCCTTCGAGCGCTACGGCGCCGATGCGGTGACGGTGAGCCCCTACATGGGCTTCGATTCGGTCGAGCCTTACCTGGAATGGGCCGACCGCGGCGTGATCGTACTGTGCCGCACCTCGAACGCCGGGGGCTCGGACCTGCAGTTCCTCGACGTGGGCGGCCGCCCGCTGTACCAGCACGTGGCCCAGCTCGTGGCCGAGAAATGGAACCGCAATGGCCAGCTGGCGCTGGTGGTCGGCGCAACCTTCCCGGACGAGATCGCGCAGGTGCGCAAGCTGGTGGGCGACATGCCGCTGCTCATTCCGGGCGTGGGCGCGCAGGGCGGCGATGTGGAGGCGACCGTGAAAGCCGGCCGTACGGCGGGCGGGACCGGGATGATGATCAATTCCTCGCGCGCGATCCTGTATGCCAAGCCGGCGGCAGGGGAAGATTTCGCGGCGGCGGCGCGCCGGGTGGCGCAAGAGACGCGCGATGCGATCAATGCGGCGCGGGGGTAAGCCGGCCTGGTGATGCGTCGAATGGATACGGTCCGGACCATCTGCAAGCCAACAATGCGACAGGCTACTTGCATAGTCGATATGATTTGGCCAGCCAAATCACGACCAAGGACATGCGATGTCTTCTCCTGTTACGCCCTCGCTGACCTATCGAAGCCCGCCGGGGCCGCTTCATGCGACCCTGCTTGCCGGGACAGTCCCCCTGTTTCTCGGTGCACTGCTGAGTGATATTGCCTACTACAACTCCTACCAGATTCAATGGAGTAACTTCGCATCGTGGCTCATTGCCGGAGGCTTGCTGTTCTGCGGCCTCGCTCTCGTGTTCGCGCTCGTGAATCTGGTCCGGGCACCGAAGAAAGCGGGACGTCCTCTGGTCTACTTCCTGTTGCTGCTGGTGATGTTCGTGCTAGGGCTGGTCAATGCCTTCGAACACGCGAAGGATGGCTGGGCGGTAATGCCAGCCGGTTTGGTCTTGTCGGTCGTGGTCACGCTGCTGGCCTGTGTCACGGCCTGGATGGGACTCAACCTGCGCTCGGGAGGACCGGCATGAAGCGACCAAACATCCTGGGCTTGCTGGGATTGACGCTGCTCTTGACCGCATGCGCCGACAAGGGAGAAAGCACACTGTCACGCGGGGCAGACCCTACATTGCCGGAACCGAAACGCGGTTTGCTGCCCGACATGAAGATTGCCGAGCCAGTCGCCTGGGGCAACGAAAAACCGACCGTGCCCAAGGGGTACACCATTACCGCGATCGCGACCGACCTGAAAATCCCGCGACAAAGCCTGGTGCTTCCGAATGGCGATATCCTCGTGGCGGAAGGCCGTGGAGGCAATGCGCCGAAGCTGAAACCCAAGGACGTGATTGCCGGCTACATCAAGGCAAAGGGAAACACCAAAGTCGAAGGGGGCGACCGCCTGACCTTGCTGCGGGATACAGACGGCGACGGGCAGTATGAGACGAGGACCGTTTTCGCCGAAAACCTGAATGCCCCGTACGGATTAGCGTTCGCCAATAACAAACTGTATGTGGCGAACCAGGATGAACTGGTCAGCTTCGATTACCAGGAAAACCAGACCAAGGCCAGCGGCCCGCCGACCTCGATCGCCAAGCTGCCTGCGGAAATCAATCACCACTGGACGAAGGCGCTCACCGTCAGCCCCGACGGGCGCTATCTCTATGTCGGCATCGGCTCGAACAGCAATATCGGGGAACGCGGCATGGAGGTGGAACTCGACCGGGCCCTGGTGTGGCAGATCGACGCTGCGACAGGGGCGCACAAGCCTTATGCGACCGGCCTGCGCAACCCGACGGCGCTGGCGATTCATCCGGACACCGGACAGTTGTGGGCAGTGGTCAACGAACGTGACGAACTGGGACCGGACCTGGTGCCGGATTACCTGACCTCGGTGCGCGAAGGCGCGTTCTACGGCTGGCCGTACAGCTATTGGGGCAACAACGTCGATACCCGTGTCAAGCCGCAGGACCCGAAAAAGGTGGCCGCCGCCGTCAAGCCGGATTACAGCCTGGGATCGCACGTCGCGGCACTGGGCCTGGACTTTTCCGTGCCCGCGATGGGCGCAGCGTTTGCCGGGGGCGCCTTCGTCGGCGAGCACGGTAGTTGGAACCGCGCCAATCCCGTCGGCTATAAAGTGATCTTCGTACCATTCAACAATGGACGTCCTGCCGGGGAACCCATCGACTTCGTGACCGGCTTCCGGGACGCCAACGGGAAGACCCGCGGGCGTCCGGTGGGCGTCACCGTCGATCCGCGCGGGGCCTTGATCGTGGCGGACGACCTGGCAAACATCGTGTGGCGGGTGGCGCCGGCCCGTTGAGCCAGCCTGACGGGATTCGGGAGCCAGGCCGCCGGCGGGACTCCCGGGTGCCGGCAGCACTCAATACCGGCTCGGCGCAATCGTCTCCGCGTAGTCATACAAGGCCCCCAGGATCTCCTCCGTCCGCTCGTCCGCATTCTCGGACAGCGCATCGATCTCCATGAACAGCTGGTCGACCGTGCGCGCGCCGGCCATGCCCTCGAACAGGCGGGCGGCGCGGTGTGCTTCCCACAGCTCCGCTTCATCGGGCGACAGGGTCTGCGGGAAGTTGCGCGCGCGGTAGCGGAAGAACAGCTCGCCCAGGCGCTCGTCCTCGAAGGACGGTCGCATGCCGGCCAGGGCGTCGGCCGACTCGTGGCGCAGCGATTCCAGCTTGCGCCGGTCGCCGTTACCGATGAAACCGCCGTACAGGTCCTCGTCCACATCCACCGCCACCGCCGGGGCCGGCTTCTTGAACACCTCGGCCCAGATCGCGCTCATGTTGCGGCCCGCCGCCGCCTGCACCGCCAGCGCCGCATGGGCCCGGCTGCGTTCGACGTCGATCTCCCAGCGCGTCGCCATGCTCGGGTGCAGGGTTTTCAGGTTCCCGACCAGCATCGGCGACTTGTTCAGGTGCACGCTCTTGATCGGCAGGCGCGTCACGCCTTCCGGCAGCTCGCTGCTCCTCGTGAACATGCGCATGCGGATGGTTTCGACGTCGAGTGTGAACAGTTCCGACGGATCGTGGCGGCAGTCCCACACCAGGACTTCGTTCTTGTTGGTCGGGTGCTGGGCCAGCGGCCACACCAGGCCCAGGCAACCGTTCTCGACCGGGAACATGCCGGACACGTGCAGGAAGGGCTGGCGCTGGCCCGGGTCCAGGTGCAGGCCCATCTCGGCGGCGACGCGGTCCTTGCGGCGCAGCTCCAGGCAGAAGTCGAACAGCCTGGGCTGCTTCTGCCGGATGAGGCGTGCCAGCGCGATCGTGGCGCGCACGTCGGACAGCGCGTCGTGGGCGGCATCGTGCACGAGCCCGTTGGCGGCGGTCAGGTGTTCCAGCCGGAAGCTCGGCTTGCCGTCTTCCTTGCAAGGCCACTCGATGCCGTCCGGGCGCAGCGCGTAGGTCATGCGCACCACGTCCAGCAGGTCCCAGCGGCCGCAATTGTTTTGCCACTCGCGCGCGTAGGGGTCGATCAGGTTGCGCCAGAACAGGTGGCGCGTCACCTCGTCGTCGAAGCGGATGGTGTTGTAGCCGACCCCGATGGTGCCGGGCTCGCTGAAGGCGGCTTCGATCCGTTTCGCGAATTCGTGCTCGGGCACGCCGTGCTGCAGGCAGTGCTGCGGGGTGATGCCGGTGATCAGGCAGGACTGCGGGTCGGGCAGGAAGTCCGGCGCCGGCTGGCAGTACAGCATGATCGGTTCGCCGATCTCGTTCAGGTCGGCGTCGGTGCGGATGGCCGCGAACTGGGCCGGGCGGTCGCGGCGCGGGGTCGCGCCGAAGGTTTCATAGTCGTGCCAGAGGAAGGTATGCGTGCTCATGTATTCTTGTGATGTCGCCAGGATAGAGGCGGGCAGGCGCCATGGTGGCACAGAATGCGCCCCGCGTCAGCTTCGCGGGGCAGAGCTGGATCAGATGCAGACGCGGTCGCGTCCCGCCTGTTTGGCGCGGTACAGCGCGGCGTCGGCCGCGGCCAGCAGGGTGTGCTCGTCGCCGCCCGGCCCGAGGCTGGCCACGCCGAAGGAACCCGTGATGTGCGGCAGCGGCAGGCGCATGTCGGGGAAGACCGGTGCCGTGCGCAGCCGTTCGGCCAGGCGCTGCGCCACCATTTCGGCCAGCCGGGTGTGGGTGTCCGGCAGCACGGCCATCAATTCCTCTCCGCCATAGCGCACTGCAAAATCGGACGGGCGCAGCGAGTCGCGGATCACGCTTGCCGCGCTTGACAGGGCCGCGTCGCCGGCAATGTGGCCGTGGGTATCGTTGAAACGCTTGAAGTGGTCGAGGTCGATCATGACGACCGACAGCGGACTGCCGTCCTGGCGCGCACGGGTCGCGAGCTTGGGCAGCATCTCGTTGAGCCAGGCGCGGTTGTACAGGCCCGTCAGTGCGTCGTTGAGCGAGAGCTGGCGGTAGAACTCGCCCAGCTTCTGGCGCTGGCGCAGCTGGACCTTGGCGGCGCGCACGCGGAAGGACAGCAGGCGCAGCAGGTTGCGCGCGAGCACATTCGAGCGGTCGATCAACTGCCATACCAGCTCAGGCTCGATCACCAGCAGTTCGCAGTCCTCAAGCGCGGTCATGCCGGCCAGGTTGACGGCGTCATCCAGGACCGCCTGCTCGCCCACGCTTTCGCCGGGCAGCACGCGCGTCGTTCCGGTCTCCGTGCCGCCGTCACCGTCGCTGTGGGCGTCCGGCGCCACTTCCAGCGTGCCGGACAGGACGATGTAGAGCCGTGCCCGCAAGCCGTCCTCGACCCGCCGCCCTCCGGCAACCCGCATCACTGCGCACGGGGCGAGC
Source organism: Massilia consociata (assembly GCF_042432755.1). Lineage (NCBI taxonomy): Bacteria > Pseudomonadati > Pseudomonadota > Betaproteobacteria > Burkholderiales > Oxalobacteraceae > Massilia > Massilia consociata. The sequence continues at coordinate 130,137 of NZ_JBHLWP010000003.1, forward strand.
GCCGCCGCGACGGCCGGGTCGTCGGCGCCGCTGAATAGCTGCAGGTCGCGCAGGGTATAGCGCGATGCACCGAAAGTGCTGGTCTGGTCCAAGGAAGTCTCTTGCGGAAAGCGTCATTACGTTCCGGCATGATAACCCATTGCAACTCTCTCGCGCGGGCTGGCGTTCCAGAAACAACAGTGGTCCAATAGCGGCCATGACGACTATCGACTTCCCATCGCCCCATCCGGATCATCTGATCGACGCGCTCGGCCGGCAGCACCTGCCGGCCCCCGGGGCGCGCATCGTGTCGCTGGTCCCCTCGATCACCGAACTGCTGTGCGACCTCGGCCTGGCGAGCCAGCTGGTCGGCCGCACCGGCTTCTGCATCCACCCGCGCGCGCTGGTCGAAGCGATCCCGAAGATTGGCGGCACCAAGGACGTGAACATCGGGAAGATCCGCAAGCTGGCGCCGACCCACCTGGTGGTGAACATCGACGAGAACGAGAAGCCGACGGTGGAGGCGCTTGCGGAATTCGTGCCGAACATCGTGGTCACGCATCCCCTGGGCCCGCGCGACAACCTGGCGCTGGCGCGGCTGATGGGCGGCATCTTCGGTGCGCAGGAGGCGGCCGCGGCCTGGTGCGCGGCCTTCGAAGCCGAATACGCGGCCCTGCGCGCCTTGCCGGCCACGCCGCCGCGCACCGTGCTGTACTGCATCTGGCAGGATCCGTGGATGAGCGTGTCGGACGACACGTATATTGCCGCCATGCTGCGCGAACTCGGCTGGCGCATGCCGGTGTTCGGCGAAGGAGAGGCGAAACGCTATCCCAGCTTTGGCTGGTCGCAGGAACTGGTCGGCCAGCTCGATGCCGTGCTGCTGTCGACCGAGCCGTATCGCTTCACCGAAGCGCATGCCGATGCGCTCGAGAAGCAGTTGGGCATCCCGGTGTTCCTGGTCGATGGCGAGATGATGTCGTGGTACGGCAGCCGCGCGCTGGCGGGCCTGCGCTACCTGCGCGAGGTGAGGGCGATGGTGGAGGGAGGCAGGACCTGACCGGGTGGCGCGCCCAGGAGCCGGGCGCGCCACTTTCCGGCAAGGAAGCGCCGATCAGGAATCGGTCAGGTGCTTGTCCGCCAATGCATCGACGGCTGGTGCGGCAATGCCGTGCCTGCCTTTGTCCTGGAGGCGGCCGAACATGCTGTCGAGCGCACGCGCCATCTTGCTGCCGGCATTCTTGATCGACTGGCGCAGGTCGTCGGAGTGTTCGTGCACCACGATCGGCTGATGACCCCGCACGCGGACTTCGATCGTGCAGGAATTGCCGCCGTCAGCGTGCTTTTCCTTGTTCTCATTGCTCAGGTGCACTTCGACGCGCGTGATATGTTCTTCGAAACGTTCGATCGAACTGCGGAGCACGGTCTCCACGTGTTCCTCCAGCCCCTGGCTGCCCGAGATGCTGCTGTTGGTATTGACGTTGATTTGCATATGATGGCTCCTGTTGTCATGGTCGGCTGTATGTTACCTGCGGCTATATTTTGGCCGCGCCTGTATGACAGGTGGGGCTTGTCCCGTCAGTTGCAAGCCCGACCACATGTAGGCATTCATCCCGTCTTTGTTGCGGCCTCGTTGCGCTCTTTGCCAGCCGATGGCGACGCTTTGCATCTGCACGGCGAGCGTGCCGAGGAAGCGGGCGGAGAGGTAGAAGGAGAGGTTACGGTTGCGCAGGACGGCCAGGCGGCCGGGAGGCGACAGCGGAAACATGCAGGCTTTCGGCGGTTTTCTGTAACCGGCCGAACGCCGGCAGATCACGGCTGTGCCAGATCGGCTTCCGTGGTGAACGCATCCGCAAAGAACTCGTCCTCCGGCAGTCCGCACTGCGCCACGTACTCGCGCCGCGCGCAATCCACCATTACCGGCGCGCCGCAGGCGTACACCTGGTAGCCGGACAGGTCGGGGATGTCCTGCATGACGGCCGCGTGCACGTAGCCGGTGCGGCCCTGCCAGGCGTCTTCCGGCAGCGCGTCCGACACCACCGGCACGTAGCGGAAGTCCGGCAGCGTGGTTTCCCATGCGCGGCACAGCTCGTCCATGTACAGGTCCTGCGGGCGGCGTCCGCCCCAGTACAGGCGGACCGGACGCGTGGATTTCAGGTGCATCAGGTGCTCGACCAGCGCCTTCACCGGCGCGAAGCCGGTGCCGGAGGCCAGCAGCACGATCGGCTTGTCGGACTCCTCGCGCAGGAAGAAGGTGCCGAGCGGGCCTTCGAAGCGCAGGATGTCGCGTTCCTTCATGGCGCCGAACACGTGGTCGGTGAACAGGCCGCCCGGCAAGTGGCGGATGTGCAGCTCGAGCGGGCCATTGAAGGAGGGCGCGCAGGCGATGCTGTAGGCGCGGCGCTTGCCGTCCTTGAGCAGGAATTCGATGTACTGGCCGGCGCGGTAGGCCAGCGCCTCGTTGGCGGGCAGCTGCAGCGTGACGATGGCGACGTCCGGCGCGGCCTTGCGGATGCCCGCGATCCGGGTCGGCATCTTGCGCACCGGGTATTCCGAACTGCCGCCCACCTCGCGCGCCTCGATCACGAGATCCTGTTGCGGCACCGCGCAGCAGAACAGCGACATGCCCTGGGTCTTCTCGATGTCGGTCAGGGCGCGCTGCTGGTGCGGCTTGTGGGTCAGCTCGCCGTCCAGGACCTTGCCCTTGCACGAGCCGCAGGCGCCGTTCTTGCAGCCGTAGGGCAGGCCGATGCCGGCACGGATGGCGGCGGAAAGGACGGTTTCATCGGCCTCGCAGGTAAACTGGTGGCCGCTTGGCTGGACGGTGATCTGGAAGCTCATGCGGTATGTTGGATTGGGGCCTGCGCGCGGCAAACCGTTGAATCGGCAAATGTTTTTCGGGCGTATTCTACACCGCCGGCCTCCCGGCCGTGAAACGCCGGCCGGCTGGGCCAGGCCGGCGCTGTGCTAGAGTAGCGCGCTCCCATCGCTCCCGTTATTCTTTTGCACCCATGATCCAGCCTGCCGCCTTCCACCGACCGCGCCTGCTCATCGTCGGCTGCGGCGACGTCGGCATGCGCCTGCTGCCGCTGGTCGCCGCGCGTTTCCGCGTCTTTGCGCTCACCAGCCAGCGCGAGCGCTGCCGCGCGCTGCGCGCGGCCGGCGCCGTGCCGGTGGTGGCGGACCTCGACGATCCCGCCAGCCTGCGCCGCCTGCACGGACTGGCCGACTGGGTGCTGCACCTGGCCCCGCCGCAGCCCGAGGGCGTCCTGGACCGCCGTACGCGTCACCTCGTGGCCGCCCTCGGCAGGGTGGCGCGGCTCGCCTACGTGAGCACGAGCGGCGTGTACGGCGACTGCGGCGGCGCGCTGGTGCGTGAATCGCGGCCGGTCGCGCCGCGCAATGCGCGTGCGCGGCGACGTGTCGATGCCGAGCGCGTGCTGCGCGCGTGGGCGCTGGCCAACGGCACCCGGCTGTCGATCCTGCGCGTGCCCGGCATCTATGCCGGCGACCGCCTGCCGCTCAAGCGGCTGGAGCAGGGCACGCCGGCGTTGCGGCCGGAGGATGACGTGTACACCAACCACATCCACGCCGACGACCTGGCGCGCATCGTGTTGCTGTCGCTGCTGCGCGGACTGCCGGGACGCGTGGTCCACGCGGTGGACGACACGCGCATGAAGATGGGCGACTATTTCGATGCCGTGGCCGACGCCTTCGCGCTGGCCCGCCCGCCGCGCCTGCCGCGCACCGAGCTGGAAGCGGTGGTCACGCCGACGCTGCTGTCCTTCATGTCGGAGTCGCGCCGCCTGGACAACACCCGCCTGAAGCGCGAATTGCGGGCGCGGCTGCGCTTTCCCGATGTCGCGACGGCGCTGGCCGGCGTACAATCACGGCCCCAGGAGGAGAAGCCAGCATGACCTATGAAGAATACCTCGACGAAGTCACCACGCTGATCGTCGAAAAATACGGCGTCCCGGATGCCGCCGCGATCAAGATCGTCGTCGATGCGCAGGACAAGGAATACTTCGTGCCGCACGACGACAAGCCCGGCATGCGCACCCTGGAGCGCGCGCATGCCGATGCCCGCACCCTGTACCAGGCCAGCGGCCTGGCCAAGGCCGGGGCAGGCAAGAAGAAATAAGGCTGCGAATCCGGCACGATTCAGCCAGAAAATTTAGCCCGACGAGTCGATCGACTTCACATCGGCCACCCGCGCCGCCGGGTGGCTTCCCCCCATGCGTCCGTGTCCCGGCTCCACCGGAAGGATGCACATCGCCGCACCCTCGGCTCTTCAAAAACGTCCCCGTCTTGCGCAACAAGCAAGCGCACTGTGTATCATTTCGCCCCTGGCGAAAAAAGCCACATAAACGATGCCGTTTCGGCAGCGTGTGCAAATTTTCCACGATAGATCACGAAAAGTGACAAATAATTAATATTCCTGAAAGAAGCCAAGATGCCCATCAGATGACTGCCGCCGGGAGCGGAGTACGACCCCAACCGCGTCCTTGACGCCCTGATCGCCAGGCTGCGCCTGAAGAACGATGCCGCGCTCTCGCGCGTGCTCGAAGTGGCGCCGTCCGTGATCAGCAAGATCCGCCATAACACGCTGCCGATCGGAGCAACGCTCTTGTTGCGCATGCATGAGGTGAGCGAATTCAGCATTCGCGAACTGCGCGAACTGATGGTCAGGCCGGACGAGGTGGTGGAGCCGCTCGCGGCGTGAATGAAAAAGGCCGGTACGGCCTGTCGCCATACCGGCCTTCGACGGGGGAGTCAGGCTGCGTGCGCCAGTTCCTTGCCCGGTGCGGCGCAAGGTTCCGCGGCATCGGACTGCGGCTGCTTTCCCGGCGAGGAGCAGAATGCGTACGCTGCGGCGTTGGCGGCGTCATGCGGCGCTCCCGGCGCGGTACAGTAAGCATACGCGGCGTCGGCGGCCTGGGCGGGTACACCCGGCGACGTGCAATATGCATACGCGGCGGCGTTGGCAGCTTCGCGTGGCATTCCCGGCGAGGTGCAGTAAGCATACGCGGAGTTGACAGCTTGGCGCGGCACTCCCGGCGAGGTGCAGTAGGCGTATGCGGCATTGGCAGCTTCGCGTGGCATTCCCGGCGCGGTGCAGTAGGCGTACGCGGCAGCGTTGGCAGCCTGGCGTGGCGTTCCCGGGGCAGTGCAGTAGGCATATGCGGCGTTACTGGCCTGGCGTGGCGTTCCCGGTGCGGTGCAGTACGCGTATGCTGTGTTGGCGGCTTCGCGTCGCTCTCCAGGCAGTTTGTACCATGCGCTGATGTCGAGGCGCTTGCTGTCAGACGTGTTCCAGGCGGCGTAGGGGACAGCTGCGGCGCCGAATTCCGCTTCATAGATTTCGCGCATGCGTTCGCCGGCGGCGACGTGATCGCTGTCGTTCGCACTGGCGCCGATGCCGACGTAAGGATAGTGGTGCAGGAAGTAGCCGAATACGGCGGCGCAGTCGCGTGCGTACTTCATCGTGTCGAGGATGTGGTAATGCCAGAAGGTGTCCACGTCGACAGTCGGCGAAGCCTCTGCGTTGGGGTATTTCTTCATCAGGAACAGGAAACGGCGGTATTCGGTTTCCACTGCGTCTGCGCGCAATGCGGACCAGCCTTCGCCGGATTCCACATGCATCAGTTTCATTTTAATCGGGGCAAGGTCAAGTGCTTGGAACGCTGCGAATTCATTGGTCGACATGATGATCACCTTTTGTTTTGGACGATTTATGTAGGCATTTCTTATTCCCTAGTTTTTGGTGCTGCGGTACTCCAGAAACTTCCTCCTGAGTATGTGGTTCGCGTTAATCGGAAGCCAAGAAGAGCGTCTTGACCGGTGGCAGTGATAACAATTGTCCTGCGCGAGGTCAGTGTTAATGTTGAGCTCTGTCAAGTAAGGAACTGCTGTGCGGAAACGCTACAACAATTGATACGAATCGTTGACGGTTCGCGCGTGCGTCAAGCCAGCGCGGACAGCGTGAAATCGTTGTCCTGGGCGGGCAGGGGACGTGGTCCTGTCCCGCCTTCGCCTACCGGAATCGTGACGACGATCGTGGTGCCGGTATCGGGGCCGCTGCTGATCGAGAAGCTGCCGCCGAGGATGTTGACGCGCTCCTCGATGCCCACCAGGCCAAAGGAACCGTTTCGGTTGCGGCTGCCCGGCTGCATGCCGACGCCGTTGTCGCGGATCGTCATCGTCAGCATGTCGGCATGCTGGTGCAGGTCGATCCGTACCTTGCTTGCGCGCGCGTGCCGGGCCACGTTGTTGAGCGATTCCTGCAGGATGCGGAACAGGGCGGTGGCGCAGTGGTCGTCGAGGTAGTGTTCGGCTTCGTCCTCGACCAGCTCGCATTCGATGCCGGTGCGGCGCGCGAAGTCGGTCACCTGCCAGTCCACCGCCGCGTTCAGCCCGAGGTCGAGCACGTTAGGGCGCAAGTCATTGATGATCTGGCGCACGCTGCGGATCGTCACATTGATCTGGCGTACCGTCGCGCTGGCGCGCTCGTGCAGGTGGCCATGGCGCTCGCGCGTACGGTTGGCGAGGAACTCCGCCTCGATCTTCAGCGCCAGCAGGTTCTGCGCGAGCTCGTCGTGGATCTCGCGCGCAATGCGCTTGCGCTCCCCTTCCTTGATCTGTTCCGCATGCGCAGCCAGCAGGCGCAGCTTTTCGTTGGTGGCCTGCAGCTTGGCCTGGCTGGCGCGCAGCTCGCGCGTCATGTCCTCGGCCATGCGCAGGGCCGAACGGCGCGAAGTGGCCATGGTCTGGAACAGCGCGTAGAGCAGGGCGGTGCTGAGCGTGCCGGCAAGCGCGGCCAGCCAGGGATAGAAGAGGTCGAAGCGGGTGTACAGTGCCGACTTGGCGATGCTGAAATCGGCGCGCCACTGGCGCTGGTTGAATTCGATCGGCAGGCTGGCCCTCAGCATGCCGGCGTCGTCGCGCATTGATGGTCGGACTTTCGCCGCTGCATGGCTGTCGTAGAGGACCGCGCTGGGCCGGTGTTCGCCCGGCTCCGGCGGCACATCGCTGAGGTCGGTGAGGACCAGGCGCGCGCCCTTGACCAGGAATCCCTCGAGTATGCCGTTGACCATTTTGTTGACACCGAAACCGATACCGACGGAGCCGATGTAGGCGGCGCGGCGCTGGGCGACGGTGCCGAGCGGCATATTGCTGCGGTACACCGGCAAGCGCATTGCGAGGATGTTCTGCTTCGGACCAGAGGGTATGTTGACGCGAATGCCCGAGGCGGCAATGGTATTGTTGTCGCGCGCCTCTGCCGCCGTGCGTCGGGCGTAGCTGCGCGCTTCCAGATCCAGGCCGAGCTTGTCGAGCGATTCCGGGATGGCCGGTTCCATGTAGACGATGATCGTGTAGCTGTCGCGGCCTGGTACGGGACGCAGCTCCCTGGTTGGCTCGGGCATGCCATATTGACGCAGGCGGCGGCGCACGTCGGCTTCCACCGCCGACAGTTCGGCCGGGCCGACGGTGCGCGCATAATTCATGGCCTCGATGCCTGGGAAGTTGCGGGGCGTGTCGAGCTGCTCGACGTAGTGGCGGAAATCGTCGGCGCTGGCTTCCGGATTCGCGTGAAACAGCCCGGCCGTGCCGCGCAACACGTTGGTATAACTCTTGATGCGGGCGTCGATCGCGTACTGCGCGGCGCGTGCCATGCCGCGGAAACGCTCCTGGGCATCGCTCTCGATGGCCTCGGCGGTGACCAGGTACAAGGCGGTGCCGACTGTTACCGACAGCAGCGCGCCAGTCAGGAGGGTCATCGGCAGCGCAGCCAGTCTGGAAGGGGGGCGGCGTGAAGACATGGTCCAAAGTCTCGCTTGCGAAAGGGTACGCGTCGCGATAATGCGACACACATTCATACGCTAAGCGTCTTCAGACCACGAAGTACCTATCAGATTGGATAGGTTTACCAGAAAACCAACGGGACTTGTGAGGTGGAAACCTTCCTGCCGGTTGAATTTGTTGCTGGAAGAAACCATCAGCTCTTCTGTAGGAAAGAGCTGATGGTTCAGGGAAAGTTTACTTGTCCCTTGTTTCCGTTTATTTACCCCAGCTGTCCTTCAGCGTGGTCACGCGGTTGAACACCGGCTTGCCCGGCTTCGAGTCCACGCGGTCGGCCACGAAGTAGCCGTGGCGCTCGAACTGGAAGCGCTGCTCGAGCATCGCATCCTTCAAGCCCGGCTCCAGGTAGGCGGTCACGGTTTCGAGGGCGTTCGGGTTGAGCGCGGCCTTGAAATCCTTGCCGCCGGCGTCCGGCTGCGGCTCCGTAAACAGGCGGTCGTACAGGCGCACCTCGGCCTCCAGGGCGGTGGCGGCGCTGACCCAGGTGATGTTGCCCTTGACCTTGTAGTTGTCCGCGCCCGGCGTGCCCGACTTCGAATCCTCGAAGTACTTCACGTGCACGGCCGTGACCTTGCCGTTCTCGTCCTTGTCGAAGCCGGTGCACTCGACCACGAAGCCGTACTTCAGGCGCACGCGCGCGCCCGGCTGGTCGCCCACGGGCGGGGTGAAGCGGTGGTAGCCCTTGGTCGGGGTTTCCAAGAAGTCTTCCTGCTCGATCCACAGCTCGCGGGTGAACGGGAAGGTGCGCACGCCCCATTCCGGATGGTGCGGGTGGACCGGCGAGGTGCACTCGACCGACTCGCCTTCCGGGAAGTTGTCGACGATGAGCTTGAGCGGACGCAGCACGGCGATCGCGCGCGGCGCCTTCGGGTCGAGGTCGTCGCGCAACGCGCCTTCCAGCGTGCTCATGTCGATCCAGCCGTCGGCCTTGGACACGCCGATGCGCTCGCAGAACAGCTGGATCGACTCCGGCGTATAGCCGCGGCGGCGCAGGCCGACGATGGTCGGCATGCGCGGATCGTCCCAGCCCGTCACCACACCCGTATCCACCAGCTCGCGCAATTTGCGCTTCGACGTCACGACGTAGGTCAGGTTCAGGCGCGCCATTTCGTACTGGCGCGGCACCGGGCGCGGGAAGAAGCCGCCGTCGGCCAGGGTATCCACCAGCCAGTCGTACATCGGGCGGTGGTCCTGGAATTCCAGGGTGCAGATCGAATGGGTGATCGACTCCAGCGCGTCCGAGATCGGGTGCGTGTAGTCGTACATCGGGTAGATGCACCACTTGTCGCCGGTGCGATGGTGGTGCGCATGGCGGATGCGGTACAGGGCCGGGTCGCGGTTGGTCATGTTCGGCGAGGACATCGCGTCTTCCGACATTTTCGCGCGCAGCACGTACTCGCCGTCCTTGTACTTGCCGGCCTTCATGTCGCGGAAAATCTGCAGCGATTCTTCCACCGGACGGTTGCGGAACGGCGAGTTGGTGCCCGGGGTGCTGAAGTTGCCGCGGTTTTTCGCCATTTCTTCAGGAGTCTGGCTGTCCACGTAGGCCTTGCCTTCGCGGATCAGGTACTCGGCCATCTCGTACAGCTTGTCGAAGTAGTCGCTGGCGTAGTGCAGGTATTCCTGGCCGCCTTGCTCCCAGGAGAAGCCGAGCCATTTCACGGAATCCATGATGGTGTCGACGTATTCCTGGTCTTCTTTTTCCGGGTTGGTATCGTCGAAGCGCAGGTGGCAGCGGCCGGCGTAGTCGCGCGCCAGGCCGAAGTTCAGGCAGATCGACTTGGCATGGCCCACGTGCAGGTAGCCGTTCGGCTCCGGCGGGAAACGGGTGATCACGGGCGGCATGCCTTCGCGCACGTGGGTGCCTGCCGCCAAGTCGTTTTCGATAATGGCGCGCAGGAAATTGGACGACGGAGGATTGCCCGCCGCAGCCGGGGTATTCTTTTCGTTGCTCATGAAAGAAGAGTTTGGGAAAGGTAAGTTGCGCACATTTTACCGTAAGGCAGGGCCCTGCCGGCCGCCTATGTGGTGGAGCGCACGGTGTGGCGCATGGGAAGAATACATACTTGGGGCAACCCGGTCATTCTGCAAGGCTCAAGCATGAAAACCTTCGCCACCCATCCGGAGCCGGTCCGCGCCTGGCCGCCGGTCCTGGCCGGCATGCCGCTGCCGCCTGCCCGGCTTGTGGGCGATAGTTCCCAGGCCCTCGCCAGCCGATCGTTTTCTATAGGATAATCTCGTTCTTTGCCGATTTGCGGCCCTTGCCGGGAGAGATGTTTTGGAAAATTTATATGCGATCCTCGGCGTCGCCCCGAATGCCAGCGACGACGAGATCAAGAAGGTCTACCGCTCGCTCGCGATGCGCTACCACCCGGACCGCAACCAGGCGCCGGGCGCCGAGGCGCGCTTCAAGGCCGTCACCAAGGCCTACGAGGTCCTGTCGGACCCGGTCAAGCGGGCCGAGTACAACCAGAGCGTCAACCACCGCATCGTGCTCGATGCCGAGGCCGAGGCTTTCGAACTGTGGCGCTCGCTGTTCGCGCTCAACGGCGTGAACCTGCAACACTGAGCTGCAGGCGCGATGCCGGACCGGCTGGCCGGTGCATCCGGCTGCCTCCCGGCCCAACCACGAATCAACAGGACACACAATGAAAAACGTACATCCCGAATTCTCGTTCCAGTCGCGCGAACTGGAAGGGCAGATCGAGGGCACGCTGGGCGACCCGCCCAACAAGAAGAACTACGACATGATGGTCGGCGCGCTCGTCTCGGAATATGCCGGCGGCTCGGGCCTGGACGACGTCAACCTGATGGCCTTTGCGCTCGTTGATTGCATCAAGTTCAAGGACCCGAAGGGCCTGATGCGCGAGGCCGCCGACTACGAAGGCACCGATCCGGCGCGCGTGTTCGCCATGGCCGAGTGCACCAGCGAGGAAGGCCGCGCCATGTACGAGGCGATGACGGCCAACTATCCGGAACTGGCGCGCCAGGCCATCATCACCGCCTTCCTGTACAAGAACCAGGGACGCTGGGAAGACGAGGACCGCTCGCTCGACCGCCTGGGCGAGGGCGACGAAGGCGACGACGACGACATGGACGGCACCGCCGCGAGCGACGACTTCACCCAGCTGTTCGATCCTGAAGGAGGAGAGCGCGAATGAGCGACGAAGCCAACGAAAACAAGGGCGCCAACCTGCCGGCGCTGACCAGGCAGGTCAGCGAACTGGTGCTGGCCGGCTCGCTCGAGCACGCCGAGGAAGCGTTCTCGCAAGCCGCCGACGCGCACGGCGACTACGCCGTCGCCGAAGTGCTGTCGACCCTGCCGCCGCAGGTGACGGCGCTGCACCTGGCCGGCTTCGACGGCGCCAAGGCCTCGGTCGCGACCCTGCTGGTGCCGCCGAAGGCCTGGGCCGACAGCCTGGCCTACATCGCCGCCACCTGGCCGGACAACATGATCGAGGACGATCCCGAGCGTATCGCCGAGAACCTGTTCAACCATGTGCACGGCATCGTCTACGCCAACGACGACGAAGACCGCCGCCACGAGCTGCTGCAGGAGGCGTCAAGCACCGACCACGGCGCGACCGTGTTCGCCATCCTGTGGTCGCTGGCGCCGCGCGAAATCCTCGAAGTGGCCGGCGAAATCCTCTCCAAGGGCCGCTACGTCACCGGCCAGACCAGCGCCGACAGCGACATCGTGCCGCTGGCGATCGACCTGGCCAGGGCCAGCGAGGACGGCTGGGAGCGTTCGCTGCTCGAGCTGTTCCCTGACTTCCGCCATAGTGCGGAGATGGCCGACGTCGAGCTGCCGGAAGACCCGGACGAGGAATCGGAATTCATGCAGCGTTCGACGCGCGAACTGCTGTACCGCCTGCGCAAGCAGGTGCCGTCGGTGCGCAGCATGCCGCGCCGTGGTACCCGCCGCAGCATGGGCACGGACATCTTCTCGTGAGCGGGGCGCCAGGAACAATGCTGCCTGCAATCGTCATCGAGAAGCTGCCGCGCCTGGTGCGCGCCATCAAGCTGTTGCCGACCGAGGCAACGCCCGACGAAGCCGTGGTGCTGGCGGACGAACTGTCCGGCATCACCGCCATGGTCGCCGAGAAATTCACCAACGACCGCACCGCCGAGGGCATCCAGCGCGCGCTGCTGCTGACCGTGGGCGGGGTGTCGCTCGGCCTCGAGCACCTGCTCGACACCGAGGACGACCTCGACGCGCTCGACATCCTGATCGAGGAGGGCGCCGAGCTGGTATTCCAGCAGGGCTTCAGACTCGTAAAGGAACTGGCGGCGCTGCCCGAGGACAGCCTGGTGGGCGAATACGACCTTGATCCGGTGTACGCGCAGCGCCGCCTGAAGGAACTGTTCGTCGACCTGTGCACGGCCGACCCGGGCGAGACCTGGTCCGGCTACGAGCGCTATCTCGGCCAGCTCAAGCAGCGCCAGGACGTGCAGGCGATCGTGCGCGCGGCCCAGTGGCTGCGCCGCCACCACTACGAAGGCCCGATCAACGATCCCGACCTGAACGCCGAAGGCGTGATCGCGCTGGCGGTCATCTTCGCCGTGGAAGGGGGTGCACGCATCACGGCGCGCACCGGCCAGAAGGAGTTCGAGCGCTTCGTGAAATCGGTGCGCAAGAACGATCCCGACTTCGAAGCCGGCTGGGCCGAGCTGATGGCGCGCATCCCGGCGGCGCACCAGCCCATCATCGCCGAGCGCATCAATACCTACCGCGAGCACTGCACCGTGCTGCAGCACATCAAGACCAAGGCGACCATGAAGCAGCTCTTCACCGAGCTGGAGAACTACGCCGGTTCCGAGCTCGACGCGGACCTGCCGTAGTACGTCGATCATGAGCCCTGTGCGCGGTCCGATCGCGGCCGGAAGCCCGGACTTCCGCCGCATCAACCGCGCCATGGCCTTCGGCGGCTTCTCGGTCTTCGCGCTGCTCTACTGCGTCCAGCCCCTGATGCCGCTGCTGGCGCAGGACTTCTCCCTCACTCCCGCACAAAGCAGCCTGGCGCTGTCGGTGTCCACCGCGACGCTGGCGGTCGCGCTGCTCGGTTCCGGCGGCTTGGCCGAGCGCATCGGCCGCAAGCAGCTGATGGTCGCGTCGATGGCCGGCGGCGCGCTGCTCACGCTGCTCTCGAGCTTCGCCTTCGATTACACCCAGCTGGTCGCCGCGCGCGCGCTGCTCGGCCTCGTGCTGGGCGGCCTGCCCGCGGTGGCGATGGCCTATCTCAGCGACGAAATAGACGGGGCCTCGCTGGGCCGGTCGATGGGGATGTACATCAGCGGCAGTGCGTTCGGGGGCATGAGCGGACGGGTGCTGTCCTCGGTGATCAGCGATTTCGTCTCCTGGCGCATCGCGCTCGGCCTGCTCGGCGCGGCCGGGTTGGTTGCGGCCTGGGAGTTCTCGCGCAGCCTGCCGCCGTCGCGCCATGCGGGCGCCCAGCGGACCAAGGGCCCGGGCTTCCTCGACGGGCTGCGCACGCACCTGCGCGACGAAGGCCTGCCCTGGCTGTTCGTGCTGCCCTTCCTGTTGATGGGATGCTTTGTGAGCCTGTACAACTACATCAGCTACCGCTTGCTGGCGCCGCCCTTTGGCCTGAGCCAGAGCGCGGTCGGCGCGGTGTCGCTGCTCTACCTGCTGGGCATGTTCAGCTCGATGTGGGCGGGCAAGCTGGCCGACCGGCTGGGGCGGCGCAACGTGCTGTGGCTGTTCATTGCCGTGATGATCGCCGGGCTGCTGGTGACGCTGCACGAATCGGTGGCCGCCATCGTGCTCGGTACCGGGCTGGCGACCTTCGGCTTTTTCGCGGCGCACTCGGTCGCCAGCAGCTGGGTCGGCCGGCGCGCACGGCCGCCCCAGGCGCTGGCTTCGGGTATCTATCTCTTCAGTTATTACGTCGGATCGAGCGTGGTGGGCTGGTTCATCGGCCATGTGTGGGAACACCGGGGCTGGCCCGGCGTGATCGCGGCGCTCGGGGCCTTGCTCGGCGTGGCCATCGGTATCGCGCTGCGTCTGCGCCGGCTTGCGCCGGTCCGCTAGCAATCTTCCAGACTTTAGCGGTATTTGGACACCAGGGCCTTGATTTGTGTCGTCGCGGTACGGATCGTAGCGTCCAGCTTCAGTTCGAGTGCATCGTTCTCGCGCGTGAACAGCAACATGCGGGTTCTGGCGTTATACAAGTCTTCCAGGTGGACCTCATGCTTGTTCACGAGATGCAGCCCGATTTCGCGCGTCCTGGCTTCGATCCCGGCCAGGCGCACTACATTGAAGCGTGCCGGGAGCATCTCGCGAAACGCCGGCTGGTCGTGCAGGCTTGCCAGCGCAAATCTGACCTTCGCTTCTTCATCGGTCAACGATACCCGACGTATGTCCGCAAGCAGCTTGCGCGTTTCCGGCAAGTGAAGATTGTGCAGCCGCTTTGCGTCCGGATTGAAGGCATCGGGACGCAATGCCATTGCAAGATTGATGGCGCTGTTGAGTGCGATCAGCTCGGTCCGGAACTGGGCGGTGATGGCAGCCCATTTCATGGCTCGCTCGTCGGCCAGAAACCTGGCCCAGGCTTTGTCCGACAGCGTTGAGCCGGCATATTTGTCATAGACGCGCGCCCAGGCATCGGTTCCGGAAAGAACGGGGGTGATCGCGTCGCACAGCTGCTCATTGATCTCGACGTAGCGCGTGGCGATCTCCCGGACCTGCTGGTGCGAGAGTTCGGGACGCTGGTTCACACCGACGCCGCTGTTCAGGTTTTGAAGTAGTTGGGCGCTGATCAGGCCCAAGTTGTCGCACCGTTCCTGTTCCAGGAAGCGCGAGGTCAGGATGCCATTGACTACCATGGTGGCATTCGCCGCATGGCAGGGCAGTGCGCCGCCAAGCAAGCACATGGCATGCACGGCGGCCAGGCAAGGACGAACAAGGCCGGCGCATCGAAGGGGTAATTGCTTCAGGGCGAAAGCGGGGACATGCATGGCGTCGAAAAGGAACTGAGAATGGAAGTCCTTGTGCATTGTAGTGACGCTTCCGCCAGGGAAAACCCGAGAACCTCATGGTGAGGTGCGGTTTTCGGCCTCTCCTTTTGATCGGTATCTACTTTCTTGTCGATCAGCCCTTCAGTTAAATTTCTTCCATGCAATAGATAGAGGCCCACTATTGTAGAACGCATCATCTGGAGCAGATCGGCCATATGGCGGAGCGCCGTCCGGCTCCATCGCCCTCCACCAGGGAGTGTCCGGCCTTCCTCGAGCAGCATCCATCGACTGCCTGTTCAGGCGACCGCCAGGCCTGCCGCCGAGCGCAGCGCCTCGAGCGGCGCAGGCCGGCCCAGCAGGTAACCCTGCATGACGTCGCAGCCGGCCGCGCGCAACCATGCAAGCTGCTCTGCTGTCTCGACACCTTCGGCGACGACCGTCAGGTTGAAACTGTGCGCCAGCGCGATCACGGCGCCGGCCAGGGTCGCGCCGTCTCGGGGAAGGGGGCGAACAAAGCTGCGGTCGAGCTTCAGCTGGTCGATCGGGAAGGACTGCAGATAGGCCAGCGACGAGTAGCCGGTACCGAAATCATCGATCGACATCCTCACCCCGAGGCTGCGTAGTGCATGCATGAAACCGGCCGCCCGGCTGACGTCATCCATGAGGACGGTTTCGGTCAGTTCGAGTTCGAGGCGCGCAGCCGGCAAGCCGGTGCTTCCCAGGATATTGCGTACGACCTCGATGAACTCGTTGTCGCGGAACTGTCGTGCAGAAACGTTTACCGCCACACTCAGCGGCAAGCCGGTATGTTCGCCCAAGGCGATCACGTCGATGCAGGCCTGTTCGAGGACCCAGGTGCCCAGCTCACCGATCAGGCCGCAGCTCTCGGCAATCGGAATGAACTCGTCCGGTCCGATGAACCCATGCTCCGGGTGGCGCCACCGTACCAGTGCTTCGACGCCGACCAACTGCTTGGATGCGCAATCGAACTGCGGCTGGTAGAACACTTCCAGGGAGCGCGTGGCGAGGGCGCGGCGCAGGTCGCGCTCGAGTTGGGCGCGACGCTGCGCCGCCATGATCATTTCACGGCGGAACCTGCCGAGGCGGTTCCGCCCAGCATCCTTCGCTTCGTACAGTGCCGTGTCGGCATTGCTGACCAGTTCTGGAGCGCTGGCCGCATCGTCGGGAAATACCGCGGCGCCGATGCTGGCGGTGGCGAGGAATTCGGTGCCATTCAACTGCAGGGGACGCTGCAGCGCCTCGATGATGCGGTGGGCAAGATGGTCGAGTTCTTCCGTAGTGCGCATGGCGCCGGCAATGACGATGAATTCGTCGCCGCCGATGCGCGCCACCAGGTCGGTCTCCCTTACCTGCGCACGCAGCAGGCGGGCGACTTCGCGCAGCAACTGGTCTCCCGCGTCGTGCCCGGCCGTATCGTTGACCACCTTGAAGTTGTCCAGGTCGATCAGGAGCACGCCGACCTTTTCGCCCTGGGTGCCGGCGCGCTCGAGCATTGCGTCGAGCGTTTCATTGCTTGCCCGCCGGTTCGGCAGGTCGGTGACCGGGTCTGTATAGGCGAGGTAGGCCAGTTCGCGTTCCGCCCGTGCCATCCGTGAGCGGATCTTGCGGGAGACCAATCCGCTCGTCAGCAGGGCCCCAAGGAAGGCAAGCCCGAGCAGCGCGCCATAGCCCAGCAGGCCGTCGCGGATGCCGGTCGTGTCGGCAACAAGGCGGACCTGGCCCAGCGTACGGCCCTGGTAGACCACGGCGCGAGTCACGATGACGGGCGCAAACCAGGAATCCGCATGCGTCGATTGCTTGCCGCCATCGCGGAGGTATTCAGCGAAGATCGTCCCGTTCCGGTCGAGCGCGGTTGCCATCGTGAGAAACGGGGCCGGGTGGAAGGAGCGCAGCATCTCCGTGGCCGCATCCCTGTCCTGGAACATGAGCGGTGCGGCGATATTGTCGGCAATGATCGAGGCGTGCACCGCCATGTCGCCGACCAGGGTACGGCGCAGCGTGATGAACTGGTATGCCAGCAGGATGCTGCCGGCGACAGCCAGCGCCACCACCACCGCAGCGAGCTGGCCCGTGCCGAGCAAGCTCGCCAGCCGCGATTTCGGTTGTCGGGGGCGGTTGTTCATATGACGTTTCGTGCAAGGCGCAGCAGTTTCGAACTGAAGCGCAGGCCGTTGCGCGTCGCCTCTTCGGTATCGACGTCGAACCGGATAAGCTCGTCGCCATCGACCAGGGTGATGGCGGCCGCACCACGGCCTGCGCCGTCGCGCACGACCAGCGTGCCCGGCAGGGCGGGCGGACGCTCGGCCGAGCGCGTCAGTACCAGCACATCGCAGTCTCCTTCCTTCAAACGGCCGGACACATCGACCGTACTCCATGCCCGGCCGTTGACCGGCTTGCCGTTGAAGGACTGCAGGCTGGTCCACAGGGTACTGTTCGGACTGGCACAGACGATGAAGGATGCCTTTGGGCGCGCGGTCTCCGGCCAGACCGTGAACTGCGCGAAGTTGTAGATGTAGGCGGCCTTCAGCTCGACGTCCCTGACCTGGGCAGCCGCCAGCGCGCAGGCAAGCGCGCCGATTGCTGCAAAGCCTATGGATCGGATAAATGGCCGGGGCATCATTGGTCAGAACTGGTAGCCAAGCTTTGCAAACAGTGTGCGGCCCTGGCGCGCCAGGTCTTCCTGGATGAATGCCGGCCCGGCCGGATCAGCGTAGTGTTTGTTTCCTGCATTAAACAGGCTGAGCGACAGGTCCGCCCCGGACAGCACCTTGCCGGCTGTGAGGGTCAGGTTGGCGACACAATAACCGCCAGTACGGGTATGTTCGGTGAGCCGTGAGGACAGGCACTGGAGTTCGACGCCCAGGTGCGTACGGGCTGCCAACGGCGCTACGAGGTTCAGCTTTGCAAGATGGCGTGGCGAATTGACCAGTGCCGCACCGTCGCCGTCCCTCGAACGCTGCCAGGCATAGCTGGCGCGAATCCGCGCGCCGCCGTCGAGCAGACGCTCGAATGCGGTTTCGAATCCGCTTGCGTTTGCCCGTGCCACGTTGCGGAAGATGAGGACGCCGGTTGTCTCGTCGGTCTCCTGCGTGATCAGGTCTTTCATGGCGTACTGGAAGAGCGACAGCGTGGCGTGCCCTGCCGTGCCAAGCGCATGTTCGAACACCAACTCGTGCGTCCGGATACGTTCCGGCGCCAGCGCAAGATTGCCGGACTGGTAGCTGCCGTCTCCCGGTCCGTAATACATCTCGTAGGCATTCGGCACGCGGAAGGCCGTACCGTAGATGAGCTTGGCCGTATCGGCTGGACTCAGTTTGTAGAGCAGGGCCGCGCGCGGGTTGGTGCTGCGCGGGCCGGCCTCGTACCGGTCATGGCGCAGGCCGAGGTTGAGCAGCATCGTGCCGGACAGCCGGATTTCGTCCTCGAAGAACACGCCGCTGCGTTGCCCCGTCCGACGGTCGTCGAGCAGGATGCGGTAGGGTGCCAGGTCGTAGTTGAACTGGTCGCGCCGCGCGTCATGTTGGAGATCCATGCCAAACAGAATCTTGTGCCGGCGCAGCCCGGTGTAGGTGGCATGCAGGCTTGCACCATACCAGCGCGCGTGGTCGCCGTCGATGTTGGTGACGCGCGGAACAGTCTCGCCCGGATAATCACCGACCCCAAGATAGTCTGCCTTGCCCCAGAGCGCCTCGGCCGACAGGCTCAACGTGGGTGTGAAGTCGCGGGCATAACCCAGGTTGACCACGCTTTGCGCGTCAGTGGTGCGGTTCGGGGTATTGAAGATTGCTCCGAACGAGCCGGTGGGAACGCCCTTGGTCCGGTGCACGTGGCTAGCCGACAGCACCAGGCCGCCATAGCTGGCCTTGATGAGGAAGTTGCGCGCCCGGTCATAGTCGAGGCGCTCGGCCACGCCATGGTTCTGTTCCGGCGTGTCGTATTCCGGAAAATACAGGTTCGCGCCATCGCGCCCGTAGACGCTGGCGGACATGACCAGGTCCGCGCCATTCTGTCCATGCCAGCCCCAGCTTGCACGCAGCTTGCGTTCGCCGTGGCTGCCGGACGCCACGGCGGTTCGCGCACCGTGCATGTCGCTGCCGTCCTTGGTGATGACGTTGATGACGCCGAACAGCGCATTCGAGCCGTACACGGCGGATCCTGGACCGGGCACGAACTCGATCCGCTGCACCATATCCATGTCAACCAGGCCTTCGCTGCCGAGCGGGGCCTGGTCGTAGACGGCGTCATTGACGCGCGCGCCATCGACCAGGAGCAGGAAGCGGCTGTTGTAGTCGCCCGGCCGCAGGAAGCCTCTGGCGCCGAGGTAGCTGTAGTTCCTGTCGCTGGTGACATACACTCCAGGCAGGGACGCGAGGGCATCGCCCAAGCTACGCCAACCGAATTCCTTGATGTCGGCTGCGGTCAGGATGACCACTGCCGAGGGCGCTTCGCTGATGAGCTGCTCGAATTTCGATGCAGCAGTAACCGTGCGCATCGTGACCAACTGTTCGAAAGGCAGTGCATCGAGGGCAGTAGCCTGCGACTCAGGTACGCCAGCGGCATGGGCTGGACCCATGGCGCCGCCCGAAGCAACGGTAAGCGCAATCGCAGCCGCGCACAGCGGACGCAAGGGGTAGGTGAACATAGGGAGCAAACTTTAGCGGAGAAATAGTTCATATATGCAACAAATGTTGCATATAGGAAGTTATCATAGCAGTATGACTTGTCTTCGCTACTATCTGTGCATTACTTAAGTGCGCAAATACAACAAATTATCACTGGACTGACATAAGAAATGACTTAATTTGATTAATCATGGCAACATTTGTTTCCTAGGTGCATTGAAAAATGATGAATTTGAGTGTAGAGTACGGTTGTCAACGCTAGCTTGATCACTGCGTTCGTTGCGGGATGTCGTGCATCCGACAATGTTCTGTTCGCGATCCAGAAACACTATTTCTCTCATAAGGTACAAATGGAAGCCCCGACCGCTGTAAAGCGCTACAACCTTTCTCCGCCAGGCGAGCAGGATGTGCTTGCCTCCCTGACCCGTCTTGTCGGCCCCGATGAATCGAGCCGGCTATGGACGAGCGCCTGCCGCCAGGCCGGTGCCCGGTCGGGTGCCATCCTGTCGCTGGAACAGTTCGAGAAGGTGCTGCTGCAACTGAAGCAGAGTGCCGGCCTCGCCGCGGTCGCCGCCAGTTCGATCCTGGTGCGACTGAAGTCCTACCGGACGCTCTCCCTGATGAATGCTAAGTAAGAGGTAAACGATCATGAATGATCCACACGCACCAATCCCCGAGCTGGATCCGGTCCTGGACGTGGCCAGGTTGCAGGAAATCGCCGACCTGGACCTGTTTGCTCCCGAAGTGAGCGGCATCCTGTCCGAGCTGGCCAAGGAAGCCAGCCAGAAGCTCGACTTGCCGCTGGGAATGGTCAACATCGTGCTCGACGAAGCCCAGTACATTGCCGCGCACCATGGTGTTGGCGGCTGGATCGCCGAAGCCCAAGGCACCCCGGTCGAGTGGGCGTTCTGCCGCTTCGCCGTCCGCGACCGCACCGATTTCGTGGTCGAGGACGCCCATGTCCACGAACGGGTGAAGGACAATCCGCTCGTCACCGAAGATGGCTTGCGTTGCTATGCAGGTATTCCGCTGATCACCTCCCGCGGCCACGCCCTGGGATCGTTCTGCGTCGCTGGCACCGAAGCGCGCAGCTTCAGCGAAGAAGAGATGCAGGTCCTGCGCACGCTTGCAGCCGAGGCCGTCCGCCGCATCGAAGCCCGGCGCAACGCCGGAGCCTGACGCGGCGCCAGTACCGGATCGCCATGGAGTTCCCCCGGGAGATGCCCGGCACGGCGTCGCCCGAGACTGCCAAGTCCGCCGCACGACGGCGCGCCGCCGATACGGAACAGCGCGATGCGCCCCGCCGGATATGCCGCGTCAGCGCCATGGTGCAGGCGCTGGGGCAGGCCCCGCAGGCAGGGCGGACGGTGGACCTGGGACCCGCAGGTGTGGCTGTGCTGATACCAAGGGCGCTGAAGGCGGGAAGCGCCTGCCGCGTCAGTTTCAAACTCTATCTCCACGGCGCCCTCCAGCACATCAGCGCCGATGCCGAGGTGTCGAACAGCGTCTTCCTGAGCACGAGTGTCCGTGTCGGATTGCGGTTCACCTCACTGGACGAGCAGACCAGGGGCAAGCTGAGCGCCTTCGTCCGCTGAGTTTTGCCGCAACGCCGTACCGTGCCGCGCTCCTGACCCTGCTTTGACGCGGGCACCGCTGAAATACGCGCTTG
Organism: Massilia consociata; assembly: GCF_042432755.1. Lineage (NCBI taxonomy): Bacteria > Pseudomonadati > Pseudomonadota > Betaproteobacteria > Burkholderiales > Oxalobacteraceae > Massilia > Massilia consociata. The sequence continues at coordinate 151,263 of NZ_JBHLWP010000003.1, forward strand.
ATATCGTCGCCGGGAAGACTAAAGTGATTGATCCGAGCGGATTCACCGCATTACTTTCAGGAGGTCAATCATGTTGCAACCTGCCGAAATTCAACAGCGTTTCAGCCAGATCCAGCAGACGATCAACCAGGCCGAAGAGGTAACCCGGAACGACGAGGGGGCGCCGGAAGAGATCCGGGATTGCATACAGAAGATTGCACATGAGATGCCGGAAGCGCAGCGCGTGATGCAGTCGAACGACCAGTCCGATATCATCCAATGCATCGACCGGCTGGAAGAAATGGGCGACGAGGCCAAGCGCATGTGCCGCGATTCGCAACCGTCACCCCAGGTCACCTCGGTGGTGACGCGGGTGCATGACGTGCTGTCGGACCTCAAGCACCAGCTGCACTGAGGTTCGCGGGGAGGACGGCAGCGCCGTCCTCCTCACACGACACTACACGACACCCTTGTCGCGCAGTGCGGCAATCTCCTCCACGCCCAGGCCAAGCACATCGTGCAGCACTTCGTCGGTGTGCTGGCCCAGCAGCGGTGGCGCCTTGTCGCTGGTCGCAGGCGTGGCGGACATCCGGATCGGGTTGCGTACCAGCCTGACCTTGCCCGCCGTCGGGTGCGGCAGTTCGATGGCGACCTCGCGCGCGCGCACCTGCTCGTTGGCGAACACTTCGCCGATGTCGTTGATCGGCCCGCAGGGCACGCCAACCGACTCCAGTAGCGCAATCCATTCGTCGCGGCGTTTTTGCTTCACCATCTCGGCCAGCATCGGCACCAGCACGTCGCGGTTCTGCACGCGCAGCGGGTTGGTCGTGAAGCGCGGGTCGCTCCCCAGTTCCGGGCGGCCGCCCGCTTCCACGAATTTCTGGTACTGGCCGTCGTTGCCGGTGGCGACGATGAGGTGGCCGTCCGCGCAGGCGAAGGTCTGGTAAGGCACGATGTTGGCGTGCGCGTTGCCCCAGCGCTTGGGCGGCTGCCCGCTACTGAGGTAATTGCTGCCCACGTTGGCCAGCATCGCCACCTGCGTGTCGAGCAGGGCCATGTCGATGTGCTGGCCCTGGCCGGTGCGGTCGCGGTGCATGAGCGCGGCCAGCACGGCCACGGTGGCGTACATGCCGGTCATCAGGTCGGTGAGCGCTACGCCGACCTTCTGCGGCCCGCCGCCCGGCACGTCGTCGCGCTCGCCGGTGACCGACATCAGGCCGCCCATGCCCTGGATCAGGAAGTCGTAGCCGGCGCGGTGCGCGTAGGGGCCGTCCTGGCCGAAGCCGGTGACCGAGCAGTACACGAGCTCCGGCTTGATGCCTTTCAGCGTCTCGTAATCCAGGCCGTAGCGCTTCAGGTGGCCGACCTTGAAATTTTCCAGCACCACGTCGCAATGCTTCACCAGCTCATGCAGCAGCTTCTGGCCTTCGCTGCTGGCGATGTCCACCGTCACCGAGCGCTTGCCGCGGTTGGCCGACAGGTAGTAGGCCGCTTCGCTGGTGTCGCGGCCTTCCTCGTCCCTGGCGTAGGGCGGGCCCCAGGCGCGCGTGTCGTCGCCGTTGCCGGGCCGCTCGATCTTGATGACGTCGGCGCCGAGGTCGGCCAGGTTCTGCGAGCACCAGGGGCCGGCAAGCACGCGCGACAGGTCGAGCACGCGGATGTGGCCGAGCGCCTTGGAGGAGGAAGGGGACGAGGAAACGGTATCGGTCATCGTGAGCCTGCGCAAGCTGTCGGGATGGCCGGATTATAGCCGCGAGGGCGGCGTGTGACGGAAATCAGGCCGCTTGCCTGCGCGGGCAGCGCCACGGTCATGCAGGCGGGGTAATTCCTTGCCGGTGCTTGCGACGGGACCGGCAAACCGATATCTTGGCGGTTTCCATCCTGCCGGAGAGGCCGATGCATCGAATCCTCACCCTGATGTGCGCCTTGCTCCTGTCGCTGCCCCTCGCCGCGCACGCCGCGTGCGAAGACCCGGACAAGGGAATCGACGAACAGGGCTTCGTTCCCATCAACGGCATCGAGCAGTGGGTGACCATCAAGGGCCAACGCTGCGCCAATCCCGTCGTCCTGATGGTGCACGGCGGGCCCGGCAACCCGCTCACACCCTACGCGCACAAGCTCTACGGTCCGTGGGAGAAGGAGTTCACGCTGGTGCACTGGGACCAGCGCGGCGCCGGCATGACCTACGGCCGCAATCCGCCCGCTGAAGACGAGCCCCTGACGATGGAACAGCTGACGGCGGACGGGCTCGCCGTCGCCGAACACGTCACGCGCCGTCTCGGCAAGCGCAAGCTGCTGTTGTGGGGCAGTTCCTGGGGCTCGATGCTCGGCATCCAGATGGCGCATGCACGCCCCGGCCTGTTCGACGCCTACATCGGCGTGGTGCAGATCATCGACGACAAGACCAACGCGACGGTGTTCTATACCAGGCTGCTGCAGGCGGCGCGCGCCGCCAACGACACGGATTCGGTAAGCAAGCTCGAAGCGCTGGGCACGCCGCCCTGGACCGATCCGCGCGCCTTCGGCATCGCCCGCCGCATCGACCGCAAGTTCGAGGCAAAGGTGACCGATCCGGCGCCGTCCTCATGGTGGCAGCCGGCGCCACAATACACGACGCCGAAGTACAAGGCGGACTACACGGCCGGCGAGGATTATTCGTACATCCAGTTCGTCGGTCTGAAGGGCGACGGCATGCTCTCGCGCTACGACCTGTACCGGATGGGCACCCGCTTCGCGTTGCCGGTGTACTTCGTGATGGGGCAGGAGGACATGCTCTCCGATGCCGGCGTGGCACGGCGTTATTTCGACAGGATCGAGGCTCCCCACAAGCGTTTCGTCGTGGTGCCGCGCGCCGGCCACGATCCGAACGAGCCGATGCAGGCTGCGCTGCTCCAGGTGCTGCGCGACGCGGCAGCCGCCGCGCGCTGATTGCTTGTCCGCGCCGGATGGCCGGGCAGGAGCTGCCGTTCAGGGCGGGCGGTCGGGTTCCAGCAGCCGGGCGGCGAACACCTTGCGTTCCTGGTCGACGATGCCGTCCACGGTGCGCTCGTCCAGGCCCATCGCCTCCAGCACGAAGGCCGACAGCTGCAGGCTCGCTTCCAGCGTTTCCGGCACCACCACGGTAGCGCCGGCCCTGCGCAGGTCGCGCGCGTGCTTCTCGTCGCGCGAGCGCACGTACAGGCGCGCATGCGGGAATTCGCGCCGGATGCCGCGCACGGCCTGCAGCGCCGAGGCCGGATGGTCCATGGTCAGCACGATGGCCGGCGCCTCGTCGGCATGGACGCGGCGCAGCAGTTCGGGCCGGGCGGCGTTGCCGAAATAGACCGGCTTGCCTTCGGCATGCAGCTGTGAGACCAGCTTGGCATCGCACTCGAAAGCGACAAACGGAATCTGCTGCTCGCCCAGCAGCTTGGCCAGCTGCTGGCCGACACGGCCGAAGCCGGCGATGATGACGCGCCCGCGCGCGCTGGCCAGCGCATGTACCGATTCATGGTCGTCGAGGGCGGCGGCGCGTTCGCGCGCGGCCCTGTCGTAGCGGTCGCCGACCGTTCGGCCCAGGCGCGCCAGCAGCGGCGTGATGAACAGGGTCAGCCCGACCACCAGCATGACGCGCGCGCCCAGCGCCGGGTCGAGCACCTGCGAGGTGACCGCGTAGCCGATCGCGACAAAGGCGAACTCGCCACCCTGGCCGAGCAGCAGGCCGCCCTCGACCGCACGCCCCCAGGGCAGGCCGCCGATCCGCAACAGCAGCGCCACTACCAGCGCCTTGATCAGGACGAGGCCGCCCACCAGGGCCGCCAGCAGCAGGGGCGCGTCCAGGACCTGGCGGGTGTCGATGCTCATCCCGACGGTCATGAAGAACAGGCCCATGAGCAGGCCCTTGAAGGGCTCGACCATCAGTTCGACTTCGTGCTTGAACTCGGTCTCGGCCAGCAGCAGGCCCGCGATCATCGCGCCCAGCGCCATCGACAGGCCGGCAGCCGCGGACAGGGATATCGCCGGCCAGCAGGCCGAGCCCGAAGGGGCCGACCAGCATGCCGGCAGCCAGGAAGCCGATTACCTGGTTGATGCGCAGGCGCTGCAGGGTGGGAATCAGGATGCCGGCGAGCACCAGGAAGAGGAGGATTTCCCGCAGGAAGGGGAAGGCATGTTGCTCTTGCACGGTTGTTGCGCCCGCAAAAAGGTGAATAGCGCGGCAATTGTAGCGTGCGTGCAGCGGAGCAGGGGAGCGAGCTGGTAGCAGCTCGACGAAATTGGGTCCCCGCCTTCGCGGGGACGACGGTTTCTCGGCCGCGTGTCGATAACCAGGTCATCATTACGTAGCCCCGAGACCGTCATTCCCGCGGAGGCGGGAATCCAGGGTTTGCACGCGTATCGCTAAGGCCTCAGCAACTCCCGGCCTGCACCGCCTCCGGTGGCGTCTCTTCCTGCTGCCGGTGCCCGCTGGCCACCGGCTGGCGGCTTTCGGCGGTGTGCTGCAGCTCTTCGATTTCCGGATCGTCGACGTTGCGCAGCTCGAAGTAGCGGTCGAGCGCCTGATCCAGGCGCGGCAGCAGGATGCCGCGCTCGCTGGTGAGGGCGCAGTACGCCGGACGCGCCGCCGGGAAGGCGATCGGGCGCGCTTCCAGGCGGCTGGCATCGATGCCGGCGCGCTCGGCCGCCTTCAAGGCCAGTTCGGCCCAGCTCAGGGCGCCGCCGTTCGACAGGTGCCAGATGCCGGCCTCGCGGTCGATCGCCAGGTCCAGGCAGGCATGCACCAGGTCCGGCACGTAGGTCGGCGTGATCGTCAGGTCGTTCGAGGCCACGAAGGACTCGCCGCGTTCGAGGGCGTCCAGCGCCAGCGTCACGAAGTTGTACTGGTCCCAGGGGCCGAAGAAGGCGCTGGTGCGCACCACCAGGGCGGCCGGGTTCTCGTCCAGCACCGCCACCTCGGCCTCGGCCTTGCTGCGGCCATAGACGTTCAGTGGCGCGACCGGGTCCGATTCCACGTACGGGCGGCTTTGCTTGCCGTCGAAGACCAGGTCGCTGGAGAAGGTCGTCAGGTGGATGCCGTGGCGGGCGCAGGCCGCGGCCAGGATGGCCGGGCCGGCGGTGTTTTCACGGAAGCAGCGCTCGATGTCGTTCTCGGCCTCGTCCACGCGCACGTAGCCGCAGGTGTTGATGACGGCCCACGGCTGGTGCTCGGCCAGCGCCCGTTCGACGGATGCCGCATCGGCGATGTCCATCTCCTTGCGCGACAGCAGGCGGTAGTTCAGGTTGCGCTTGCGGCAGACGCGGGCGAAGGCACGGCCCAGGGTGCCGGTGGCGCCCAGGATCAGGATCGGTGCCGCGCCCGTGCCCACCAGGCGGTGGCCGTCGGCGGAGATCGAGGTCAGCGCCGCGGGGGTGGCCACCGGCGGGTGGCACAGGAAGCGGCCCGGGCGGCGCCACCAGCCCTGGCCGCGCAGCACCGGGTGGGACAGGGTCTTGCCGGCGGATAACTCCTGCATCATCCGCGCCAGCGCGGTCGGACGCGGCAGCGGCGAACGCACGTCCAGCGGGCCCGGTTCGTAATACCCCTTGTTCTGGGTGACCAGGCAGTTCCAATCGAAGGAACCGAGCAGCGACCAGACGGTGACGGCGCGCACGTCCACGCCGTTCTGCTGCGATTGCTGGGCCGCTTCCCAGATTTCGAGCAGCCAGCGCAGCTGGTCTTCGCGGTTGGCGTCGATGTGGGCTTCGGTGATGGCCAGCGGGATGCCGTAGCGGTCCCAGACCTCGGCCAGCAAGGGAGCGATGCCAGGTGTCGGCGTGGCCAGCACGCGCGAGGCTTCGATGTCGGCGCAGGGGATGCCGTCGGCCACGCCGCGGTGGTGTTCCGGGAAGCGCTCGGGACGGTGGTCGAGCCAGCGCTCCGAGGTCACGTAATAGTTGACGCCGATGATGTCCGGCGGGCAGGGATTGTCGCGGAACCAGAGGAATTCGGAGGCGTCGATACCGGTCTTGACGAGGTACTTCCACAGCTTGTGCTTCTCGTCGACCATGCCGCACAGCAGGTCCCAGGCCAGCCAGCGGCGCTCGTTGTAGAACTCGGCGACATGCGCCAGTTCGGGCGTGGCGTAGTTCTTGCCGAGGTCGTCGGTCTGGACCAGCTTGGCGTTGGGGTTGACGGCGCGGATCGCGCGCATCGACAGCACCACCGCGCGGCACTGCACCAGCAGGGCCTGGATGAAGGTGCGGTCGTCGCGGCCGTGCGGGTACCACACGCCGTACAGGCCGGCGAAGCGGGCGGTGGTGCAGGGTTCGTTGACCGGGGTGTAGTACTCGAGCCATGGATAGCGGGCGGCCACGGCGCCGGCGTATTCGGCGAGCTGCTCGGCAAACAGCGGGTCGACCAGGCTGGTGTGGCGCGGGCCGCTGCCGTGGTGGATCAGGCCGGCGATCGGCGTGACGCCGGCGTCGCGCAGGGCCGGCAGGCGCTCGTCCGGCCAGCTCCAGTCGGCCTTGTCCACGCCTTCGGGCGCGGTACGTTCCCATAGCACGGGATAGCGGATGGCGCGAATGCCGAGGGACGCGAAGCGTGCGATGTCGCAGGCGCGTCCGGCATGGCCGTTGCGGTCGAGCTGGCTGAAATACTCGTCCTGCACACGGTTGACCGTGCATTCGAGGCCGCCCCAGAGTTCCAGTGGGCGGGCCGGGCTGTTCGTGCTCTTGTTTGAATCCATGCTTTTCACCAATTTATTAAAATAATTGCAACAAAAAAACAACAGGTGGGCATCCCGGTACAAAAATGTCTGAAAGGGAGCCGCGCCTGCCAGGTCACGGTGCGGGAAGCGGTTGACAGCCGAGCGCCAACCTGCAACCATGCAGGCCATGAATTTTCTGAAAACACATCATCTTTTTCTGACCTGGTGGCGCCGCTGACAGCGCGCGGCCACAGGAATTGATGTGTATTTCAATTAACGCCGCCTCGATCCAGGTGGCGTTTCGTTTTTTGCGCAGGCGGGTCGGGGCTTAGTTTAGAGAATAAACCAAGGAAACTCGATGAGCTCGCAAAACCCTTCCGCAGTCCCCTCCAACTCCGCGCCAATCATCCTGACCGGCGACCGTCCGACCGGGCCGCTGCACCTCGGCCACTTCGTCGGCAGCCTGCGCAACCGTGTCGCCTACCAGGACAGCTACCGCCAGTTCGTCATGCTGGCCGACGCCCAGGCGCTCACCGACAATATGGATGACATCGGTAAGGTACACCGGAACGTGGTCGAAGTGGCGCTCGATTACCTTGCAGTCGGCATCGATCCTGCCCGCACCACCATCCTGATCCAATCGCAGATTCCGGAACTGACGGAATTGACGTTTTATTACCTGAACCTGGTCACCGTCGCGCGCCTGGAGCGCAACCCGACCGTGAAGCAGGAAATCATCCAGCGCGGCTTCGAGCGCGACATCCCGGCCGGCTTCCTGACCTACCCGGCCAGCCAGGCCGCCGACATCACCGCCTTCAAGGCCAGCGTGGTGCCGGTGGGCGAGGACCAGATCCCGATGATCGAGCAGTGCAACGAGATCGTGCGCAAGTTCAACCGCACCTACGGCCAGGACAAGGACATCCTGGTCGAGTGCAAGGCCATCGTGCCGGAAGTGGGCCGCCTGCCGGGCATCGACGGCCGCGCCAAGATGAGCAAGTCGCTGGGCAACACCATCAACCTGGGGGCCTCGCCCGACGAGATCCGCGCCGCGGTCAAGCAGGTCTACACCGACCCGCTGCACCTGAAGGTGTCCGACCCGGGCCACCTGGAGGGCAACGTGGCCTTCATCTACCTCGACGCCTTCGACACCGACAAGGAAGGCCTGGCCGAGATGAAGGCCCACTACACCCGCGGCGGCCTGGGCGACAGCGTGGTCAAGAAGCGTCTGGAAGGCATCCTGCAGGAGCTGCTGGCCCCGATCCGCGCCCGCCGCGAGGAGTTCGCCAAGGACCGCGGCCAGGTGCTGCAGATCCTGAAGGAGGGCACCATGAAGGCGCGCGAAGTGGCGGCGCAAACCACCGATGAGGTGAAGAAGGCGCTGGGTCTTTCCTATTTTTGATTAGTCGCGAATCGTAGGGTGGTCGGCTCTGCCGACCGCGCGTTCAAACCACGCTACCAAAACCAGGTGCCGGTATCGGGAGCTGATACCCACGGTACCGCCGCACTCCTCCCTTGCGTTCCACGGTGGAACGTACATCCCGCCAGTGGCAAGCTGACGCCTTCATCGTCACTGGAGGATTCCCCCATGAGCAAAGGCCTGCGCCTGACCGAGAAATGGATGCAGCGCGCCCTGTGGCTGGTCGCGTTCGCGTTCGCCGCGTTCCTGATCGGCCTGGGCGGCAAGATCGTCGAGAACCTGTGGGACGTCGAGGAACAGCTGACGCTCGAGCAGTTCATGGACCCGGCCCAGGTGGCCGCGGTCCGCGCCGAACAGGCGCGGGCGCAGGACCGCCGCGACGCGGCGCAACTGGCGCTGGAACAGGCGCAGCAAAAACACGAGGTCGCACGGGCCAATACGCGTTCGTCGCGCGAGACCTTCGACAACTGGCTGGCCACGCGCCGCGCCACCGCACGGCCCGACCAGGATCCCGAGCTGATCGAACGCACCCGCGCGCTCGACACGCTGCAAGCCGCGGAGCGCGCCGCGCTCGCTGCCGTCGAGGCCCAGCAGCAGGTGGCGCTCGACGCCAGCCATGCGCTGGAGCGTGCGCAGGCACGCTGGCGGCAGATGGAGGGGCCGGCCTACACGGCCTGGGCCAAGGCGTCGAGGGGCAAGGAATTGCGTGTCTTCGGATACCGCCTGGCGCTGACGCTGCCGCTGCTGGTACTGGCGGGCTGGCTGTTCGCCCACAAGCGCAAGGGACCTTACTGGCCTTTTGCCTGGGGCTTCATCATCTTTGCGCTGGTTGCCTTCTTCTTCGAGCTGGTGCCCTACCTGCCCAGCTACGGCGGCTACGTGCGCTACATCGTCGGCATCGCCATCACCGTGCTGGTGGGGCGCTACGCGATCGGGTCGCTGCAGCGCTACCTGGCCCGCCAGAAGGAAACCGAGGCCCTGCCCGACGCCGAGCGCCGCCAGACGCTGCGCTACGACGCGGCCCTTGCCCGGCTGGGCAAGGGCGTGTGCCCGGGATGCGAGCGGCCCGTGGACCTGAAGGACACCGGCATCGACTACTGCCCGCACTGCGGCATCGGACTGTTCGACCGTTGCGGCGGCTGCGCGAGCCGCAAGAACGCCTTTGCGCGCTTCTGCTTCTCGTGCGGCACCGCGGCAAACACCAGCCTGGCCGATTAAGGGGTCAGTCGCGCAGGTCGGCCGGCACCTTGCCGCCGTTGGCCGCCAGCTTGTTCATGACCTGGCGGTGCAGCCAGATGTTCATCCTGGCCGAGTCGCCGGTGTCGCCGGTGTAGTTCAGCTCGGCGGCCAGTTCCTTGCGCGCCTGCAGGCTGCTGTCCAGGCCGAGCAGCTTGAGCAGGTCGACGATCGAGGTGCGCCAGTTCAGCTGCTGGCCGGACGACTTCTGCATGTCGGTCAGGATTGCCTCGACGTCGACCTGGTCCATCATGGCCGGGGCAGCCTGGGGCTGCGCTTGCGGCTGGGCCTGAGGCTGGGCCTGTGGCTGGGCTTGCGGAGCAGCCTGAGGAGCGGCTTGCGCTTGCGGCTGGGCCTGTGCCTGCGCTTGCGGCTGGGCCTGTGCCTGCGGGCCCTTGTTGGCCGCATGCGATTTTGGGAAGATTTTGCCAAAGATATTGCTTAGGATGCCCATGTCATTTCCTTCGTGGATGGTGGATTGGGAACGCATGCGTTGTGCCACATGGCCGAGCGTCAGCGCCAGCGCGGCGCCGCCGATTGCCTTGACCAGGGTCGGGTGCTCGGCATAGAACGCGCTCATGCGATCGACGATGCCGGGATTCTGCTGCTCGGCCTTCTCGGCGAGCTCGCGTACCTGCTCCGGGGAGACCTGCGACGCCTGTTCCGGCGTGACCTGGCCGCCACCGAACAGCTTGCCGAAGACGCCGCCTGCCACCGACGACAGCGACGCCGGGTTCATGGACCCCAGCATCTGGTTCAGCATGCCCGCGCGGCCGTTCGGATCGCTTTGCCCGAACAGCTGGCTGACCACCTGCGGGAAGGGTGGCGTCTGGTCGGAGCGCAGCGCGCTGGCGACGCCTTCGGCAACCGTCGCGCGCGGGGCGCTCTGGGCTACGCGGTCGAAGTCGTCCGCTGCCTTGTCCTGGTTGCCACCGCCGAGGTATTGCGATAAGAGATTACCCAAATCAAATGCCATCTCGTTCTCCTGCCTTCAAGGGTTGAGGGTCGAGCGTAGGCGTTTTGACATCGTTTGCTCTGTTCGCTACCCAACGGTGGCTGGCCAAAGAAGTCTCTGCTCCGGCTATTGGCGGCGTATGTTCTGCGCCATATGGCCCAGCGCGATGGCAAGGGCGGCACCGCCGATGGCCTTGACCAGGGTCGGGTTCTGGGCGTAGAAATCGCCCATGCGGTCGACGATGCTCGGGTTTTGCTGCTCGGCCCTTTCGGCCAGTTCGCGCACCTCCTCGGGAGAGACCTGCGATGCCTGCTCGGGCGTCACCTGTGCAGGGGCACGGCCGCCGCCGAAAATACTGCCCAGGCCGCCAAGACCGCCGGAGCGCCCGCTGGCGAGCTGTGCCAGCACCGCCGGGCCGAGGGTGGCCAGCAGCTGGTTCAGCATGCCGGCACGCTGGTTCGGGTTGCTCTGGCCGAACATCTGGCTCACCATCTGCGGGAAGGGCGGGGTCTGGTCGGAGCGCAGCGCCCCGGTCACGCCGCGGGCCAGCACGTCGGGTGGGGCGTTTTGCGCCACGCGGTCGAAGTCGTCGTTGGCCTGCTGGTGGCGGCCACCGGCTGCGCCGGCCAGGTATTGGTTCAAGAGATTGCCAAGATCGAATGCCATGTCGTACTCCCTTGCTTTCAGATGCAGGAAGATCGAGCGTAGGCGCTTTGAGATGGCACGCTCTGTTCGGTATTCAACGGACGCGGTCCAAAAGCAGTATTTGCTTTCCATGTAGACATCCACGCGCTGGCCGGGGTAAGCTTTCCGAATGTCCTATCTGCCGCTCCTGCTGTTCGCCGCCGCGTATGGGTTCGCCACCGTGGCCTGGGATCTTCCCCTGCTGGCCGGGCTTGCCTACCTGGCCGTCAGCCTCGGCTGTTTCCTGGCCTATGCGATCGACAAGTCGGCAGCGCGGGCGGGGAACTGGCGCACGCCGGAGACGACGCTGCTGCTGCTCGGCCTGGTCGGGGGTTGGCCCGGCGGCCTGCTGGCGCAGCAGTGGCTGCGGCACAAGACGTCGAAGACGTCGTTCCAGTGGAAGTTTCATGTGACGGTCGTGCTGAACCTGGGGCTGTTCCTGTACCTGTCCCACCAGTTCGGCACAGCGGCAATGACCTGATTCCTGCACGAAGGAGTGGAGCATGTGGCCTTATCCCCGGATCCTGGCGCACCGCGGCGGCGGCACGCTCGCTCCCGAGAACACCTTTGCCGGCCTGCGGCGCGGCATGGACTTCGGTTTCCGCGCCGTGGAGTTCGATGTCATGCTGGCGCGCGACGGCGTGCCGGTCGTGATGCACGACCCCTACCTCGGCCGCACCGTCAGCGGCGCCGGCCATGTCTTCGACTACGACGCGCTCGAACTGGCGCAGATGGACGCCGGCAGCTGGTGCGGCGCCGACTACCGTGGCGAGCCGGTTCCGCTGTTCGTCGAATACGCGCAGTTCTGCAAGGCGCACGGCATCTGGATGAACATCGAGATCAAGCCGGCGCGCGGCTTCGATCGTGAAACCGGCGAGACCGTGGCGCGCATCACGCGCGCCATGTTCGCCGACGAGATCACGGCAGGGCAGGGGGAGCGGGCGCCGCTGCTGTCCTCGTTCAGCCTGGCCGCGCTGCAGGCGGCAAAGGACGCCGCCCCGGACCTGCCGCGCGCCATCCTGATGAGCGAACTGCCGCCCGGCTGGGAACCGCTGGCGCGTTCGGTCGACGCGGTGGCCATCCACGCCAACCACAGCCACCTGACCCCGGCGCTGGCGCTGGCCGTGCGCGACGCCGGCTTCGGCCTGTTCTGCTACACCGTGAACGAGCCGGCCAGGGCGCGCGAACTGCTCGCATGGGGTGTTGACGCCTTCTGCACGGACCGCATCGACCTGATCGGCCCCGAAATGGCCTGACCTCGGCCCGGCTTCGGCCGGGGCCTGGCCCGACCTTGACGGCGCCACACCTGCCTTTTCGTAAATATCCAGCCGACTAATAATCCCGCAGGCAGCTACGCTATAATCGTTTTTTTATAGCGCAAGCTCCCCATTTCCGCTCCCCAAGACATGAAATCCTCCGAAATCCGCGAAAAGTTCCTCAAGTTCTTCGAGTCCAAAGGCCACACCATCGTCCGTTCCAGCCCGCTGGTGCCGGGCAACGACCCGACCATGCTGCTGACGAACAGCGGAATGGTGCAGTTCAAGGACGTGTTCCTGGGCCTGGATACGCGCCCGTACTCGCGCGCCACCACCGTGCAGCGCTGCGTGCGCGCCGGGGGCAAGCACAACGACCTGGAAAACGTCGGCTATACCGCGCGCCACCATACCTTCTTCGAGATGCTGGGTAATTTCAGCTTCGGCGATTACTTCAAGCGCGACGCGATCCAGTATTGCTGGGAGCTGCTGACCAAGGTGTACATGCTGCCGGCCGAGAAGCTGACCGTGACCGTCTATTTCGAGGACGACGAGGCCTACGACATCTGGGCCAACGAGATCGGGGTGCCGAAAGAGCGCATCATCCGCATCGGCGACAACAAGGGCGCGCGCTACGCCTCCGACAACTTCTGGCAGATGGCCGACACCGGCCCGTGCGGCCCCTGCACCGAAGTGTTCTACGACCATGGCGCCGATATCTGGGGCGGTCCTCCGGGCTCGCCGGAAGAAGACGGCGACCGCTTCATCGAGATCTGGAACCTGGTGTTCATGCAGTTCAACCGCGATGAGCAGGGCGTCCTGACCCCGCTGCCGAAGCCGTCGATCGACACCGGCATGGGCATGGAGCGCCTGGCCGCCGTGCTGCAGCACGTGCACAGCAACTACGAGATCGACCTGTTCCAGGCATTGATCAAGGCTGCCGCGCGCGAAACCGGCGCGCTTGATCTGGCCAACAATTCGCTGAAGGTCATCGCCGACCATATCCGCGCCGCCTCCTTCCTGATCGTCGACGGCATCATCCCGAGCAGCGAAGGCCATGGCTACGTCCTGCGCCGCATCATCCGCCGCGCGCTGCGCCACGGCCACAAGCTGGGCCAGACGAAACCGTTCTTCCACAAGCTGGTGCTTGATCTCGACATCGAGATGGGCGAAGCCTACCCGGAACTGCGCGAGGCGAAAGCGCGCGTCGCCCAGGTCCTGAAGGCCGAGGAAGAGCGCTTCGGCGAAACGCTCGAAAACGGCATGAAGATCCTGGAAGCCCAACTGGCCAAGGATGCGAAGAACCTGGACGGCGCCACCGCCTTCACCCTGTACGACACCTACGGCTTCCCGCTCGACCTGACCGCCGACATCTGCCGCGAGCGCGGCGTGACCCTGGACGAGGAGGGCTTTGCGGCCGCCATGGAGCAACAGAAGAGGACCGCGCGCGCCGCCGGCAAGTTCAAGATGGCCGCCAAGGTCGAGTATGCGGGCGAGAAGACCAAGTTCGTCGGCTATGAATCGCTGGCCCACAACACCCACGTGCTGGCCCTGTATTCGGAAGGCGTGTCGGTCCAGGAACTGAAGGCCGGCCAGGAAGGCATCGTGGTGCTCGACACCACCCCGTTCTACGCCGAATCGGGCGGCCAGGTGGGCGACCAGGGTGTGATCGGTAATGGCGTCAACGTGTTCGAAGTCGAGGACACCCTGAAGATCCAGGCCGACGTCTTCGGCCACCACGGCCTGCTGCGCGAAGGCAGCCTGAAGGTCGGCGACACGGTGGATGCGCAGGTCGACACCGTCAAGCGCGCGCGCACCATCCGCAACCACTCGGCGACCCACCTGATGCACAAGGCCCTGCGCGAAGTGCTGGGCAGCCACGTGCAGCAGAAAGGCTCGCTGGTCGATCCGGACAAGACCCGCTTCGACTTCAGCCACGGCGCGCCGCTCACGCTTGACGAAATCGCGAAAGTCGAAATGATCGTCAACCGCGAGATCCTGGAGAACCACCCGACCCAGGCGCAGCACATGAGCTTTGACGACGCCGTCAAGCACGGCGCCATGGCGCTGTTCGGCGAGAAGTACGGCGACACCGTGCGCGTGCTGGACATCGGCTCGTCGAAGGAACTGTGCGGCGGCGTGCACGTCACCCGTACCGGCGACATCGGCCTGTTCAAGATCGTCTCGGAAGGCGGCGTCGCCGCCGGCATCCGTCGCGTGGAAGCGGTGACGGGCGAGGGCGCGCTGGCGCTGGTGCAGTCGATCAACCGCAAGCTGCAGGAAGCCGCAGGCGCCCTGAAAACCAGCCCGGACGAACTGCCGTCGCGCATCGCCCAGGTGCAGGACCAGGTGAAAATGCTGGAGAAGGAAGTGGCCGCGCTCAAGTCGAAGCTGGCCGCAGGGCAGGGCGACGAGCTGGTGACCAAGGCAGTGGACGTGAACGGCATCAAGGTGCTGGCGGCGACCATGGAAGGCGCCGACGTCACCGCGCTGCGCGAGACCATGGACAAGCTGAAGGACAAGCTTGGGACCGCCGCCATCGTGCTGGCCAGCGTGCTTGAGGGCAAGGTCAGCCTGATCGCGGGCGTGACCAAGGACGCCACCGGCAAAGTGAAGGCCGGCGAGCTGGTGAACTTCGTCGCCCAGCAGGTGGGCGGCAAGGGCGGCGGCCGGCCGGACATGGCGCAGGCGGGCGGCACCGATCCGTCGAGCCTGCCGCAGGCGCTGGCCGGCGTCGCCGGCTGGGTGGGCGAGCGCGCGTAAGCGGGTTCCGATCCTCTGCTGGAAAAGCGCCGCCTTCGGGCGGCGTTTGCGTTTGCGCACCGTCTAACCCGCAGGATTCATGCATATTGCGTGAGTTGCACTATTTGCAACGAGGAAGGGCCTTGCCAGGAGCGTCGGCACCCCTCTGCTCCTGCCGCCGTGCTTGCTTGCAATCCACGCTCTCACACCGCATTTACGTGGCAGCGCACCACGCGGGTGCCGTCCGGCGGCCGTTTTGTTGCAAAAGAGTGCACAAGCATGGTTAATTTGACATTCGGTTGCAGGCCTGCAACAATGTGTGACTATTTTGGTGCGCTGCGTCATACTGCCGGAATTGGAGTAGTATTCGAGTTCCCAGCACCACCCATTAAGTAGGGCAAGCGATGAGCGACATGACTATCGACATTGACACCATGGACTTCCAGAGAGACCTGGATGCGCGCGGGCTGAATTGTCCGCTGCCTATCCTCAAAGCCAAGAAGGCACTCGCCGAGATGGAGAGCGGACAGGTGCTGCGCATCGTGGCGACCGACACCGGTTCGGTGCGCGACTTCCAGGCGTTTGCCAAGCAGACCGGCAACGCCCTGTTGGCCCACACTGCCGAGAACGGCGAATTCACCTTCCTGATGCGCCGCAAGTAAGGCGCGATCCTGGGCGCGTCCACGAGCGCACGCCCAGGACCCACGCAAACGGGGCAGGCCTGCGCCGGCCCCGCACCCGATTCCCCGAAACCGTCATCATTGTGTTTTAGTCGGAATCCTCTAACTAAAAATCGCACGATCGTGCTTTAATTCTGAACTGAAGCCGAATTTCTCTTATAATCTAGGCCATTTTCGTCTGTCACCCATTCCATTTTCTAAAGGCACCCTATGAAAGTCCTGGTACCCGTCAAACGCGTGGTCGACTACAACGTCAAGGTCCGCGTCAAATCCGACGGCAGCGGCGTGGATATCGCCAACGTCAAAATGTCGATGAACCCGTTCGACGAGATCGCGCTGGAAGAAGCCACGCGCCTGAAGGAAGCCGGCAAGGTCACCGAGGTGGTGGCCGTGTCGGTGGGCGTGCCGCAGTGCCAGGAAACCCTGCGTACCGGCATGGCGATCGGCGCCGACCGCGGCATCCTGGTCGAGACCGCGGTCGAGACCGAGCCGCTGGCCGTGGCGAAGATCATGAAGGCGCTGGCCGAGAAGGAACAGCCGCAGCTGATCATCCTGGGCAAGCAGGCGATCGACGACGATTCGAACCAGACCGGCCAGATGCTGGCAGCCCTGCTGGGCTGGCCGCAGGCGACCTTCGCTTCGAAGGTCGTGCTGGAAGACGGCAAGGTCACCGTGACCCGCGAAGTCGACGGCGGCCTGGAAACCGTGCAGCTCACGCTGCCGGCCATCGTCACCACCGACCTGCGCCTGAACGAGCCGCGCTACGTGACGCTGCCGAACATCATGAAGGCCAAGAAGAAGCCGCTGGAAACCGTCAAGCCGGAAGACCTGGGCGTCGACGTCACCCCGCGCCTGAAGACCCTGAAGGTCACCGAGCCGGCCAAGCGCTCGGCCGGCGTGAAGGTGCCGGACGTGGCGACCCTGGTGCAGAAGCTGCGCACCGAAGCCAAAGTCATCTAATCGCGGCCTGCCGCATACCGCTTATTTCCATCGTTAGGAAAAGAACATGGTCGCACTCGTTATCGCTGAACACGACAACGGCTCCCTCAAGGGCGCCACCAACCACACCGTGACCGCTGCCGCCCAGTGCGGCGGCGAGGTTCACATCCTGGTCGCCGGTTCGAACTGCGGCGCCGCCGCCGAAGCCGCCGCGCAGATCGCCGGCGTCACCAAGGTGCTGGTCGCCGACGCGCCGCACTTCGCCGACGGCCTGGCCGAGAACGTCGCCGAGCAGGCGCTGGCCGTCGCCGGCAACTACTCGCACATCCTGGCCCCGGCAACCGCCTTCGGCAAGAACATCCTGCCGCGCGTGGCCGCCAAGCTGGACGTGGCCCAGATCTCGGAAATCACCAAGGTCGAGTCGCCGGACACCTTCGAGCGCCCGATCTACGCCGGTAACGCCATCGCCACCGTCCAGTCGGGCGACCCGGTGAAGGTCATCACCGTGCGCGGCACCGCCTTCGACGCGGCCGCTACCGGCGGTTCGGCCGCCATCGAGCAGGTCGCCGCCGTGGGCGACTCGGGCAGGTCGGCTTTCGTCGGCCGCGAACTGGCCAAGTCGGACCGTCCGGAACTGACCGCCGCCAAGATCATCGTGTCGGGCGGCCGCGGCATCGGCTCGGCCGAGAACTTCAAGCTGCTCGAGCCGCTGGCCGACAAGCTGGGCGCCGCCATGGGCGCGTCGCGCGCGGCAGTGGACGCGGGCTTCGTGCCGAACGACTGGCAGGTGGGCCAGACCGGCAAGATCGTCGCCCCGACCCTGTACATCGCCGTTGGCATCTCGGGCGCGATCCAGCACCTGGCCGGCATGAAGGACTCGAAGACCATCGTCGCCATCAACAAGGATCCGGAAGCGCCGATCTTCTCGGTGGCCGACTACGGCCTGGTGGGCGACCTGTTCGAGGTCGTTCCGCAGCTGGTCAAGGAACTGGGCTGATCCCGTTCGGTGGGTGCACCTTTATGTGGCTCCCACCGCTGAAGCATGATCCGTCGTTCCCGCGAAGGCGGGAACCCAATGTTCGAAGCGTACCTCCTAGCGTTTGACGTGATCGGTAGCGCAAGCAAACTTGGGTTCCTGCCTGCGCGGGAACGACGTTTTACTTTATAACGGAGGTTGCCTGTGGCGTTCGGCGCCCGCAACCTGCTACAGACATACCCGTCACATCAGGAGACAAAGGTGAGCTACCAAGCCCCGCTGAAAGACATGGAGTTCGTCCTGAACGAACTGGCCAACCTGCATGAAATCAACCAGCTGCCCGGCTGCGAGGACGCCACGAGCGACACCGTCAGCGCCGTGTTGGAGGAGAGCGCGAAGTTCTGCGGTGAAGTGATCGCCCCGCTGAACCACCTCGGCGACAAGGAGCCGAGCCATTGGCGCGACGGCAGCGTCACGACCTCGAAAGGCTTCCGCGACGCCTTCCGCGCCTTCGCCGAAGGCGGCTGGCAAGGCATCCAGCATCCGAGCGAATTCGGCGGCCAGGGCCTGCCGAAGCTGGTCGCCACGCCGTGCATGGAGATGCTGCACGCGGCCAACCTGTCGTTCGCGCTGGCGCCGCTGCTGACCGACGGCGCCATCGAGGCGCTGCTCACCGCCGGGTCAAGCGAGCAGAAGAAGCTGTTCCTGGAGCCGCTCATCAGCGGCAAGTGGACCGGCACCATGAACCTGACCGAGCCACAGGCCGGTTCCGACCTGGCCGCCGTGCGCACCCGCGCCGAGCCGCAGGGCGACGGCACCTACAAGATCTTCGGCACCAAGATCTTCATCACCTACGGCGAGCACGACATGGCGGAGAACATCATCCACCTCGTGCTGGCGCGTACCCCGGACGCCCCGGCGGGCGTGAAGGGTATCTCGCTGTTCATCGTGCCGAAGTTCCTGGTCAATGCAGACGGTTCGCTGGGCGAGCGCAACGACGCGCACTGCGTCTCGATCGAACACAAGCTGGGCATCAAGGCCTCGCCGACCGCCGTGCTGCAGTTCGGCGACCACGGCGGCGCCATCGGCACCCTGGTGGGCGAAGAGAACCGCGGCCTGGAATACATGTTCATCATGATGAACGCGGCCCGCTTCGGCGTCGGCATGCAGGGCGTCGGCCTGGCCGAGCGCGCCTACCAGCAGGCAGTCGCGTTCGCCAAGGACCGCATCCAGTCGCGCGAAGTGGCCGGCTCCCCGGGCCCGGTGGCGATCATCAACCACCCGGACGTGCGCCGCATGCTGATGTCGATGCGCTCGCAGACCGAGGCGGCGCGCGCGCTGGCCTACGTCGGCGCAGGCCTGTCGGACATCGCCCACAGCCACGCGATTGAGGCGACCCGCAAGGCGAATCTCTCGGTGTACGAATACCTGGTCCCGATCATCAAGGGCTGGTCGACCGAGATGAGCGAGAACGTGGCGCGCGACGGTGTGCAGGTGCACGGCGGCATGGGCTTCATCGAGGAGACCGGCGCGGCCCAGCACTACCGCGACGCCAAGATCCTGACCATCTACGAAGGCACCACCGCGATCCAGGCCAACGACCTGGTGGGCCGCAAGACCGTGCGTGACGGCGGCGCCGTGGCCAAGTCGCTCATCGAGCAGGTGCGTGCGACCGAAGCCCAATTGGCCGAAGTACAGGGCGAGGAATTCGCCGCCATTCGCCGCCAGCTGGCGCTGGGTTCCACCGCGCTGGAGGAGGTGGTGGACTTCGTCGTGGCCAACGCCAAATCGGACGTACGCGCCGTGTTCGCGGGCAGCGTGCTGTACCTGAAGCTGGCCGGCATCGTACTGGGCGGCTGGCAGATGGCGCGCGCGGCACTCGTCGCCCAGAAGAAGCTGGCCTCTGGCGAGGGCGATGCGTCCTTCCTGCGCGCGAAGATCGCGACCGCGCGCTTCTTCGCCGACCACGTGCTGTCGTCGGCGCCGGGCCTGCGCACCGCCATCGTCGAAGGCGCGCCGGGCGTGCTGGCGCTGGAGGTGGATCAGTTCTGACGTCGCCCCGACTGTCTTCCTGAAGCGGCCTGCGGGCCGCTTTTTTATTGCGCAGTCGAATCGCGTCCTTGCTTCCGATCATTCAATTTATTGAATGAAATAATATTTAATGTAAAGCGAATTATCGCAAAGGAAATTTGCACGGAAACATGGTGCGCGATATTTAGTTTGGCTCAATGCGAGCTCATCCGGAAGGAACTAACTTGTAATCAAGCCGCGCATGAGCCGCACGGCCCTCAATCTCACCGGCTCGACGAGGAGAACATCATGGGTTTCGAGAACAAGGACGACCACGATCACGACCACGACAAGGACTGCCGTCACGACCGCGACCGTGATGACGACCACGGCCACGATGATGACAAGGACCGCGACTACTGCAAGTGCAAGAAGGAGCGGGCCGAGTACAAGAAGGAGCGCGACGAGTACCGCAAGGAGCGCGACGACTACAAGAAGGAGCGCGAAGAGTGGAAGAAGACGGCCCTGAAGTACAAGAAGGAGCTCTACGAGTACAAGGCCTACGTGAAGGAAGCCCTCGAGCGCCTCGGCGTGGCGGTGCGCAAGTTCGAGCACCTGCAGGATGACCTGGTCGACGCCGCCAGGAAGCTCGGCAAGCACCGCGACAAGGACGACGACAAGGACGACGACAAGGATCACGGCAAGGGCCACGACTAGGTGGGCGTCGGCGGCCCTGTAAGGGCCAGAGGTCCGCTAATAAACTTGGGGAGGTAATGCCAGTGGCATTACTTCCCCTTCGCGGGAACGACGTTGGTTAGGGAGTGAGCATATTTGCTGCGTCAACTTCGGACACGCACCCAAACCCGTCGTTCCCGCGTAGGCGGGAACCCAATTTCAGCAGCACTCAGTCAGCCGTACGCCCCGCCCGTGTACACCAGGTCGAACACCCGGGCAATGGTCCCGATCAGGATGATCGCTCCCACTCCCAGGATCAGCACCAGCACCAGCGCCAGCACCCAGTTCGAGCGCGAGGTTTTTCCACTTCCTTTGTTGTACTGCGCATCCCAGGCCTCGTCCGGGTTCAAGCCGATGACGAGCCCCTCGATGAAACCCACGATATAGGACAACAGCAATGGCAGCAGGACGAAGAAAGGATGCGGCTTGACCGCGCCCCACAGGATGCCGGTGAGGGGCAGGCTGCACAGGTGCAGCAGGCCGAGCCGGTCGGTGCCGCCTTTCAGGTAGAAGCGGTGGGCGCCGAGCCCGCCCAGCAGCAGGGCGAGCAGGGCGGCGAGGGTCTTGTTCTTGTGCCGGACAGCCATGAGCGTTGCCAAAAGTTCAGGAAAGCATGAGTATGGTGCAAAATGACAAGGAAGGCACGTATTGCGTGAACCCGGCCTTTCGCCCCCTGTCGAACCACGCAAACCCATCCGGTCACCCTCACCATGCTCAAGACGCGCGCCTATCTCGCGGAAATCCAGCTCAAGCCGAACGCGCCCCTCGAGCCGGCAGTGTTCCCGTTCACCCTGCCGGCGATCCGCACCCTCGACCGGCTGCCGCTGCACCCGAACGTCACCTTCCTGGTTGGCGAAAACGGCTCGGGCAAGTCGACGCTGCTGGAGGCAATCGCGGTCGGCATGGGCTTCAATGCCGAAGGCGGCAGCCGCAACTTCAACTTCGCCACGCGGGCCTCGCATTCGGAACTGCATGAGCACCTGCGCCTCGTGCGCGGCGTCGAGCGGCCGCGCGACGGCTTCTTCCTGCGCGCCGAAAGCTTCTACAACGTCAGCAGTGAGATCGAGCGGCTTGGCGTCCAGCAGTCCTACGGACACACGCCGCTGCATGAGCAGTCCCATGGCGAAGCATTCCTGGCCCTGTTCATGAACCGCTTCCGCCAGGACAGCTTCTACGTGCTCGACGAACCCGAGGCCGCCCTGTCGCCCCAGCGCCAGCTTGCCCTGCTGAGCCGCCTGCACGACCTGGTCGGCGAGCGCTGCCAGTTCGTCATCGCCACCCATTCGCCGATCCTGATGGCCTACCCGAACGCCCTCATCTACGAATGCAGCGAGCACGGCATTCGCGAAATCGCCTACCAAGATACGGAACACTACCGCGTCACCCGCGACTTCCTGTCCAATCCGGCGCGGATGTTGCGCGTCCTGATGGGGGAGGGGGAGAGTAGAAGCGAGGAGTAGAAACGCCCAACGGTGGCCTTGTGGCGAAAAATAGGTGATAATGCTCAATTCACCGAACTGCACGCCGCGTGTCCGCCGTGTTGCTATAAGCGCTTGCCCCTATCTAGGGTATCGCGCTATAATCGTCGGCTTTCTCCGTCCAATACAACTTTTTGGAATTACTATGGTCGTTATCCGTTTGGCTCGTGGCGGCGCAAAAAAGCGCCCGTTCTACAACATCGTTGCAACTGACTCGCGCAACCGTCGCGATGGTCGTTTCATCGAGCGCATCGGTTTCTACAACCCGATGGCTTCGGGCGCTGAAGTCGGCCTGCGTATCGCTGCTGACCGTCTGGCTCACTGGCAAGGCGTTGGCGCACAACTGTCGCCGACCGTCGCTCGCCTGGTTGCCCAGCAGAAGCCGGCTGCTTAATCAAGCAGACAAGGTAGCAAGGTTTTGACCGATTCGGCAGCAAGCGGGGCAGCAATCCCCGACGACCTGGTCCAGGTCGGCTATGTGTCCGGCGCATTCGGGATCGTGGGTGGCCTGCGCGTCACCCCGTTCTCGGTGGATGCGGACGCGCTGTTGAGCGTCAAGACCTGGTGGCTCGACAAGCCGACGCTGCGTTCCGTCTCGGTACGGAGCGCGAAGATGCATGGCGGCGACGTGGTCGCCACCCTGGTCGGCATGCGCGACCGCAACGAAGCCGAGGCGCTGAAAGGCGCGGCGGTGTCGGTGTCGCGCAGCGAGTTCCCGAAGCTCGAGGAAGGCGAATACTATTGGTCCGACCTGATCGGCCTGGATGTGGTCAACCTGGAGGGCGAAGCCCTTGGCAAGGTGACCGACATGATGCACAACGGCGCGCAATCCATTTTGCGTATCGCGCCAGTGCCTGATCCAGCAGCGGCGCCCGATGCGAAAGCATCCGAGCGCCTCGTGCCGTTCGTGGACCAGTTCGTCAAGACCGTCGACCTCGACGCGAAACGCATTACCCTGGACTGGGGTCTGGATTATTGACCCGCGTAGCAGCGTGAAGTGCCTGAAGCGAGGTCCCGATGCAGTTTGACGTCGTGAGCTTGTTTCCAGAGATGTTTGCCGCGTTGACGCAGTCGGGCGTGACCCGCCGCGCCTTCGAGCAGCAGCGCTGGGGCCTGTCGATCTGGAATCCACGCGATTTCACGCAGGACCGCCACCGTACCGTCGACGACCGCCCCTATGGCGGCGGACCCGGCATGGTGATGCTGGCAAAACCGCTCGAGGCCGCGATCAATGCCGCAAAGCAGCGCCAGGTCGACCTCGGCTTGCCGGCGCCGCGCGTGGTGTTCATGTCGCCGCAGGGAAAGTCGCTGACGCACGAGCGGGCGATGGCGCTGAAGGACGAGCCTGGACTGGTCGTGCTGTGCGGCCGCTACGAAGCGGTGGACCAGCGCCTGCTGGACCGTTGTGTCGACGAGGAAATCTCGATCGGCGATTTCGTGCTGTCGGGCGGCGAGATACCGGCGATGGCGCTGATGGATGCCGTGGTGCGCCTGCTGCCGGGCGTGCTGGGCGATGAAGCATCGGCGGTCGAAGACAGTTTCGTCAACGGCCTGCTCGATTCGCCGCACTACACGCGTCCGGAAGTCTACGAAGGCGAACCGGTGCCGCCCGTCCTGATGGGCGGCAATCACGCCGAGATCAGCAAGTGGCGCCGCCAGCGCATGCTGGAAGCGACCTTGAAGAAGCGCCCGGAACTGCTGGACAAGGCGCGTGCCGCCGGCCAGCTGAGCAAGGCAGACGAAAAGTTTCTGGCAGAGCTGAACAAGCCTGCCGAATAAGAATACGCGCAAGCGTATGAACTGCGGACATGTTGTCCGCGTGTTTCAACCCCATCCTCTACTGGGCCACGCATCTGTCACGACACGCGCCAGCAAGATGGTTTTTGGAGTCATAAAATGGATCTGATCCAGCAACTCGAGCAAGAAGAAATCGCGCGCCTCGGCCGCAACATCCCTGATTTCGCACCGGGCGACACCGTGGTCGTCAACGTCAACGTCGTCGAAGGCAACCGCAAGCGCGCCCAGGCATACGAAGGCGTCGTCATCTCGCGTCGTAACCGCGGCCTGAACTCGAACTTCATCGTTCGCAAGATTTCGTCGGGCGAAGGCGTGGAGCGTACGTTCCAGCTGTACTCGCCGCTGATCGCTTCGATCGAAGTGAAGCGCCGTGGCGACGTGCGTCGTGCCAAGCTGTACTACCTGCGTGAGCGTTCGGGCAAGTCGGCACGTATCAAAGAAAAACTGCCGCAGCGTCGTGTCAAGACCGCAGAAGCTGCTGCTGAGTAATAGCATCTGTGTTCTGAAAAAGGCATCCGCAAGGATGCCTTTTTCTTTATGCGCGCGTGTTTTTCCTTTAGGAATGAGTTTTGACCAAATCCCTGTTTGATCCCACCGCCATGCCGGTCGAAGGCCTTGCCGGCGAAGCCGCGCTTGCGCCCGAGCTGTTGAGCGCGGAAGCGGTCCGTGCCCGTTTCGCGCGCACGCTGCCGTGGGACCCGGAAGCCTCGGACGAAGCGCTTGCCGCACCCGCGCTACGCCTGCGCCGCGCCGCCGTGCTGGTGCCGCTGGTGGAGCGCCCGGAAGGCCTGACCGTGCTGCTGACCAAGCGCACCGATCATCTGTCCAGCCATGCGGGCCAGATCAGCTTCCCGGGCGGGCGCGCCGAAGAGCTCGATTCGTCGCCGATCGAGACCGCGCTGCGCGAAGCGGAGGAAGAGATCGGCCTGCACCGCCGCCATGTCGAAATCATCGGCGTGCTGCCCGAGCACGTCACGATCAGCGCCTACCGCGTCACTCCCGTGGTGGCGCTGGTGAAGCCGCCGTTCGAACTGCGTGCCGACCCGAACGAGGTCGCCGAGATCTTCGAAGTGCCGCTGGCTTTCCTGATGGCGGGCAGCAACCACCAGCGCCGCTCGGTGATGCTGACCGACGGGGCAGGCAAGCGCACGTTCTATGCGATGCCGTACCAGGATTATTTCATCTGGGGTGCGACGGCGGCCATGTTGCGCAACCTGTACCATTTCCTGCGCGCCTGACCGTGCCTGTAGGGCGGCCGGGTGCTCCCGGCCGCGCGTTCAAATCCGGCATGAACGAACGCTGCGTCGATTTCTTTGCCCCTTGGAAGCTCAACCGGCAGAGCGCGATCTGGTCCACCGGACCGGATCGTCCCTGCCAACCCGAGCTTTTCCTCCAGTTCCTGATTTGATTCCCGCCCGCTTCTCCGCTATCGTAGCGGGCAGCACGGTATTGCCAGAACAAAAAAGGACTCCTGAATGACGTTTTTCTCCATCCTCGTCGCGCTCATCATCGAGCAGCTCAAGCCGCTGCGCGCAGACAACCAGGTCTATGCGGGCATCAAGGGCTTTGCCATGCGCATCGAAGGCTGGTTCAACGCGGGCGAGCAGAAGAATGGCCGCATGGGCTGGATCCTGATGATGCTGGCGCTGCTGCTGCCGACCTGGCTGGTGTACTGGTTCTTCATGCGCTACAACCTGGTGCTGCTGGCCTTTGCCTGGAACGTCCTGATCGTCTACCTGACGCTGGGTTTCCGCCACTACAGCCATTACTTCACCAATATCCAGCTGGCGCTGAACCAGGGCGACGAAGCGACCGCGCGCAAGCTGCTGGCCGAGTGGACCCGGACCGATACGGTCGGGATGGACGCCACCGAGATCTGCCGCGTGGCCGTGGAAAAATCCCTGATCACCACGCACCGCAACGTATTCGGCGTATTCTTCTGGTTCCTGATGCCGTTCGGGCCCGCCGGTGCGGTGCTGTACCGCGTCTCGGAATACCTGGCGCGCGCCTGGAACGAGCCCGAGCACATGCGTAACGAAGCCTTCGGCCAGTTCGCGGCGAAAGCCTTCTACTGGATCGACTGGATCCCGGTGCGCCTGACGGCCGTGGCCTTTGCCGTGGTCGGCAATTTCGAGGACGCGATCTATGCATGGCGTAACTTTGCCCGCCGCTGGGCCGACGAATCGCGCGGCATCATCCTGGCCGCGGGCGGCGGCGCGATGGGCGTACGCCTGGGCACGCCGCTCGAGAACGCCCCGGCGCTGCTGCCGCTCGATGCCGCGACGGTCGACCTGGGCGACAGCGACACCGACGTGCTGCCGGGCGAGGAACCGAACCTGCGCGCCCTGCAGAGCACGGTCGGGCTGGTGTGGCGGGCGCTGATCCTGTGGATGATTCTGCTGCTCCTGCTGTCGAGCGTGGTGTGGCTTGGCTGAGGAGGAAAGCCCGATTTCGCGTCGTGGGTCTCGTCCGTGAGTCTTCTATAAGATATAATACTGAACTGAGCTGATCTGAGCTTGTTCTCTTCCACGCAGTATTCTTGTTTCAGCAAGCAGCACTATGGCCGAGTTACCGCACACCAAGGATGAAAAACTCAAGGACGAGTTCTTCATCCTGGGCATTACCAGCAAAGGCAGGCAATTCCGCCCCAGCGACTGGGCCGAGCGCCTGTGCGGGGTCATGTCGTGCTTCGCGCCGGGCGCAGCCGGGCGTGATTCCCATTTGCAATTTTCCCCCTGGGTCCACCCGACCATCGTCAACGGCGTGAAGGCCGTGGTCGTCAGCCGCGAGCTGCAGAAGATCGAGCCGCTGGCTTACCACTTCGTGCTGAACTTTGCCAAGGACAATGATTTGCAGGTGGCCGATGCCTGCTTCGTGCCGCCGGCCGACGGGAAAAAAACCGCTGCGTAAGCTTGTCGATTCGACCCTTCCGGATTCTGGAACTGGCGCTATGATGAAATCGTAGCGCCAGTTTTCTTTTGGGCTAGCGTAAGGGCAAGTCCGCGCGTCGCAAGCACACATGGATCTTGCAAGTGCGTCGCAAGGTCGCACCCTGGCGCCAGCGCACGAAGGGGAGACCACCATGCACATCGGCCAGATCTGCACCAACGAAGCCACCTGCTGCACCCGCGATGAAACCGTGCAGGGCGCAGCCCTCCTGATGCGCCGCCAGCACGTGGGCGACGTCATCGTCGTCGACCGGTTCGACGGCGCCAGCGTCCCGGTCGGGATCGTGACCGACCGCGACATCGTCATTTCCGTCATCGCGCCCGGACTCGACCCCGTCAGCCTGCAGGTGGGCGACATCATGAGCGAGGATTTGCTCACCGCGCGCGACACCGACGACGTCTACGAGACCATCGAGCGCATGCGCCTGCGCGGCATCCGGCGGGTGCCCGTGGTCGACGCCAGGGGCAGCCTGGCCGGCATCGTCAGTGCCGACGACCTGCTCGAATTCCTGGCGGAAGAGATGGGAGAATTGTCCCGCATCAGTCCCTGGCAGCAAGCCCACGAGCGCCGGGCCCGCCAGTAGGCTTGTCCAGTGTTACCATCCCGCATCGAACAAGTATGTGGGATGGAAACAATGATCTTGAACATTCATGTTGGCATGCTGACACGCGGCGTCGCCGCCCGGGTCGTGGCGGGGACGCTGAGCTTCGTGGTGGCGGGCGCCGCCTGGGCTGCGCCATCGCCTGCGCCGTCGTCCAAGGCTGCGCCCACGGGCGCAAGCGAGCGCGCGCCCAGGAGCGCGCCCTTGCCGAAAGGCGTCACGCTCGGCCCGTCGGTCGAGGGCATCACCGAATACCGGCTCGCCAACGGCCTGAAGGTGCTGCTGTTCCCGGACGCTTCGCGCCCGACGGTGACGGTGAACGTTACCTACCTGGTCGGCTCGCGCCACGAGAACTACGGCGAGACCGGCATGGCCCACCTGCTGGAACACCTGCTGTTCAAGGGGACGAAGAAGAATCCGGACATCACGCGCCAGTTCTCCGAGCGCGGCATGCAGTTCAACGGCACCACGTCGCTCGACCGCACCAATTACTACGAAGTGTTCCAGGCATCGAAGGAAAACCTGGACTGGGCGCTGCAGATGGAAGCGGACCGGATGGTCAATTCGCCGGTGGCCCAGAAGGACCTGGCCTCCGAGATGACGGTGGTGCGCAACGAGTTCGAAAGCGGCGAGAACTCGCCCGGCAACGTACTGTTCAAGCGCATGCAGAGCGTCGCCTACGACTGGCACAGCTATGGTCGCTCGACCATCGGCAACCGCAGCGACATCGAGAACGTCAAGATCGGCAACCTGCAGGCCTTCTACCGCACGTATTACCAGCCCGACAACGCGGTGCTGCTGGTGGCCGGCAAGTTCGACCCGAACAGCACGCTGGCCACCATCAGCCGCCTGTTCGGCGCCATCCCGAAACCGAAGCGCACGCTGCCGCAGTTCTGGACCGTCGAGCCGACCCAGGACGGCGAGCGCAGCTTCGCGGTGCGGCGCCAGGGCGACGTGCAGATCGTGGCGGTCGGCTACAAGATCCCGTCGGACCTGCACGACGACGCCGAGGCGCTCGGATTCGCCTCCGAGATCCTGGGCGACGCGCCCAATGGCCGCCTGCACAAGCTGCTGGTGGAATCGGGCCAGGCCAGCCAGGTGTTCAGCTTCGGCCAGACCGGCTATGCGCCCGGCCTGCAGTTCTTCGGCGCGGTGGTGAAGAAGGGCGAGCCGATCGAGCCGGTGCGCGAGGCCCTGACCCGGGCGGTGGAGGAATTCGGCGCGCGTCCGCCGACCACCGAGGAGATGGAGCGCGTGCGCCGCTCCTACATGAACACGATCGAGCGCAGCCTGAACGACCCGCAGGCGGTCGGCGTGGCCTTGTCCGAGTCGATCGCACTGGGCGACTGGCGCCTGTACTTCCTGGGCCGCGAGCGCCTCAAGGAGACGAAGGCCGAGCAGGTCGCCGCAGCCAGCAAGCGCTATTTTCTCCGCAGTAACCGGACCACCGGCACTTTCGTGCCGGAGGAGGCGCCGCAGCGCGCGCTGGTTCCGGCGGCGCCGTCGGTAGAAAGCTTACTGAAGGACTTCAAGCCGGCGGCCTCCACCCTGGTGTCGGAAGACTTCGACCCGAGCCAGGCCAACATCATGAAGCGCACCACGCTCACGACGGCGGGCGGGGTGAAGCTCGCGCTGCTGCCGAAGAAGAACCGCGGCGAGACCGTCACCGTGGACCTGCGCCGCCATTTCGGCGACGAGAAGAACCTGTTCGGCAAGGGCACCACGGCGGCCCTGACGTCGGCGATGCTGATGCGCGGCACCACGAAGTACAGCCGCGCCGAACTGGCCGACGCCTTCGACAAGCTGAAGATGAGCGGCAGCCCGCAGCACTTCCAGACCACGCGCGAGAACCTGCCCGAGGCCTTGCGGCTGGCCGCCCACGTGTTGAAGGAGCCGGGATTCCCGGCCGCGGAATTCGAGCAGTTGCGCCAGCAAATGCTGGTCGGCCTCGAGGCCAGTCGCGCCGAGCCGCAAAGCGCCGCCTCGCGCGCCATGGCCCGGCATTTCGAGCAGTACCCGCGCGGCGACATCCGCCACGCCAACACGCTCGAGGAAGACATCGAGGACGTGAAGGCGGCGCGCCTGGAAGACCTGCGGGCCTTCCACCGCGACTACCACAACAGCAACCCGGCCGAGATGGCGATCGTGGGCGACTTCGACCCGGACCAGGTCGTGCCGCTGGTGAACCAGCTGTTCGGTGACTGGAAAGCGCCGGCCAACGTGGCGCCGGTGCTGAGCAAGCATGCCGAGGTGCCGGCGGCCAGCCGGAGCATCGACACGCCGGACAAGGAAAACGGCTTCTACCTGGCGCGCATGAACCTCGACCTGAACATCGAAGACCCGGACTACCCGGCGCTCATGCTGGCCAATTACATCTTCGGCGAAGGCGGCCTGAAGTCCCGCCTGATGGACCGCATCCGCCAGAAGGACGGCCTGTCCTACGGCGGCGGCTCGGACCTGGGCGCGGGCGACCTCGACCGCGCCGGCAGCTTCATGGTCAGCGCGATCGCGGCGCCGCAGAACCTGCGCAGGCTCGACGCCGCCGTGCGCGACGAACTGGCGCGCGCGGTGAAGACAGGGTTCACGGCCGATGAACTGGCCGGCGCCAAGTCGGGCCTGATGCAGCAGCGCCTGCAGAACCGCACCAGCGACGCGGTGCTCGCCTCGGGCTGGACCAGCTTCCTGTACCGCGGCCGCACCTACGAATGGTCGCTTGCGTTCGAGCGCAAGCTGATGGCGGTCACCCTGCCGCAGCTGAACGCCGCCTTCCGCAAGGCGATCGACCCGGCAAAACTGTCGGTCGTGATGGCGGGGGACCAGGACAAGGCCGGGGCGGGAGCCGGGGATGCGGACCGCAGCGCGACCAAAAGTGCACCCTAGACGCAACACCTGACCGGCGCAATTGTGACAGGAGGAGTGGGCTGCGTTAAAATGTTTCCTTTGAGAAGCATTTGTTGCAGCGTATCAGGAGCATCATGAAGGGAACCACCAAAGCGCAGCCGGCCACCGGCCTTCCGTTCGCCGGCAAAGTGGCGCTCGTCACCGGCGCGGCCAGCGGCATCGGCCGGGCGACGGCGCTGGCATTCGGCCGCGCCGGCGCCTGTGTCGTCGTGGCCGACACCGCCATCGACGGCGGTCACGCCACCGCCGCCATGATCGTCGAGTCCGGGGGCAAGGCGCTGTTCGTGCGCAGCGACATCACCAGGGCGGGCGATGTCGAGGCGCTGATCGAGAAGACCATCAACTACTACGGCCAGCTCGACATCGCCGTCAACAATGCCGCCCTCGACGAGGAATCGGCGCCGCTCGCGGAAGGCGACGAGGAACAGTTCGACCGCATCATGGGCGCCAACGTCAAGGGCGTGTGGCTATGCATGAAGCACCAGCTGCGCCAGATGCTCAAGCAGGGCAGCGGGGCGATCGTCAACGTGTCATCGGTGTCGGGACTGGTGGGCGCGCCGAAGCGGGCCATCTATGCCGCCAGCAAGCATGCGGTGGTGGGCCTGACCAAGAGCGCGGCCGCCGAGTATGCCCGTGAAGGGATCCGCATCAACGCCCTGTGCCCGGCCGGCGTGAAGACCCCGATGCTGGCGCGCGCCATCGACCGCGACCCGCCGAGCGAGAAGAAGATGAAGGCCGCGCACCCCATGGGGCGCTTCGCCGAGACGTCCGAGGTCGCCAGCGCGGCGCTGTGGCTGTGCTCGGAAGGCGCGTCGTACGTGAACGGGCACGAACTGGTGGTCGATGGCGGGTTTACGGCGGTCTAACCCGCATTCAGCTCCGCCACGAAGTCGTACATATCCCCCCTGAAGTACGACCTGCAGAACTCCACCGCCCGCCCGTCGCGCGCAAACCCCAGCCGTTCCACGCACAGCCCCGCATCGCCTTCGCGCACCTGCAGCAGCCTGGCCTGCTCGCCGCCCAGCAGCAGGGCCGACAGCCGCTGCAGCGCGCGCACCGGCCGGTTGCCGGTCCGTTCCAGCGCTTCGTACATCGAGTCGCCCACCGCGTCGAGCGAACCGAGGGCGAAGGCGGCGATGGTGGCGTACTCGAGGCACATCGGGACCTCGTCGGCGAAGCGGATGCGGTGGAAGCGGTACACCGGCGTGCCCGGCGAGAGCCGCAGGCGCAGCGCCTCCTCGGGCGTCACCAGCCCCCCCGAACGCTTGAGCCACACGTTGCGCGGCACGCGTCCACGGGCGCGCATGTCTTCGGAAAACGAGGTGAGCCTGGCGAAGTTCTTTTCGATGCGCGTGTTGATGAAGTTGCCCGCGCCGGCGCGCCGCACCAGCAGCCCTTCCTCGACCAGGGCGTCGATCGCCTTGCGCACCGTGATGCGCGAGATGCCGAGTTCCTCGGCGAGCTGGCGCTCGGCCGGCAGAGCGGAAGCGGGACCGAACGCGCCTTCGTCGATGGCCCGCCGCAGCGCGTGCTGCAACTGCTGGTAGAGGGGGAGCTTGTCGCCGCCGGCGGCGGACTGCATCAGTTCGGCAAGGTGGGTCATCCGGGCATCGAAGGCTAGGGTAGCGGCATCATACCACCGCCTCCGCTCTCGCCTGGGCCACGGCTTCTGCAGGGGATGCGCGAGCATGGCCACGCGGACGCCCAGGAAAAAACCCCGAGAGCCGGGGACCGGCTGTCGGGGTCTGGTTCACATCGCCGGCCTTGCCAGGCGCGGCCAGGAATTAATTGGCTGCGGTCTGGGCGCCGCCCGGCTGGTTCAGCAGCAGGACCCAGTACTTGGCGATGTCGCTTGCGCCGCCGCCGCCCTTGATGCTTTCGAAGGTCTGGATCGCCTCGGCCTTCTTGCCGGCGCGTGCCTGCGCCGCGCCCAGGCGCAGTTTGGCCTCGTCGGCGTTCTTCAGGCCCCCCTTGGCGATACCCTGCTGGATGAACCCGATGCCCTTGTCGGCCTGGCCCATCGTGGTGTACGCCCAGCCGATGTTGACCAGGCCGGCGCCGGTCTTCGACTTGGCCGCGCTCGCTTCACCCGCGGCGATGGTCTTGGCGTCGTCGGCGGCCTGCTTGGTCGCCTTGCTGCGCAGCGCGGTGTGGGTCTTGGCGTCGCCGCCCTTGCCCAGCACGCCCGCGGCAAAGCCCGCGTCCAGCACTTCCTTGGCTTCGGCCGGGAAACCGTCGCGCAGCGCGGTCTCGGCGAGGAAGGTGTAGTGTTCCGGCGGCAGGTCGTTCTTGGCGGCGGCAAACTCCAGGCGCAGCATGCTCTGGCCGAAGGTGGCCTCGTCGAAGCCCGCCTTGCGTGCCACGCCGCGGCTGAGCAGGTCGACCCAGAACTCGTCTTTCGGGTAGTAGCGCACCAGCTGTTCGAGCGCCGCCAGGTAGCCCGCGTCGTCCTTGGTCTTGTTGGCGGCGGTCGCCAGCAGGCGCAGGTCTTCTTCGCTCGGGGCCTTGCCGGTCTTTTGCGACTCGGCCAGCATCGCGGCCAGCTCGGTCTTGGCGGTGGCGAAGTCGTTGTTCAGGTAGTAGGCGCGGATCAGGGCCGGACGCACCGCCTCGGGGGTCGGGCTTTCCTTCTGGTAACGCTTGAACCACTCGATCGCCTTCGGATAATCCTTGGCATTGTAGTGCATGTTGGCCAGGGCCTGGATGAAGTTGGCCTGCTCGGCGCCGGTCAGGCGGCCCGAGTTGATCACGGCTTCCAGCGCCGGCATTGCCAGGGCGTTGTTGTTGGTCGACGAACCCAGCGACAGCTTCATGCGGTTGATGACGTAGTCTTCGTACGGCGTGCGGTTCGGGAAGGCTTCGGCCTGGGTGATGCGGTTCTGGACTTCGGTGTGGTTCTTGGCGTCCATCAGCGGCTTGATGGCGGCCGGGTCGAGCAGCTTGAAGATTTCGGGACGCACGGTGTCCTTTTGCGCCGCGGCCGCGGCAGGCGCCGCAGCATCCTTCTGCTGCGCATGGGCACTGGTCACCAGGGCCGGAGCGGAGACGCCGATCGCGGCGAGCATCAGGCAGAGGCGGGCAAGACGGAATTGGGCCATGAATAATCCTTCAATCAAGTCAATAATGATGAGACGTGCATATCGGCCAAACATGGCGAAAATGCCAATCCCGGACAAAGCGTGCATTGTCCCATAAAAGCGCCATTTTCAGGCTCGGCAATTGTGCCGCAGGCTGCGCGGGCGCAGCCGCGTTTTTACATTGCGTTACTACATAGCCTCATTGTCTTGCACGGGAGCACCACCAAACCCGGGCACCGGGCAGCGGCCCGGGGCCTGCGCATCCCCGGCCAGCCAGTCGACCACGGCGTCCAGCGCGGGCGCGGCGAAACCGTAGGTCATCAGGGCGGGCGCGTCGAAGTCGAGCGCCTGGTAGGGGTTCCACAGCGCGATGTGCAGGCTCGGCAGCCACGTCGAGCGGGCGTGCGGCCCGTAGCGGCGGCGCGAGGTCGAGGCCAGGATGGTGAAGCGGCCGTCCTGCGGCAGCGCGCTCCAGTCGAAGGTCTCGGCGTCGGCGAAGGTGACCAGGTCGACGTCGTACAGGCGGCCCAGCGCCTGCGCGATGCCGGCGGCCGGCACGCCGGCTTCGGACACGCCGTCGCTGACGACATCGGCGCGCGCCACCAGGCGGATCCTGCTGCCGCGCGGCGGGCGTTGCGGCCGGCCGAGGGCGGTCAGGCCGGCACGCCAGGCACGGGCCATCAGCGCCCGGTCGTCGCCGTCGGTGGCGTAGCGCGGCGCGCCGGCCGGGTGCGCCTGCGCCAGTGCCGACAGGCGCGCCAGCCGGGCATGCACCTCGTGCAGCGGCAGCACGTTCGTGCGGATCGCCTCGGCGATCGCCTGCACGGTTTCCAGCTGCGTTTCGCGCGAACCGATCGCCATGACCATGTCGGCGCCCGCCACCAGCGCATTGACGGCGGCCTGGCCGGCGCCGTAGCGGTGCGCGATCGCGTGCATGTCCATGCCGTCGGTGATGACCACCCCCCCGTAGCCGAAGCGCTCGCGCAGGATGCCGGTCAGGATGGTGCGCGACATCGTGGCCGGGTTGTCCGGGTCCAGCGCAGGATAGACGATGTGCGCGGTCATGACCGCCGGGGCCGCGTTTTCACCCTGCGTGGCGATGCGGAAGGGTGCGAACTCGAAGCGCTCCAGTTCCGCCAAGGGCTTGTCCACGGTCGGCAGGTCGCGGTGTGAGTCGACGTGGGTGTCGCCGTGGCCGGGGAAGTGCTTGACGCAGCAGGCCACGCCTTCGCTTTCGCTGCCTTCCATCCAGGCCATGGCGATGCGCGTGGCGGCTTGCGGATCGGCGCCGAACGAGCGCTCGGCGATCACCGGGTTGTGCGGGTTGTTGTTCAGGTCCAGCACCGGCGCGAAGTTCCAGTTGAAGCCCAGCGAGCGCACCGCGCGCGCCACCGCCGCGCCGACGGCGCGCGCCAATGCCGGATCGTCGGCCGCGCCCAGGGCCATGGCGCTCGGCGGCGCCGGCACCCAGGTCGCGCGCACCACGGCGCCGCCTTCCTGGTCGAGCGCGACCAGGGCTTCCGGGCCCATCGCATCGCGCAAGGCGGACGTAAAGCGCACCAGTTGCGTGGCATCCTGCATGTTCTGGCGGAACAGGCAGGCGCCGCGCACCTTGTGCCGGCGGATGAAGGCGTCGGTCTCGGCATCGAGTTCGGTGCCGAACAGCCGCACCATCATCAGCTGGCCGGCCAGGTCGAGGTAGTCGTTCATCGTTGATCCGCTTGGGTATGCTCAGT
Organism: Massilia consociata; assembly: GCF_042432755.1. Lineage (NCBI taxonomy): Bacteria > Pseudomonadati > Pseudomonadota > Betaproteobacteria > Burkholderiales > Oxalobacteraceae > Massilia > Massilia consociata. The sequence goes on from NZ_JBHLWP010000003.1 coordinate 186,073, forward strand.
TGGTCCTGGTGACCTTGCTTAGGTGGCGCGGCTTGTCGGGGTCGAGGCCGCGCGCTTCCGACAGGCTGGCCGCCATCATGTAGAAGGCCTGGATCGCGGCGATCGGATCGAGGTCCGGCGTGGCGGCCACCGGCAGGGTCAGGTCGCGGCTGGCGATGTCGCCCGGCGCGGCCAGCAGCACGCGCGCGCCGCGGCCGCGCATCTCGTCGGCCAGCGCCACCAGGCCGCTTTGTGCCGGACCGCGGGTGGCGAAGATCAGCAGCGGGTAGCCTTCCTCGATCAGGGCCATCGGGCCGTGCTTGATCTCGGCGCCGCTGAACGCTTCGGCCTGCAGCGCCGAGGTTTCCTTGAATTTCAGGGCCGACTCCAGCGCCACCGGGAAGCTGATGCCGCGGCCGACCACCATGATGTTGCGGGCCGGGGCCAGCACCTCGATGGCGGCCGACCAGTCGGCTTTCGAGGCGGTGCGCAGGGCGTCGGGCAGGGCGGCGATGCCGTCCTTCAGTTCGGCGTCGTCCTGCCATTCGGCGACCAGGCGCGCGCCGGCGACCATGCTGGTGATGAAGCTCTTGGTCGCGGCCACGCTCAACTCCTTGCCGGCGTGCAGCGGCATGGCCCATTCGGCGGCCTGCGCCAGCGGCGAGGCGGCGTCGTTCACCAGCGCCACGGTGGTGGCGCCGCCGTCGCGGAAGTAGTTGATCGGCTCGACCACGTCCGGGCTCTGGCCCGACTGCGAGATCGAGATCGCCAGGGTGTCGCGCGCCACCAGGGGCGACTTGTACAGCGTGATCAGCGACATCGGCAGCGAGGTGACCAGGCGGCCCATGCGCGCCATGATCAGGTAGGCGAGGTAGCTCGACGCGTGGTCGGAGCTGCCGCGCGCGACCGTCACCGCGCTGTGGAAGGGGGTGGCGCGCAGGGCCCGGCCCAGCTCCGCGTAGCGCTCGGCATCCTGCGCCAGTTGCCGAGCCACGCAGTCCCCGGCGGACAGGGCTTCCTGGTACATCAGGGAAGTGGGCAGCGAGGTGGGGACGATGGTCACAGAACTTCTCCTTCGATATAGACGGCTTTGATGTTGAGGTCGCGGTCGAGGACCACGAAGTCGGCGTGGCAGCCCGGCGCCAGGCGGCCGCGCTGCGTTTCGCCGAGGTAGTCGGCGGCGTGCAGGGATACGCGGCGACTAGCTTCAGACAGGGGCAATCCGATTTTCACCAGGTTGCGCAGCGCCTGGTCCATGGTGAGCGTGCTGCCGGCCAGCGTGCCGTCAAGCAGGCGCACGCCGCCCATGCACTTGTGGACGACCTGGCGGCCCAGCATGTATTCGCCGTCCGGCATGCCGGCGGCGGCGGTGGAATCGGTCACGCAGAACAGCTTGGGGATGCAGCGCAGCGCGGTCCTGATCGCGCCCGGGTGCACGTGCAGCAGGTCGGGGATGATCTCGGCGTATTCGGCGTGCGCCAGCGCGGCGCCGACCATCCCGGGGTCGCGGTGGTGCAGGCCGGGCATGGCGTTGAACAGGTGCGTGAAGCCGGCCGCGCCATGCGCCAGCGCTTGTACGCCAACCTCGTACGAACCGCTGGTGTGGCCGATCTGCACGCGGATGCCGGCGTCGGCGAGGGCGCGCACCAGTTCCATGTGGCCGTCGATCTCCGGCGCCACGGTGATCAGGCGCATCGGCGCCTGTGCATGGAAGCGCATCACTTCGTCGAGCGTGGCTTCGCGCGCGAAGGGCGGCTGGGCGCCCAGCTTGCCCGAGTTGATGTACGGGCCTTCGAGGTGCACGCCGAGGATGCGCGCCTCGCCGGCGCCGCGCTGCCGGCAGGCGCCGCCGATGGCCGCCAGCGCGCGCTCGATGTCCTCGACCGGGGCGGTCATGGTGGTGGCCAGCAGGGCGGTGGTGCCGTGCTTCGCGTGCAGCGCCGCGATGACATGTGGCGCGTCGCCGCCTTCCATCATGTCGCGGCCGGCGCCGCCGTGCACGTGCACGTCGATGAAGCCGGGCAGGATGTAGTCGTCGGCGTTGGCGGAAGGATCGGCTTCGTGGCCGTCGACCGATTCGATGCGTGCGTCGGGCCCGGTGCCGTGGCGCAGTTCGCCGTGGATCCAGCCGTCCGGGGTAAGGATGTTGCCTTTCATGGTGTCGTTCTTTCCAGACGTTGCCCGATCATGCGCAGCGCGCCGGCGGCTGAATCGCCCTGGGCCGGGACGCAGCGCGCCAGCGTGTCGGCCGGCAGCCAGGCGCGCAGCGCCTCGCCCAGGCCGCCGCACAGGGCCAGCGGCAACGTGTGGCTGCGGTCGAGCGCGTCGGCGATGCTGGCCACTTCGCGGCCGGCGTGTTCCAGGATGGCGCGCGCCACCGGATCGGTCTGGCCGTGCGCCACCACGAAGCGCGCCAGGCCGGCGTAGGCGGTCTGGCTGGCCTTGCCGAGCCAGACCTGCACCGCGTCGCGCGAACCGCCGCAGAAGGCGATGACGTCGCGCGCAAAATCGCGGCCTTCCGCGCGGCCGTCGAGCACCTGCTCGATGTGGTTCAGTGCGCGCAGGCCCATCCAGGCGCCGCTGGCCTCGTCCCCGGCCGGGAAACCCCAGCCGCCGACTTCGACCTTGGTGCCGTCCTCGAGCATCGCTTCGCCGACGCTGCCGGTACCGATCGCGACGATCGCGCCCGGGCGGCCGCCGTGCGCGCCCATCAGCGTGGTGAAACCATCGGTATCGAGCGCAAGCAGGGCGTAGCCGGGATCGGCAGCGACGAACCGGGCCGCCCATTCCTTGTTGTGGACGCCCGCCAGGCCCAGGCCGATGGCGCAGGAGCGCATGGGCGCGGCATCGATGCCGATCTGCCTGAACGCGTCGGCGACGATGCCATTGATGGTGGTCCAGGCATTGTCGATGCCGCGCGACAGGGCGGAAGGGCCGCCGCTGGCCTGCGCCAGTTCGGCGCCGCCGGTGGCGCCGGCGCGCGCCAGGCGTACGCGGGTGCCGGTGCCGCCGCCGTCGACGCCGATGAGATAGTCGATCATGGTGTGAAGTGTTCAGCCGGAAGGTCAGCGCACTATAGGCAGGCGGTACAGCGATGTCAACAGGTATTTAACTGGTATGCAAATTTTCTGTGCAGTTCGGCCCGAAAATGCACGGGAAATTTGCATAGGTATCTGATTTGCCAGGGATTATTATTGGTACTGAAACTGGTATTGTAGAGCGTGGAAAATGCCTGGCGTGGTACTTGTAGCGTGGGCGGATGCTCCGCCCACGCTTCGCATCACGGCGATGCCGTGCGTGCGGCCATTCATCGACATGCCTGCCGCACCGGGTTGCGTGCCGGGACGGCTCTTACTGGCTGGCGTGGCGGCTGCCGCTGCGGTCCACCACCAGCAGCTGGCCGTGTCCGCCGTCGCGTCCATCGCGTCCATCGGGACCATTGCGGCGGGCATTGCGCTCGCCGCGGGATTCGTTCCGGCCGGCGACGTTGACCGCCGCGTTGCCCGGACCGCTCACCGCGATGTCGGCACGGCCGGCATGCAGGCGCCGGCCGTCGAGCCCGCCCGAGCCGCTCAGCTGCGCCTTGACCAGGTCGACCTTGCCGCCGATGTGGGCGCTGCCGGGTCCGCTCATCTTGAGCAGCAGGCGCTTGCCGTCCATGCGCGCGTCCAGGCCGCCCGAACCGCGCAGCTCGGCGTCCAGGGTGTCGGACACGTTCGCCAGCGCGACGCCGCCCGGGCCGCGCGCCTTGACGATCGCGCGCCGCACGTCCAGGCGGCCCGCTTCCAGGTCGCCCGAGCCCGACACCTCGGCGGTCAGCTCGCCGATCGCGCCGTCCAGCCTGACGTTGCCGGGGCCGCCCATGCGCACGGTGGCGGCGGCGGCCTGCAGGCCGCTCGCTTCCAGCTTGCCCGAGCCGCTCACCTCGGCGTCGAAGCGTTTGATGTTGCCGGTGAGGCAGGCATTGCCCGGGCCACGCTGTACCGTGGAGGCGGCCTCGACCGCCAGCGAGCAGGCGTCGACATCGCCCGAGCCGCTCAGTTCGAGGCGCAGCTCGCGCGCGCTGCCCGACAGTTTCACGCCGCCGGGGCCGCTCACCCGCGCGTTCAGGCGCGCCAGGCGCAGGTCGTCGGCCTCGAGTTCGCCCGAACCGCTGACGGTGGCGGCCAGCTCGTTGCCCACGCTGGACAGGCGCACGTCGCCCGGCCCGGACATGCCCAGCTCGACATTGGCCGCCTTCACCCGGTGCAGGTCGAGGTCGCCGCTGCCGCTGCTGCGCACGGCCAGTTCGCGCACCGTGCCCGAGGCGTTCAGGTCGCCCGGTCCCTCGGCCCGCAGGTCGAAGCGGTCGCCGCTGAGCTGTTCGAGCTCGACGTCGCCGCTGCCCGACATCCTGAGGCTCCTGAGCTGGCTTGCCGTGATGTGGATGCTGACGCTGTCGCGGCGCTTGCCCCAGCTGAAGTGGAAGCCGCGCCGCTGCACCGGGCGCACGATCAGGGTGTCGCCACGCACCACGGTCTCGATCTCGTCGAGCTGCTTGCGCTCGCCCGAGAGCTCGACTGCCTGGCGCCCCTGCGCGCGCACCACGACGTTGAACGGGCCGGACAGTTCGATGGCGCTGAAGGCGCCCACGTTGCGCTTCTGGGCGATGGTCTCGCTGCCGGGCGCCTCGGCGTGGCTGGACTGGATGGCAAGGAAGCCGCTTGCGATGGCGGCGGCGAGCAGCAGGGGCTTGAGGGCGGTTTTCATGTTCTTGTCGTGCGTGGGGGACGGAGCCTGAACGATAGGACAACACGACGGCGCACGCTGCCGGAAACCGACGGAACCACGAAATCGCGGTATCAACTGCACAACCGTGCGATGGAACGCCGGCACGAATGTAGGTCTAGTCGGGCGCGCACACGAGCGTGCGGACGCTGGTATCCATCAGGACGATGCACTACGCTCGGGGCATGGATGCATGCGCCACACATGACTGTTCCAGTAACAAGCAGCCGGGCGACCAGGCGGGCAATGGGATCGACGACGTCCTGATCACGCACCAGCTCGCCCTTCGGCCGTCGCGCGCGCCCGACTACCGTGCCGAAAGCGAAGCGCTGGCCGCGCTGGCGCGCGAGCTTGCGCGCAACCCGCGCGGCATGCTGCAGAAGCTGGCCGAGCTCGTCGTCGAGCTGTGCCATGCCGATTCGGCCGGCGTCAGCGTGCTCGAAACGGACGGCGCGGACGGCGGGAAGGGCATCTTCCGCTGGCAAGCCGCCGCCGGGGCATTCGCCCCGTACCTCGGCGGCACGATCGCGCGCGGGCTCAGCCCTTGCGGCATCGTGGTCGAGCGCAACGAGCTGCTCCTGTTCAGCCAGCTCGGCCGCCACTATCCGGGGCTGCGCGACTTCGAACCGCAGATGCACGAAAACATGCTGGCGCCCTGGTCGCTCGATGGCGAGCCGACCGGTACCGTCTGGGCGATTTCCCACACGCCCGGGCGCCACTTCGACGCCGAGGACGCGCGCCTGCTGAAAAGCCTGTCGGGCTTCGCCGCGGCGGCCTGGCGCATGGTCAGTGCCGTCGACGGGGTGGAGCGCGCGCGCCGCCAGGCGGACCAGGGCATGCCGCCGGCCACGGCCTCGGGCCCGGAACCCCGGCAGCATGACCTCAACGTGTTCCTGCGCGGCGCGCTGGATGTCGAGACCGTCGGCGTGGTGTTCTACGGGCTCGACGAGGGCATCACCGACTGCAATCCGGCCTTCGAGCAGATGACCGGCTATGCGCTCGCCGAACTGCGCTCGATGCCGGACTGGAAGGCATTGGTGGCGCCGCGCTGCCACGAAGCCGAGGGCCGCGCGCGCGCCGAGCTGGCAGCCGGCGGCCATGCCAGGCCCTACATGAAACAGCTCGTGCGCAAGGACGGGCAGGGGATCTGGGGCCTGTGCGCTCCGAATCGCCTTTCCGGCCAGGGCGCGCACGCGCGCTGCATCGAGTTCGTCTTCGATATCGACGAATTCAAGCGCCAGGAACAAGGACTGCGCCAGCGCGAGGAGCGTTTCCGCATCCTGGTGGACGGCGTCGCGCAGGCGATGTGGGAGGCCGACCCGGAGGGGCGCGTGGTGGCCGATTCGCCGAGCTGGCACGCCTTTGCCGGACAGACGCCGGAAGAATGGATGGGCCAGGGGTGGGTCGATGCGATCCACCCGGACGACCGTGCCGGCGTGATGCAGCTGTGGCGCGAGGCCGTGGCCGGGAAGCGCGCGGTCAGCGCCGAGTTCCGGCTGCGCAGCAGGGAGGGCGGCTGGTGCTGGACCAACATGCGGGCCGCGCCCCAGGTCGGGGCCGACGGCGCCATCCAGCGCTGGATCGGCATGAACATCGACATCGACGAACGGGCCCGGGCGCGCGAGGCGCTGCGCGAAAGCGAGACGCGGTTCCGCACGCTGGCCGAAGCCTCGCCGGCGCTGATCTACGAGTTCACGCCCGGGATCGGGATGACCTATGCCAACCAGCGCTGCCTCGACCTGTTCGGAGTGCGGCCCGACGAACTTCGCGAGGCCAACTGGCGCGACCTGATCCATGCCGACGACGTGCCCGGGTACATGGACACGGTCGCGCACGCCGTCATGCACCATGCGCCGTTCCAGCACCGGGTCAGGATGCGCACCCATGACGGCGAATGGCGCTGGTTCGAGAACCATGCGGCGCCGCGCTTCCACGCCGGCGGCGCCTACCTCGGCCATGTCGGCATCTCGCTCGACATCACCCGCACGGTGCGCGCCGAGGACGAGCTGCGCGAGGCCGACCGCCGCAAGGACGAGTTCCTGGCCACCCTGGCCCACGAGTTGCGCAACCCGCTGGCGCCGATCAGCAATGCCGTGCACCTGCTGCGCCGTCCCGACGGGCGCCGCACCGCGGACCGGGTGGTCGAGATGGTCGGGCGCCAGGTGCGCCATATCGTGCGCCTGGTGGACGATTTGCTCGAGGTCTCGCGCATCACGCGCGGCAAGCTCGACCTGGATATGGCGCCGGTGGCGCTGGCCGACATCGTCAACACGGCGGTGGAAACCAGCATGCCGCTCATCGAATCGGGACGGCACCAGCTGACGGTGTCGCTGCCGGAAGAAAGCCTGGGCCTGGCGGCCGACAAGGTGCGCCTGACGCAGGTGCTGGCCAACCTGCTCAACAACGCTGCCAAGTACACCGATCGCGGCGGGCACATCTGGCTGCGCGCCTGGCGCGAAGACCGGGAAGGCTGCGGCGAAGTGGCCGTTTCGGTGCGCGACGACGGCATCGGTATCCCGCCCGCGAGCCTGGCGCGGGTGTTCGACATGTTCGCCCAGGTGCACCGCGAAAGCTGGCGCGGCCAGGGCGGCCTGGGCATCGGGCTGACGATGGTGCGCAGCCTGGTCGAGATGCACGGGGGGCGGGTCGAGGCCCGTAGCGCGGGCGAAGGCCAGGGCAGCGAGTTCATCGTCCGGCTGCCGCTGGCGGCGCCGGTGCCGGACGACTCCGCCGGCGCGGCCCACGACGACGCGCGGCCCGGCCAGTTGCCGCTGCACGGCCGGCGCGTCCTGGTGGTCGACGACAATCGCGACGCCGCCGATTCCCTGGCGCTGCTGCTGCGTGCGGCCGGTGCCGAGGTGCGCGTGGCCTACGAGGGCGAGAGCGCGCTGCGGGAAGCGGGGGAGTTCCGTCCCGGCACCGTCCTGCTCGACCTGGGCATGCCGATGATGGACGGCTTCGAGGTGGCGCGCAGGCTGCGCGAGACGGCGCAGGCGCATGGCCAGGCGTGCCCGCGCATCGTGGCCCTGACCGGCTGGGGGCAGGAAGCGGACCGGCGGCGCACCCGCGAAAGCGGCTTCGACAAGCACCTGACCAAGCCGGTGGACCTGCAGGCGCTGGAAACCTGGCTCATCAGCCAACCGGCCGCTAGCCGGTAGCCGGACGCTGCGCTATAGTGGGCCGTCGGCCCGCCGGCCGGGGAGGGGAGTCCATGTCTTCATTGACCGTACGCAAACTCGACGTCGACCTGGCGCAGGGCTTCGGCAGGCGCTGGCTGGGCGGCGACGCCTACCGCACCCAGTTCTTCAACGCGCTGTCGATGACCTTCCCGATCGGGGAGCAGATGTTCATCGACAGCCTGCGCGCCATTCCGGACGCGCTACTGGCTGATCCGGTTTTGCGCGCCGAGGTGAAGGATTTCGTCGGGCAGGAAGCGACCCACCGCTACATGCACATCCAGTACAACGCCGAACTGGAGCGGCAAGGACTGTCCTTCGTCACCGAGAAGCGCATCCTGCGGCGGGTGCGCCGGATCGACGGTTTCGGCGTACGCAACCGGGTGGCGATCACCTGTGCGCTGGAGCACTACACCGCGATGCTGGCCGACGGCGTGCTGCGCCACCCCGAGTGGATCGCGGATGCCGAGCCGGCGCTGCGCCGCCTGTGGGAATGGCATGCCGTGGAGGAGCTGGAACACAAGGCCGTCGCGTTCGATGCCTACCGCGCGGCGGGCGGCGGCTACTGGCGCCGGGTGCTGTGGTTCCTCCATGTCAGCCTGGTGTTCTGGTTCGACAATTTCTGGCAGACGGCGCACAACCTGCACCGCGACGGCGCCTTGTGGAAGATCGGCACCTGGGCCAGCGCGGCGCGCACATGGTTCGGGCGGCGCGGGCTGGCCTGGCACATGGCCGGGCCGGTGCTGGCTTATTTCTCGCCATCCTTCCACCCGTGGCAACATGACAACCGGGCGTTGCTCAAAACGTGGCTCGACAGCAACAGCGATGCGTATCGGGCGGTGCGAACGACCGCGCCCTGAGCGGCGAGACGCCATGCTTTGGCCCAGCCGGGTGGCCGGGGCGGACCCGGCGGTGTCATAATGCCGGTATGGAAGGAGAACTCCTGTGATTCGTTATATGGGCACCCGCAAGAACGGCGAAGGGGCGGAACTGTACGTGTTCCTCGTCAACGGCATGCAGAAGGAAGTGCGTGAGCATGCGCTCAAGCAGCATCCCGGCTGCTACGAAGCCCTGCCGGCCTCGGTCAAGGCCAAGATCGCGGCCAACCGCGCCTGGCTTTCCAAACTGTAAACGCATGCGCCTCATTCGCCTGGCGCCGGCCGCCATGCCCGGGCGCACGCTGTTGCCGGCGCTTCTGCTCACGCTTGTGCTCACGCTGCTCGCCACTGCGCTCCCGGCCCGCGCCATGCCCTCCACCTTCGGACCGGTAATCGGCAACGCACTGCTGTGCCGCAGCCATCTCGAGAACCGCTATTTCCACGACTACCTGACGAGCGCCTTCGGCCCGGCCTACAAGCGCGAGGGCGGGGCGTACTGGTTCAGGCCGGAAGCGACGCTGTGGGGCCTGGAGGTCAGGGAAGTGATGGTCAGCGACGACAGCAGCGAGCTGGTGTTCGTCGCGGCCGTGCTCGAAGGCACGCCGGAAGAGCTGGAGGGGGCGGTCCGGGCGGCAACGGGTACCGCGTTCAGGCCGGTCGATGCCTCGGCCTTTCCTTTGCGCGTGTCCAATCCCGGCAGTACGATTGCTTACATGAATGACAAAAGCAAAATATACTGCGCGAAGTTCAAATCGCAGCCGGTCCGCTAGCCACGCCGCATCCGCCCCGCAATATTGCTCATGTATAACCACTACTTCCACCTGACGGGCGCGCCTTTCTCGATCGCCCCGGACCCGCGCTACCTGTTCATGAGCGAGCGGCACCGCGAGGCGTTGGCGCACCTTCTGTACGGGATCGGCAGCGGCGGCGGCTTCGTCCTGCTGACCGGCGAGATCGGCGCCGGCAAGACCACGGTGTGCCGCTGCTTCATCGAGCAGATCCCGGAAAACTGCCGGCTGGCCTACATCTTCAATCCGCGCCTGAACGTCGAGGAACTCCTGCAGAGCATCTGCGACGAACTGCATATCGCGCTGCCGGCGGCGGGCAAGGCGGCGCCGGGCGTGAAAGGCTACGTCGATGCGATCAACCGCTACCTGCTGGCATCGCACGCCCAGGGCCTGAACAACGTGCTCGTGATCGACGAGGCGCAGAACCTGTCGGCCGAAGTGCTGGAGCAGCTGCGCCTGCTGACCAACCTGGAGACGAACGAGCGCAAGCTGCTGCAGATCATCCTGATCGGCCAGCCAGAGCTGCGCGCCATGCTGGCCCGGCCCGAACTCGAGCAACTGGCCCAGCGCGTCATCGCGCGCTATCACCTGGGGCCGCTGTCCGACACCGAAACCGGCGCCTACGTGGCGCACCGGCTGGCGGTGGCGGGAGCGGGCGGGCAGCCATTCCCGGCTTCGCTCACGCCCCAGATCCATGCCTTGACGCACGGCGTGCCGCGCCGCATCAACCTGCTGTGCGACCGCGCGCTGCTCGGCGCCTACGTCGAGAACAGCCCGCAGGTGACGCGCCAGATCCTGAAGAAAGCGGCGGCGGAGGTATTTGCCGGCGAACCGCCGGCGCGCATGCCCTCGCACTTGCCCTCCCATGTCAGGCAGCGCCTGCCGCAGCTGGCCGGCGTGCTGGCGGCGGTGGCGGTGGGGGCGGCTGCCTGGCAGGTGTTGCCGGCGCGCGAAGCCGCGCCGGCGCAGGTGCAGGCAGCGCAGGTTCCCCATGCGGGCGCGGTGCCGGTCTCGCATGCCGCGGCGCCGGCTGCCCCATCGGCGGTGCCGCCGACCCAGGCCAGCGAAGCGAGCGCCCTGCGCGAACTGGCTTCCCTGTGGGGGCAGCCGCTGGCCGGCGACAAGCCCTGCGAGGCGGCGCCGCGCCTGAACCTGCGCTGCCACCAGGGGCGCGGCGGCCTGTACGAACTGCGCCTGCTCGACCGGCCGGCGGTCGTCACGCTGCACGACGGCCCGCGCACCGGCTATGCCGTGCTGACCGCGATGGACGCAAACAGCGTCACCCTGAGCGCGGGAGCGCGGCGCGAACGCATCGACCTGGCGACCTTCGTCAGCCGTTTCGGCGGCGAGTTCACGACTTTCTGGCGCATGCCGCGCGCGTTCCGGGAGCAAGTGTCCGAGGGCGACCGCGGCCCGGACGTGGACTGGCTGGCCTCACGCCTGGCGCAGCTGAACCGGGCGCCGGCGCCGAAGGCCGACCGGCCGCTCGATGCCGGCACGCGCGCATGGCTGCGGCGCTTCCAGACCGCGCAGAACCTGAAAGCGGACGGCGTGGCCGGACCGCGCACCTACATGCGTCTGAACCAGCTCTCCGGCGTGCCCGAGCCGCGCCTGCTGGCAGCCGGGACGGGACAATAAACCATGTCGTACATCCTCGAAGCCCTCAAGAAGGCCCAGGCCGAGCGCCAGCTCGGCAGCGCGCCGACCATCCATGCGCCCATGCCGTCGTATGCGCCGCCGGCTGCCCCGTCCAGCCGCAAGCCGCTGCTGGCGGGACTGGGCGCCGGGGCGGCCGTGGTGGCGCTCGGCGCGGTGTTCCTGATGCGCCAGCCGGCGCCGCCCCCGGCCGTTCCAGGGCCGGCGCAGCAGGTGGCGAGCGCGGCTGTTCCAGGTGCGAGCACGCCGGCCACGCCTGTGCCGGAGGCGCCGGCGGCGCCGGTCGTGGCATCTGCGCCGGAAATGGCCGCGCCCGCTGTCTCCGCGCCGGCCGCGCCTGCTGCGGTGGCCGGTCCAGTCCGTACGGAACCTGCTTCCCTGGCGAAAGCGCCGGCGCCGGTCAAGCCGAAGGAGGCCCCGGTGGCGGAGCCGCCGCGCCGTGCCGATGCGGTCGCGGCCGCATCGGCACGGCCGCGCGCGCCAGCTTCTGCGCCGGCCCCCGCGCCGGCGCCCGAGGCATCCCGTCCGGGCCCGGCCCCGGTCGCGGCGCAGGTCGTGGCGGTTCCGGACGCACCGCCGGCCGCCGTGGCCGCCGCGCCTGTCCAGGCAGCGGACGACAACATCGGCCCGCTCCAGTCGCTGCCCGAGGCGGTGCAGCGCGAGCTCCCGAGGGTCAGCTTCGGCGGCTATATCTATTCGCCCAATCCGGCCGAGCGCCTGCTGCTGGTCGACAAGATGCTGCGCCGCGAAGGCGAGGAAGTCGCCCCTGGCCTGGTGCTGGAGCGCCTGCTGCCGAAAGCGGCCATCATGAATTTCCGTGGCTACCGCTACCGTGTCGCCTACTGAGCCCGGCCCGGTATTGGGGGTGGTCGGCTGGTCCGGCAGCGGCAAGACCTCGCTGCTGGAGCAACTGATCGGGCGGCTGGCGGGGCAGGGGATGCGCGTCAACGTCGTCAAGCACAGCCACCACGACATCGAGCTCGAACCCCCGCGCAAGGACAGCGCCCGCCTGCGCATGGCGGGCGCGGCCGAGGTGATGATTGCCTCGCCGTACCGCGTGGCCATTCTGCACGAACTGCGCGGCGCGGCCGAGCCCGCGTTGGCGGAGCACCTGGCCCGGCTGGCCCCGGCCGACCTGACGCTGGTCGAAGGCTACAAGTGGGAGCGCTTCCCGAAGCTGGAGGTGTACCGGCCGGCGGTGGGCAAGCCGGCACTGTACCCGGACGATGCCGACATCGTCGCGGTGGTGTCGGACGCGCCGCGTCCGGAAGGCCTGGACCGGCTCGCCTGGCTGGACCTGAATGATCCGGATGGAGTGCTTGCATGGTTGAGCCAGTGGATGCGCGAGCGGGCTAAAGTTCCGGCGGGGGTTGCCGTTAAAAGTGGATACGCCTCAATGGGAGAATGACATGGATGTCTCGAGCATTGCCAAGCTGTCCAGCAGCATCGCCGAAACCGGCAACCGCCAGGAAGTCAGCCTGGCCGTTTTCAAGAAGGCCCAGCAGATCCAGGAGGCGACCGCCACCCAGCTGCTCGAGGCGATTCCTGCGGTGCAGCCGGCGAACCTGCCGCCGCATCTGGGAAACAAGATCAACACCACGGCCTGAAGCCAGGCTGATTTCCGCTCATCGAACCTGGGTTCCCGCCTGCGCGGGAACGACGTGCGCGGGCAGCGGGCTTCCCATGCGTTAGCCTGAAGCCGGCGAAGGCGGCGGCGATGCCACCGGCTTCGCTTCCTCCGGTGCGTTGTGCAGCCACAAACGCCAAAACCTCCCGCCTTGCATCTTTCCCCCACCTGATAAATACTGGCGCCTTTCCAGCCCACCGGAGTACCGCATGAGTCACCGCCACGCCCTGATTGCCGCCGCCCTCGCCAGCGTCTGCGCCACCCAAGCCGCCCAAGCCGCCGGTCAGGACCAGATGGGCACGCCGAAAGCCGACCAGGAAACCTGCTACGGCGTCGCCAAGGCCGGCCAGAACGACTGCGGCACCGCGACCCATGGCTGCGCCGGCGCCGCCAGGACCGACAACGACCCGGCCGAGTGGAAGTTCGTCGCCAAGGGGACCTGCACCAAGCTCGGCGGTTCGCTCGAGCCGGGCAAGGCAGGCGATGCCGGCAATGCCGGCAAAACCCAGGCCCAGGCTGTCCAGGCCGAATCGAAGAAGTAATCCATGCGTGTGCCCGGCGCGCCCGTCGGCGCCGGCGTGGGGCTGCGCGCGCCGCACTACCGCGCCTTTCTCGAGCGGCGCCCGGCGGTCGGGTTCCTCGAAGTCCATAGCGAAAATCATCTTGCCCGGGTGGGCTGGGACTGGCACGTGCTCGCCACGCTGCGGCGCGACTACCCGCTCAGCCTGCATGGGGTCGGGCTCGGCCTGGGCTCGGCGCGCGGCTTTTCCGAAGCCCACCTCGAGCGCGTGCGTGCGCTGGTGGAAGCCGTCGATCCTTTCCTCGTTTCCGAACACCTGAGCTGGGGTGCGCTGGCCGACCGCCAGCTCAACGACCTGCTGCCGGTGACGCTCGACGGGGCCATGCTGGCGCTGCTGTGCGAGCGGGTGGACCGCGTGCAAACCTTGCTGCGCCGCCGGCTGCTGGTCGAGAACGTCTCGGCCTACGTGCGCTTTCGTGCCGATACCATGAGCGAGGCCGAGTTTTTGGCCGAACTGGTGCGGCGCACCGGCTGCGGCGTCCTGCTCGACGTGAACAACCTGTACGTCAACCAGCACAACCACGGCGAGGACGCGCTGGCCGCCATTGCGGCGCTGCCGCCGGGAAGCGTCGGCGAAATCCACCTGGCCGGCCATCTCGACACGCCGCTGGCGCTGGTCGACCACCACGGCGCGGCGGTGGCCGAGCCGGTGTGGGCGCTGTACCGCGCCGCGCTGCAGCGCTTCGGGCGGGTGCCGGCGCTCGTCGAATGGGATACCGACGTGCCGCCGCTCGAGCTGCTGCTGGCCGAAGCCGCCAGGGCGGACGCGATCGCGCGCGACTATCCGCTTGCCTGGCCGGTCGTGCCGGCGCGTGCTCCGGTGGCGCGCGGGGCGAACGTGGCGCCGGACCACGGGCTTGCCGCGCTCCAGCAGCAGGTCGGCGATGCGCTGGCCGATCGTGGCCGGGAGCAGGCCCTGCGGCCGTTATTGAAAGACGGGGCAGTGGCGCGCCTGGCGCTCTACCGCGGCAACCTGGTGGCCGGCTGGGAGCGTGCGCTGGCCGACGCCTATCCGGTCGTGCGCCGGCTCGTGGGCGAGGAGTTCTTCGCGGGATTGGCGCGGGCCTACGGCAAGGCCGCGCCCTCGCAGGATCCGGACCTGGCCGGATTCGGCCTGCGCTTGGCCGGCTTCCTGGAAGGCTTCGCCCCGGCGGCCGCGTTTCCCTACCTGCCCGACGTGGCGCGGCTCGAGTGGGCGGTCCACTGCGCGTACCTGGCGCCGGGCCTGGAATCCGGCATCGCGCCGCTGGGCATCGACGTGCTGGCGCAACTGGCGCCGGAAGCGCTCGATGCCGCCCGCTTCACCCTGCACCCGTCCGCGGCCTTGCTGCGCAGCCGCTGGGCGACGGTGCCGCTGTGGCATGCGCATCAGCCGGACGGGCCGGCACTGCCGGCGCGCGTGGACCTGCCGTCGACGGCGCTGGCCGTGCGGCCCGGCTGGCAGGTGGAGGTGGTGGAGCTGGGGGCTTTCGATGCCGCCATGCTGGAACAGCTGGCGGCGGGCGCCACCTTCGGCCAGGCGCTCGATGCGGCGCTGGCGTGTGGTGTGGAGACGCCGGACCTCGGCGCCATGTTGCAGCGCTGGTTCGGGCTTGGCGTCGTCACCGCAATCTCGACAGATTAGGATGTACGCCGGCTGAACCAGCCGGAACGGCTCAGTGGAAAGCGCGCAGGATGCGCTGTTCCCCGGTGCAGTCGTGGAAGCGCTCGTTGGCGGCGCGGGTGGCGGCCATCATGCGCTCGATCTGGGCGTCTTCGAAACGCGCCAGTTCCTCGTTGGCGGCTTCCAGGGCCAGCGCCAGCTTGGCGCGCGCGTTCTGGTACAGCACGCTGGTGTAGTGATCGGTATTCTTGAGCAGTTCTTCCGCGTTTTCGATCACGAGGCGCAGGTCGCCGATCAGCTGTTCCTGCGTCTGTGCGCGGCGGTCCGGGGTTTCCATTGCTTCACCTTTAGCCGTTGATTTCAGTCGTGTCGTGACGATTAAAATATAAACAAGGAAGCCCCGCTCTGTTTGTTAGGGCGCAAACATAAGCCCCCCGCTTTTTCGGCGGGTTCCGGGCTCGTTATTGCACCCGGATCTGCACGTCTCCCACGGTGACCAGCTGGCCGCTGCGGATCTTGGCAGTCTTGCGAAGCTCCTGTTTCCCATCGACCGACACCACGCCGCTGGCAACCATGTTCTTGCCGGCGCCGCCGCTGTCGACCAGGCCGACCAGCTTCAGGAGCTGGTTGACCTCGACGAATTCTGATGTCAAATCGAAAACTATTTTTTGCATTCTATCCTCGGGGTTGGTAAAGGCGGCGTACGATACACGAGGCCGTCTGGTGTGTGCAGATGCCTGGGAAGCTGCGCTCAGTCGACCCGTTCCGGACGGGTCATCTCGATCGGGACGATCCACTGCTCGAACTGCTGCTCGGTGACGAAGCCGGACTGCAGCGCGGCCTGGCGCAGCGTCAGGCCTTCGTGCGATGCCGTCTTGGCGATCTGGGCGGCGCGATCATACCCGATGTGCGGCGCCAGTGCGGTCACCAGCATGAGGGATTTTTCCATCAGCTCGGCGATGCGCGCGTGGTTCGGCTCAATGCCCTGGGCGCAGTGGGTGTCGAAGGAGCGCATGCCGTCGGCCAGCAGGCGGGCACTCTGCAGGAAATTGTGCGCGATCATAGGCTTGAACACGTTCAGCTCGAAGTTGCCCTGCGAGCCCCCGACCGTGATCGCGACGTCGTTGCCGAATACCTGGCAGCACAGCATCGTCAAGGCTTCGGCCTGGGTCGGGTTGACCTTGCCCGGCATGATCGAGCTGCCCGGCTCGTTCTCCGGAATGGTGATCTCGCCCAGGCCCGAGCGCGGTCCCGAGGCCATCCAGCGGATGTCGTTGGCGATCTTCATCAGGGCCGTGGCCAGGGTCTTGAAAGCGCCGTGGGCGAACACCAGCGCGTCGTGCCCCGCGAGCGCCATGAATTTGTTGGGGGCGCTCTTGAATGCCAGCCCGGTGCGCGAGCCGAGTTCGGCCGCGATGCGCGGGGCGAAGTCCGGGTGTGCGTTCAGGCCGGTGCCGACCGCCGTGCCGCCGGCGGCGAGCGCCAGCAGGCCGGGCAGGGTGGCGCGGATCGATTGTTCGGCAAAGTCCAGCTGGGCGACGTAGCCGGAGAATTCCTGGCCCAGCGTCAGCGGGGTGGCGTCCTGCAGGTGGGTGCGGCCGATCTTGACGATGTCGTCGAAGTCGCGCGACTTGCGCAGCAGGGTGGAGCGCAGCTGGGCCAGCGCCGGCAGCACGTCCTGCGCCACGGCGACGGCGGCGGCCACGTGCATGGCGGTGGGGAAGATGTCATTCGAGGACTGGCCCATGTTGACGTGGTCGTTCGGGTGCAGCAGGCGTTTCTCGCCGCGTTCGCCCCCCATCAGCTCGGAACCGCGGTTGGCCAGCACCTCGTTCATGTTCATGTTGCTCTGGGTGCCGGAGCCGGTCTGCCATACGGCGAGCGGGAATTCATCGGGATGGCGGCCTTCCAGGACTTCGTCGGCGGCGCGGATGATGGCTTCGGCCTTGTCGGCGGGCAGCTTGCCGAGCGAGCGGTTGACCGCGGCGGCCGCGCGCTTGACCTGGGCCAGGGCCGCGACCAGTTCGGGCGCCATGCGCTCGGTCGAGATGTGGAAGTGGTGGAGCGAGCGCTGCGTCTGGGCGCCCCAGAGGCGGTCCGCGGGCACCTCGATCGGGCCGAAACTGTCTTTTTCGATCCTGTTTTCCATGGCGTGTCCTTTTTGGCAAGGATGGGAATGATTAAAGAGTTTATCCCAATGTCCGTTATATACGCTTAGGCTATCTTTTCGGCATTCTTATGGCTCCCCGCCTTTCCCTGTTACTGACTTACGCGTTGTTGGCCACCGCATGCGGGCCATCCCAGGCGGCCGAGCTCGGCGAGCCGCGCGTAAGTTCCTTCATCGGGCAGCCGCTGGTGGCCGACATCGAGCTCACGATGCTGGAAGACGCCGCAAGCCCGGTCGGCGTTCGCCTTGCCCATCCGGACGTCTACCGCGGCGCCAGCATCGGCATGCCGCCCGTGCTGTCGACGCTGAACCTGTCCGTCATGCGGCGCGACGGGCGCCAGTTTCTGCACGTGACCTCCTTGCGGCCGGTCGAGTCGCCGCACCTGCACCTGTACCTGGAACTGGCCGACGGCAGCCAGCGCACCGTGCGGCTGGCAACCCTGTGGCTGTCGCCGGACCCGAATCCGGCGCCGGCACCGGCACCCCCACCTGCACCTGCACCTGCACCGGCCTCCGCCCCCGCACCGGTACCCGTCCGGGAGCAGGCGCCGGTCCTGGCCCCGGCGCCCGCCAGGGCGCAGCCCATGGCAGCCGTGCTGCCGCGCAAGGTGCGGGCGCCGGTTCCGGTTCCTGCCCCGGCAGTCGCTCCGGCGCCGAAGGCCGCTGCGCCATTGCCCGCTGCCGGTGGGGCCTGTACGCCGCAGATGCCGCAGCCGCAGCCGGAGGCCGGCGCCTGCGTCGCGCTCGGCGTCAGGAACGCGATGCTGCGCGAGCAACTGGGGCAACTCGAAGACAAGGTCAAGGTGCTGCAGGTGGCCATGGGCGCCGCGCCTGCGTCGGTCGTGCCGCCGCTCAAACCCTACAAGCCGAAGAAGAAAAAGCAGGAGGCAGCGCCCGAGGCCGGCACGCCGTGGCTGCTGGTGGCCGGCGGCGTGGCCGGCGTGCTGGCGCTGCTGGCCGCGCTGGTGGTGGCGCAGCGGCGCAGGAAGACGGGGCGGCCGGCCGTCCCGAAAGCCGGCCTGGGAGCGCGGCTGAAGGCCCGGCTCGGACGCAAGCCGGCGCCGGCGCGGACGGCCGAGCCGGTGCTGGAAGAGGGCGCGCACGAGTCGTCTACACAAGTTTGAGATTTCATATATACTGGATTTGTGGTCGACGAGATCACAGACAGCACAGAGATCTGGCGCAGCCACCACCGATAGCGTGGCGCGGAAAGCAGATGGACGTTGAAGAAACGCCTGTGTTGGAAGCAGCTCGCGGGCCAACTGCGGCAGCGAGCGCCGGGAGCAACCGGCAAGAAGCGACGCCAGGAGATACCTGGTGCTCGCTTTCCCCCCCATTCCGCCCCCGAGCGTCCCGCTCGGTCGCATGTCAAAAGCGCCTTCGGGCGCTTTTGTCTTTTCTGTCCATGGCACGCCGTCGAGATGGCGTCACCGGCATGCGCCATGCATGGGAGCCATCCCGGCCTGCGCCGGACAGGCTACAATCCCGTGCAGCACAGACCCGGACAACATGAAAAACTGGATCAATCGTTTATTGAGCGGCGCGGAGAGCCAGGCCCCGCAGGAGCCCGGTGGCGCGCGCGCCGGCGCCGCGCTGCAGGATGATGCGGCGGACGAGGCCAACGAGGCCAACGAGGCGAATACCGACGTCCTGTATTACCGCTGGCTCACCGGCCCGGCGGCTTTCGACGCGCCGCCCGAGACCGCAGGCTTGATCCTGGAGCAGGTGCGCCAGCTGGCGCAGAATCCGGGTGTCGCCGCCGAACTGGTGCCGCGTGTGCCGGAGCTGATCCCCAAGCTGCTGCGCAGCCTGCGCGACGAGAACGTGACGAGCGCCGAGCTGGCCGGCCAGGTGGCGGAAGACGTGGTGCTGGTCGCCGAAGTGCTGCGCGAAGCGAACAGCGCCTACTACCGTCCGATGACGCCAATCAAGACGTTGGACGCGGCCATCATGCTGCTGGGGCAAAACGGACTGCGCATGCTGCTGGCCCGCGTCGCGTTCCGGCCGGTGATCAGGATGCACGAGGCCGGCTTTGCCCGCCGCGTCGCGCCCCTGCTGTGGAACCATTCGGAGCGCTGCGCCGTTGCCGCCAGCCTGATGGCGCCCGGCCTGACCGCGGATATCTTCGAATCCTGCCTGGCCGGCCTGATGCAGGATGTCGGGCTGATCGTCGCCTTCCGCCTGGCCGACCGCATCTGCCAGAACGGCAAGGTGCCCGATTCCAGTGCGTTCGGGCTCGATCTGATGGCGCACAGCCGGCAGCTGTCGGCGGCGATCGCCGCCTACTGGGATTTCCCCGAGAATGTCTCCGACGCCATCGCCCAGGCAGGCAATCCGGACGGTTCCGCCCTGGCGCAGGCGCTCGCACAGGGCGACCATATCGCCAAGCTGCGGCTGCTGATCGATGCCGGCGTGCTGCCCGAAGACGATCCGCTCGTTTCGAACGGGCTGAACAGTTTCCAGCGCCGTTGCCTCGGCAAGTTGAGCAACCTGGACCAGTAGCGTGGGCGGCTCTACCGACAGCGCGAGCAAGCCAGTACGCCAGCGCCGCCCACGCGTTCAACCGGCCGTGACATCACCGCAATAGATGCGTGATTGAAACAAAAAAGGCGCCCGCAGGCGCCTTCGTCATGTTCCCCGATTAATCAGTGCGCGCACAGCGCGCGGTCCAGCTGGCCCATCCAGGGCTCGGTCACCTCGCGGATGGCGCGGTCGTTGGCCATCAGTTGCTTGATCAGGTCGATCTTGCGCTGGCGCTTGGCGCCGTCCAGAGCCGGCACGCCGCCGATCGACGCGCCCGCAGCCACGCTGGCCTGCACGTTGAGCTTGTCGAACCCGGTCCAGTCGCCCGCCTGCGCCGCGGTCTTCATCTGGCCAGTCAGGCCGGCGAGATGTTCGTACATCGGAAGGACGTCGTTCGAGGTCATGTCAGCACCAAGGCATTCACCCAGGCCGGATTGCCGGGTATCTAAAGCATTTACGGATGGGTTTCCGGGAACTTTAGGGTTCTGGATAAATTTTTTTGAACTTTTTTCACTCGGGATGAATATTGTTAATCTTGCATGATCAAACCGCCATGCACCGTCCCGCATGCTTCCCGCCAATCCCCCGATTCAGCAGTTCGGCCGCGTTTTTTGCAGTTTGTCGCAATGTGGGCGCGTGCGGCTTAGGGCTTGCTTAGAGTGCGTGCTGGGTTGCCACGCCAACCGACCAATAAAAACAGATGCCGAGAAAGAGACTTATGAGACACATGCCAGTCGCCCGGGCCGCCGCCGCGGTCGCCTTTGCGCTGGGCGCCGGGACGGCGCAGGCGGAGGCGCCGTTTTCGTTCGCGGCCACGCCGGGCAAGCTGCCGAAGAATGTGATTCCGCTGCAGTACACCGCGCACATCGTGCCGGACGTGGCGGCCAATGCCTTCCGCGGCAGCCAGAGCGTCGAGATCGATGTCCTGGCTCCGACCTCGACGATCATGCTCAACGCCGACAACCTGCAGATTGACGCCGCCACGCTCAGCGGCAGGGGCATCGACAGGCTGGCCCTGGCCCCGGTCCTCGACAAGGCGCAGCAGACCCTGCGCTTCGACCTGCCCCAACCGCTGGCGCCCGGCAAGTACACGCTGGCGCTGCAGTTCCGCGGCCAGATCAACCGCGAGGGGCGCGGCCTGTTCTACGTGAACTACAAAGCCGGGGGCCGCGACAAGAAGCTGATCGCCACCACCATGGCGCCGACCGATGCGCGCCGCATGCTGCCGACCTGGGACGAGCCGGCCTTCCGCGCCCGCTTCAAGCTGACGGTCGACGTCCCGGGCAACTTCACGGCCTATTCGACGACCCCGGTCGAGAAGCGCGAGGCGCTCCCGGGCGGCATGCAGCGCGTCACCTTCGGCAACACGCCGAAGATGCCGAGCTACCTGGTGGTGCTGGTGGCGGGGGAACTCGAACGCCTCGCGGGCAGGCAGGACGGGGTCGACATCGGTATCGTCACCACCGAAGGCAAGCTCGGTTCGGCTGCCTTCCCGCTGGCCGCCACGCGCGACCTGCTGCATTACTTCAATAATTACTTCGGCATTCCGTACCCATTGCCCAAGCTCGACCAGATCGCGATTCCCGGCGGCTTCAACGGGGCGATGGAGAACTGGGGCGCGGTGGTGTACAACGAGACGACCCTGCTGTACGACCCGAAGAAGAGCCCGGACCGGGTCAAGAAACTTACCTTCAGGATCAATGCGCACGAAATGGCGCACCAGTGGTTCGGCAACCTGGTCACGATGGCATGGTGGGACAACCTGTGGCTCAACGAGGGTTTCGCGTCCTGGATGGGGGCCAAGGCCACCCAGCACTTCCATCCGGAATGGCGTCCCTACCTGGACGGCATCGCCGAGCGCGAACACGTGATGAACCTCGACGCGCGCAAGACCACGCACCCGATCCAGACCCCGATCGAGACCGAGGAGCAGGCCGCGTCCGCGTTCGACGCGATCACCTATCTGAAGGGGCAGGCGTTCCTGCGCATGCTCGAGGCCTACCTGGGCGAGGACGCCTTCCGCAAGGGCATGCGCGCCTACATGGACAAGCACCAGTACTCGAATACCACGTCGAGCGACCTGTGGGCGGCGCTCGAGAAGGCATCCGGCAAGCCGGTCGGCAAGCTGGCGTCCGACTGGACCCTGCAGCCCGGCTTTCCGCTCATCAAGGTCGAGCAGGCCTGCGAGGGCGGCAAGCGCAAGGTCACGCTGTCGCAGGAGCAGTACCGCCTGGACGAGCCGGCCAGGGAAAAACGCCTGTGGAACGTGCCGCTGCAGGTCGGCACCGTCAACGGCAAGGCCTGGTACTCGCTGCTGTCGGGCCCGAGCATGACCATCCAGCAGGGCAGTTGCGACGGCGGCACCCTGGTGGTAGACCCCTACAGCGTGGGTTACTTCCGCGTCCAGTACGATCCGGCCAGCTTCCGCGCGCTCGCCGGACAGGCGCCGCGCCTGCCGGACAGCACCCGTCTCAAGCTGCTCACCGACACCTGGAGCTTCGTCTCGGCCGGCCGCATGCGGCTGGACGGCTACCTGGACCTGGTGCGCAAGTACGGGGACGAGCCTCGCCCGGCCGTGTGGGAATCGATCCTGTCGAACCTGCGCACGCTCGACTCGCTGGCGCGCGGCGAGCCGGAGCAGGCCGCGATCCGGCGCTTCCTGGTCGATTTTGCGCGCCCGAAGTTCGAGCAGCTCGGCTGGGAGGAGAAACCGGGCGAGAGCGCCGAGGACAGCCAGTTGCGCGGCATGCTGGCGGGCGCGCTGGCGCGTGCCGGCGACCGCCAGGCGATCGAAGAGGGGCGCGCGCGCTTTGCGCGCTTCCTGGAGGACCCGGCCTCGGTGCCGCCGTCGATGATCGACTTCGTCATCGGCACCGCCGGCCGCCATGCCGATGCCACCACCTACGACGCGCTGGCCGCCCGCGCCGCGAACGCCCCCAACAGCGAAGAGCGCAACCGCTTCGGCCGCGCGCTCGCCAGCGCCCAGGACCCGGCGTTGGCCGCGCGCACGCTGCAGTTGCTGCTGGCGCCGGGCACCCCGCCAGACCTGATGCCCTACATCATGGGCGGCGTCGCCGGCGAACACCTCGACCTGGCATGGAACTTTGCCGTCGCGCACCGTACGGCGCTGCTGGACAACATGGAAGCCCTTGGCCGCAACACTCTGTTCGCCGGCATCGTGGCCTCCTCGAGCAATCCGGCGCACGCCGACATGATGGAAGCGTACATGCGCAAGAACTTCGGTCCGGACGGCGTTGTCGAAGCCGAGCGCGTCGGCAACGGCGTGCGCATCCGGGCCCAGCAGAAGGCGCGCCTGCTGCCGCAGGTACGCACGGCGTTCGAATAAGACGATGCAGGCAATCCGCCATACCCGAATCAACCCACCAGGAGAGAAGGGAAGCCATGAAGACCAGCTGGACTCCGATCAGGACTGCCGTCATCCTGGCGCTGTGCGGCGCAACGTTTGCCTTCGCACCGGCCCAGGCGGCCGGTCAGGCGGCCGCTGCCGGCGCTGGCACCAACGCCAGCGCCAGCGCCAGCGGCACGGCCCCGGCAAGACCGGCCGGCGCCGTCGTGCTGCCGGGCGACGACTTCTACGCCTGGGCCAATGGCGAGTGGATGGCCACGACCGAGATCCCGGCCGACCGCGGCTCCTGGGGCGCGATGTACGCGCTGGCCGAGGAGAGCAACGCCCGCATCGCCAGGCTGATCGAGGAAGCGGCCGCGGACAAGTCGGCCGGCGCCGAGGCGCGCAAGGTGACCGACTTCTACAACGCGTACATGAACGAAGCCGGCATCGAAGCGGCCGGCCTGTCGGCGCTCAAGCCGCGCCTGGCGAAAATCGAAGCCGTCAAGACCCGCGCCGACCTGTCGCGCGTGCTGGGCGAGTTCCTGCGCGCCGACGTCGACCCGCTGAACATGACCAACTTCAACACCCCGAACCTGTTCGGTGTGTGGATCAACCAGGACCTGGCCGACCCCTCGCGCAATGTCCCCTACCTGCTGCAGGGCGGCCTTGGCATGCCGGACCGCGCCTACTACCTCGACAACAGCCCGCGCATGAACGAACTGCGCGGCAAGTACCAGCAGTACATCGTGGCCATGCTCGAGCTGGCCGGCTACGACAATCCGGCGCAGCGCGCCGCGAAGATCTTCGCGCTCGAATCCGAACTGGCCCAAAGCCACGCCAGCCGGGAAGAGTCCGCCGACATCCAGAAGGCCAACAACCACTGGACCATGAAGGATTTCGCGGCAAAGGCGCCGGGCATGGACTGGAACGCCTTCATGAAGGGCGCGCGCCTCGCCGGGCAGGACCGCTTCATCGCCTACCACCCGGGCGCACTCAAGGGCGCCGCCGAGCAGGTAGCCGCGACCGACCTGGCGACCTGGAAGGACTACCTGGCCTTCCACAGCCTGAACCAGTTCGCCAATACGCTGCCGAAGGCCTATGCCGACCTGCGCTTCGCGTTCTACGGCAAGGGCCTGACCGGCTCGCCGCAGCAGTCGCCACGCTGGAAGCGGGCGCTGGCAGCCACCAATGGCGCGCTGGAAGACGCCGTCGGCAAGATGTACGTCGCGAAATATTTCCCGGCCGGGCACAAGGTGCACATCCAGAAGATGGTCGCCAACATCAAGGACGCCTTCGCACGCCGCATCGACAAGCTCGACTGGATGGCGCCGTCCACCCGTGCCCAGGCCAAGGAAAAAGTGCGCACGATGTACGTGGGCGTCGGTTATCCGGATACCTGGAAGTCGTACGAGGGGCTGGTGGTGTCACCAACCGATGCCTTGGGCAACGTGATGCGCGCGCAGGAGTTCCACTACACCCGGCAACTCTCCAAGCTGAAACAGAAGCCGAAGAAGACCGACTGGGCCATGCCGGCGCAGCTGGTCAACGCGCTCAACCTGCCGCTGCAGAACGCACTGAACTTCCCGGCCGCGATCCTGCAGCCGCCGTTCTACGACCCGAAGGCGTCCGACGCCCGGAACTACGGTGCGATCGGCTCGGTGATCGGCCATGAGATCAGCCACAGCTTTGACGACATGGGCGCCCAGTTCGATGCCCGGGGCCGCCTGCGCGACTGGTGGACGAAGGAGGACCTGGCGCACTTCAGGAAGGCGTCGCAAAAGCTGGTCGAGCAGTACAACGCCTACAAGCCCTTCGAGGACCTGGCCGTCAACGGTAAGCTGACGCTGAGCGAGAACCTGTCCGACCTGGCCGGCCTGGCGGCGGCCCACGACGCCTTCAAGGCCTCGCCAGGCGGCAAGGGCAGCGGCGTCGAAGCCGACCGCGCGTTCTTCACCGGCTTCGCGCGCAGCTGGCGCACCAAGATGCGCGAAGCCTCGCTGCGCCGCACCGTCCTGACCGACAGCCATGCCCCGGGCCAGTACCGCACCTACACCGTGCGCAACCTGGACGCCTGGTACGAGGCGTTCGATGTGCGGCCGGGGCAGCAGCTGTACCTGGCGCCAGGGGAGCGGGTTCGCGTTTGGTAAAGAAAGCTGGGAGCCGTAAATAGGCGAACAGTGCAAGCTGCACGCCAGCGCCAACTTGCACCCGCTACCGCAGGGCGTCGCTCCTGAAAAGCGTTGTGTCACCTGCCGCCGCGCGGCCCGGCCGAACCGTACGCCGCCCCTGTCCCATTCATGGCGATAATCGGCCCATGAACCCGCACACCGACATGAGCCCCGACGACATCGCCCACCGCACGCTGGCGAACTACCACCGCACCGCCGACGCCTTCTTCGCCGGCACGATCAACCACGACGTCAGCCAGAACATCGACGCGCTGCTCTCGGCCATCGAGGCCCGGGCGCCGTACACGATCCTCGACCTCGGCTGCGGCCCCGGGCGCGACCTCAAGACCTTCACCCGGCTCGGCCACCGGGCCATCGGCCTGGACGGCTGCCCGCGCTTTGCCGAGATGGCGCGGGCCTACAGCGGCTGCGAGGTCTGGCACCAGGAATTCCTGCACCTCGACCTGCCCGAAGCCATGTTCGACGGCATCTTTGCCAATGCCTCGCTGTTCCATGTGCCGAGCAGCGAGCTGCCGGGCGTGCTGGCGCAGCTGCGCGCCGCCCTGAAACCCGGCGGCGTGCTGTTCAGCTCGAATCCGCGCGGCGAGAACGAAGAAGGCTGGCACGGCGCCCGCTACGGCACGTTCTACGACTACGACATGTGGGAGTTCTACCTGACCGACGCCGGCTTCTTGCCTCTGCGCCATTACTACCGCCCCGAGGGTCTGCCACGCGAACAGCAGCCCTGGCTGGCGAGCGTCTGGCGCAAGCCGGTCGAATCCCTTGGTTAGCCAGCGAACAGAATGAGACGGCGACCGGGGCTATGGTGGGGCTTCGATTCAACCACAGACGAGGTGCCGAAATGAACGACGATCAAGTCAAGGGCAAGGCCAAGGACATTGGCGGCAAGATCCAGGAGAAAGTCGGCGAAGCCGTCGGCAACCGCCAGGCCCAGCGCGAAGGCGTATCGAACCAGGCCGAGGGCAAGGTCCAGGAAAAGCTCGGAGATGTGAAAGACATCTTCAAAGGGAACAACTGAGTTCCCACGCTGTCTGACAGCAGAAAAGCCGCGCATTGCGCGGCTTTTTCATTGTTGGGCTGCCTTACCCCGGCTTGGGCTTCTGGGCCGGCCGGTCGCCCAGCACGTCTTCGATGTACAGCATCTTGACCAGCACGGCGAGGGCTGCGGCCAGCGGTGTCGCCAGCGCCACCCCGGCAAAACCGAACAGGGTGCCGAACACCAGCTGCATGACGATGACCAGGGCCGGCGGCAGGTCCACCGCCCTGGCTTCGATCAGCGGCTGCAGCACATAGCCTTCGACCAGCTGGATGCCGACGAACAGCAGCACGGTGTACAGCGCCAGCTCCGGACTGATCGACAATGCCAGGAGCACGGCCGGTATGCCGGCCATGATGGGGCCGAGGTAGGGGATGAAGTCGAGCAGGCCGGCAATGATGCCGAGTATCAGCGCCAGCGGCACGCCCAGCATGGAGAGGCCGATCGAGGTGACGACGCCGACGATCAGCATCGAGGCGGCCTTGCCGAGCAGCCAGTTGGCCAGGGTATGCCCCAGTTCCTGCTGCACTTCGCGCGCGCGCGGACGCCGGCTTTGCGGCACCAGACGGATCAGGCCGCTGGTGTAGAGCTGCGGCGAGGTGGCGAAATAAATGCCGACGAACAGGATGATGACGACATTGCCGATCGCGCCCAGCACGCCGCCGAAGAACAGGCCGGCGTTCGGCACCATGTCGCCCATCTGCTTGACGATCTGCTCGGGGGGCGGCAGTTCCGACGCAATCCGCTTGAGCAGCGGATGTTGCTGCACTGCGGTTTGCAGGCGCTCGACGGCGGCCGGAATCTCCTGCGCCAGCCTGCTCGATTGCTCGGCAATCTGCGGCGCCATGGCCCAGCCGCCCAGGCCGATGACGAGCGCCAGCGCGCCGACGACCATGGCCAGCGCAAGCTTGCGGCGCATGTGGAAGCGCCGTGCCAGGATCTCGCTCAGCTTGTAGAGCAGGATGGCGCACAGGATGCAGGCGAAGACCAGCAGCAGCGCGTTGGCGGCCAGCACGACGGCTGCGGCGCCCGCGATGAACAGGACCGCGATGCCGTTGACCATCGTGACGCGGCGCGCGAGGCGGCGCTGGGTTTGCGGCAGGTCGGCTGTGTGTTCTTGATGTTGTTGATCCATGGCGTACCCCTTGGGCGGCGTGGCCGAATTGACAAAAGATTAGCATTCGCTGCTGAAAAACGTCGCG
This sequence comes from Massilia consociata, assembly GCF_042432755.1. Taxonomy (NCBI): domain Bacteria; kingdom Pseudomonadati; phylum Pseudomonadota; class Betaproteobacteria; order Burkholderiales; family Oxalobacteraceae; genus Massilia; species Massilia consociata. Next base: position 213,593 of record NZ_JBHLWP010000003.1, read on the forward strand.
CGGCAGATGCTTTTTGTGCAATGTTAGGGTCCGAACAGAAGGCCTGGATGCGCTCCTGTAATCTGTAGTCATGCATGGCCATCCGGGCATGTTTTCTTAAAGGAGAAGACCATGAACAAGGACCAAGTCAAAGGCACGCTCAAGGACATCGGCGGCAAGATCCAGGAAGAATTTGGTGATGCGATCGACAGCCCGGAGCAGGAAGCCAAGGGCCTGAAAAACCAGGTGGAAGGCAAGACCCAGAAGAAGCTGGGCGATGTGCGCGAAGCGCTGGATGACGCCACCACGACGACCACCCGTCGTCATTGATTCGCTGGTTCAGCGATGAGTCGCAGCCGCCCGAGGGCGGCTGTTGTCGTGTACGGAGGCTGTGCTGCGGAATTGGGTTCGGCCTGCGCCGGAACGACGGTTTTACGGATAGTGAATGTTGTATTGCCAACTTTCAGCCCGCACTCTCGGCACGTCATCCCGGCGAAGCCCGAATCCCATTCCTTGGATAGCAAAAAACAAGAAAACAGCCGCCCGAAGGCGGCTGTTCCGTCAGCAGAAAAACAGGCTTACTGCGCCGCCGTCCCGCCCAGGTTCTTCTTGTAGAACGCCTCGATCAGCCCATACACGTGGCGCTGGTTGACCTTGCCCGAGATGCCGTGCTTGGCGCCCGGGTAGGTCATCAGGTCGAACTGCACGTTGCGCTTGACGAGTTCGTCGATCAGGCGGGTAGTGTTGGTAAACAGCACGTTGTCGTCCGCCATGCCGTGGATCAGGAGCAGCTTCGACTTCATGCCGTCCAGGTGCGCGAACACGCCGCTGCGCTCGTAGGCGGCCGGAGCCGACTTCGGCGTGCCGCCGACGTAGCGTTCGGTGTAGTGGGTGTCGTACAGCGCCCAGTCGGTCACCGGGGCCACCGAGACGCCCATCGCGATCTTGTCCGAGGCCGCGGCCAGCAGGCGCAAGGTCATGAAGCCGCCGTAGCTCCAGCCGAATACGCCGATGCGCTTCGGATCGACGAAGCTCTGCTGGGCCAGCCAGTCGATGCCGGTGATCTGGTCTTCCACTTCGACCGAGCCGAGGTTGCCGTAGAGGGCGTCGGTGAAGGCGCGCTCGCGGCGGCCCGAGCCGCGGTTATCCAGGCGGAACACCACGAAGCCCTGCTGCGCCATGTACTGGTCGAAGTAGTTGCCCCAGGCGCGGGTCACGCGCTGCGAGTGCGGGCCGCCATAGGTGAACAGGAACACCGGATAGCGCTTGTTCGGGTCGAAATCGGCGGGCTTGATGATCGAATAATGCAGGGTCTGGCCGTCCTTGGCTTTCATCGTGCCGTACTCGGTGGTCAAGTGGTCCGGCAGGTATTTCGCGTACGGGTGGTTGGCGTTCAGCTCGTTCTTCTCGAGCCATTCCACCATCGTGCCGTCGGCGCGGCGGATCGACACCTGCGGCGGGGTGCGCGGGTTCGAATAGGTGTCCACGAAAATCTTGCCGTTGCCCGCAAACGCCGCCTCGTGCCAGCCGTCGCCGCTGGTGATGCGCACCGGATTGGCGGCATTGCTGCCGTCGAGTTTCAGGGCATAGGTCTGCTTGTCGATCACGGCGTCCTTGTTGGACGACACATACACCCGGCCGCCGGCTTCGTCGACCGCCAGGATGTTGTCCACGCCCCATTCGCCCTTCGACAGCGGATACTGGAGCTTGCCGTCCAGGCCGTACAGGTAGAGGTGCTTGCGGCCGCTGCGCTCCGAGGCCCAGATGAAGGCCTTCTTGTTCTTCAGGAAGCGCAGGTCGTTGTGGACTTCGACCCAGGTTGCCGAGGTTTCCGTGAACAGCGGGCGCTGGGCCAGGGTGGCGACGTCCACGGCCACCAGGTCGAGGCGCTTCTGGTCGCGCGACTGGCGCTGGTAGACCAGGGTCCTGGCGTCGGCGCTGAAGTCGGCGCGCACCAGGTAGATGTCCTTCTCGGCGCCGAGGTCGATCCTCCGCTGCTGGCCGGTGGCCGGGTTGACGATCATCAGCTCGATCAGCACGTTCGGATCGCCTGCGGCCGGGTAGTGCTGGTCGATCACTTCGGTGCGGTCGGCGAAGATCTCGAAGCGGCGCACGACCGGGACCGGTTTTTCATCATAGCGGCGGTAGGCGATCGCGGAATCGTCCGGCGCCCAGTAGTAGCCGGTGTGCTGGTCCATCTCTTCCTGCGCGACGAACTCGGCCTCGCCGTTGTGGATGGTGCCCTTGCCGTCGGTCGTCAGCTGGCGCTCGGCGCCGGTCTGCAGGTCGATCACGACCAGGTTCTGGTCGCGCACGAAGGAGACGTAGCGGCCCTTCGGCGAAATCTTCGGGTCGGTCACGTTGCCCGACGCCACCTTGCGCGGGGCGTCCGGTTTGGCGGCATCGACCAGGTACAGGTCGCCGCCGATCGGCACCAGGAGCTGCTTGCCGTCCGGCGACCAGTTATACGTGATGATGCCCGACAGGCCGGCGGTACGCGCACGCTCGCGGCGCGCCTTCTCCTCGAGCGACAGTTCCTCGTTCGGGACCAGGCGCTTGGAATCGACAAGACGCTGGGTGGTCTTGTTCTTCATGTTGTATTCCCACAGGTCCAGCTGGTACTGGTTGTCGGCACGGCCGCGCAGGAAGGTGACGCGTTCGCCGTCCGGCGACACGCGCAGGCTGCGCACGCCGGGCCCGGCCAGGGCCGGGTCGCCGTAGATGCGGTCCAGCGTCAGGCGTTCGGCCGAAGCGGGAGCGGCCGCGAGGGCGGCCAGGAGATACAGGAGAGGGCGCATGAAATGTCTCTGGTATATAAGTTAATTTGCGACAACTGCGGAACGATACCAGAGACCGCCCTGAAAAGCTGTAATTACGTCTGCATGCTGTGCCGATGCGTCCCTTGACGCGCTGCGCCCTCGCGAATGCGCTGGCGCGCCAGTTTCTCGAACGACCAGGTCAGCAGCACGGCCGCCACCGTCAGCGCCACGACCAGCCCGATCCAGAAGCCGGTGGTCGACATCGGCGCATCCGGCGTCCAGGGGAACCACCCCGGGGCCAGCCCCAGGATGCAGCCCAGCGGCAGCGAAATGCCCCAGAACGCGAGCAGCTGGATGATCATCGGCGGCCGCGTGATCTGGTAGCCGCGGATCGCCGAGGCGGTGGCCACCTGGGTGGCGTCGGACAGCTGGAACAGCGCCGCGAACAGCAGCAGGTGGGCGCAGGCGGCCTGCACCGCCGGGTCGGAGGTGTAGGCGGCCGCGATCTCCCAGCGGAAGATGGCGATGAACAGCGCCGACAGCGCGCCGAACGCCACCGACATGCCCACGCCGACCCAGCCGACGAAGCGGGCGCGCTGCGGGTTGCCTTCCCCCATGGCCTGGCCGACGCGGGTCATCATGCCGATCGAAAAGCTGAGCGGCACCATGAAGACCAGCGAGGCGAAGTTCAGCGCGACCTGGTGCGAGGACACGGCCACGACGCCGAAGCGCGCCACCAGCAAGCTGATCAGCCCGAAGGCGCTGACTTCCGCGAAATAGGTGACCCCGATCGGCAGGCCGAGGCGCAGCATCGCACCGATCGCTTTCCAGTCCGGGCCTTCCCACACGGTGAAAGGATAGGTCATGCGGTAGGCGGGCGCATACTTGACCCAGGCGATCACCGCGCCCAGCATCAGCCACATGCCTGCTGCGGTTGCCACCGCGCAGCCGACCGCCCCCATTTGCGGAAATCCCCAGTTGCCGTACACCAGCAGCCAGTTCACGAACACGTTGAAAACGCAGCCGAAGATGGCGATCCACATGATCGGCTTGGTCTGGTTGATGCTCGTACTGTAGCCATACAATGCGCGGAAGCAGGCGAAGGCCGGCATACCGAGGCTGGCCACGTGCAGGTACAGGGCGGCGCGGCCGGCAACTTCCTTGTCGAGGCCGACATGGCCGAACAGCAGCGTGCACAGGTTGGCGAACAGGCAGGCGACCAGGCCGACCAGCAGGCCCTTCCACATTGCCTGGCGTACCGAATGCGGGACCTTGTCGTGGCGCGCGGCGCCGATCTCGTGCGCCACGACCGTGTTAATCGCCATCATGGTTCCCATCACGGTCACCAGCACGATCGACCACACCGAGGTGCCGAGCGACACGGCGGCCAGTTCCTCGGCACTGACGTGGCCGGTCATCGCCACGTCGGCCACCCCCATGCCCACGGTCGCAAGCTGGCCGACCAGCATCGGCCAGGACAGGCGCCACAGCGTGGCGATTTCGGTACGGACGGGAGCGGCGGCCGCGGCGGAGGCGGCAGGGGTGGTGGCGGTCATGGCAGGCGATGCGTTGATGCGGGAAAGCCCGCCATTGTACTGACGAACCGACAAGCTTGCGTCGGCCGGGCCGTGCCGTGCACGTTTGCGGCAGGGACATGCCGATTGGGTTGCTCATCGGTTCTTGAGCCTTCGCAAGATCAGCTGCGCAAAACTGCACGACCTTAAAGTGTCGCGACAAACGTGTCGACGAGCGTGTCATGAGAGGAGGGCGCCATGGAAGAACTGTTGCCGTACTACGAGCGCGAACTGGTGTACCTGAACACGGTCGGGCGCGAACTGGCGAACACCTATCCGCGCCTGGCGGGCGAGCTCGGCATCGGCGCAGACGGCAGCGAAGACCCGCACATCCGGCGCCTGATCCAGGCCTGCGCCCTGCTCAATGCGCGTACCGCCAAGAAGCTCGACGACGACTACCCCGAGTTCACCGAAGCGCTGCTGGGCAGCCTGTATCCCTACTTCCTGCAGGGAATCCCCTCGTGCTCGATCGTGCGCGTGGGCGACGGGCAGGAGCCGCACGGGGCCGGGGCCAAGGGCGAGTGCCTGCAGACGGTGCCGCGCGGCACCGAGATGAGCGTCTTGCACGGCAAGGGCACGGCCTGCCGCTTCCGCACCGCCAGTCCGCTCACGATGGCGCCGGTCGGTGTCGCGCGGGCGCGTTACGAGCCGGTCGTGCATGCGCCCGCCCACGTGCGCCTGCCGGCGCGGGCGACCGGGCAGGTCGCCATCACGATCGACAGCGCGACGCCGGTCCGGCTGCTGCACCAGCTCGGCATGCCGCGCCTGCGCGTGTATGTCGACGCCGACCCGTCACTGGGAGCGGCGCTGATCGACACCCTGTTCATGCGGGTATGCGCCAGCTATATCGAGATCGGCGACGGCGGCGCCTGGCGCCAGCTGGAGCACATGCCGCTGGCGCTCGGCGGCTTCGGCGACGACGACGCCCTGGTGCCATTGCGCACGCACGAGCATGGCGCCTACCGGCTGCTGAGCGAATACTTCGCCTTCCCGGAAAAATTCCATTTCATCGACATCGACCTGTCCCGGCTGGCGCCGATGCTGCCGGCCGCCGCGCACCGCTTCACCCTGCATCTGGTGGTGAACGGACTGCATGGGGATACCAAGGCCGCCCGGCTGCTCGGTACCCTGGCCGCGCCGCATCTCCTGAGCGGGTGCGCGCCGGTCGTCAACCTGTTCCGGCAAGCGGCCATGCCGGTGCGCATCACGCAGCGCACGGCGATGTACGATGTCGTGCCCGGGCGGCACGAGGACGATGTCGAGGTGTACAGCATCGACGAGGTCAAGGTGTTGCGCACGGTGGAGGGAAGGGTGCAGGCTGTCGAGTACCGCCCCTACTATGGCCTGCGCCACGGCGAAGGCGGCGAGCTGCGCGAGCGCTATTGGTTCGCGCGGCGCGACGACCGCGGCGTGCTGCGCCACCGCATGAAGATCGGCTTTACCGACGCCGGCTTTCCCCTCGCGCACGATGAACAATGCGTCGCTTCGATCGAGCTGACCTGTACCAACGGCGCGCACGCGACCACGGCCGGCTTCGGCGCGCCGGGCGGCGACATGATGAGCGAGACGGCCACCGGCGGACTGCCGATCCACCTGTTGCGCAAACCGACCCAGCCGCACCGGTTTCCCTCCTCGGGCGGGGCGCAGTGGCGGCTGGTGGCGCAGCTCGCGCTCAACCACCGCTCGCTGGGCGACCTCGACGCCTTCCGCGAAGTGCTGACCCTGTACGACGTGTCGCGCTCGGCCGTCACGCAGCGCCAGATCGCCGGCATCACCGGCCTGGAGACCCTGCCGTCCACCGCTTGGATCCGCAATGCGATCGGCGCCACGCTGGTGCATGGCACGGAGGTGCGCATGATCGTCGACGAAGAGGCCTTCGCCGGCACCAGCCTGTACGTGTTTGCCGAGGTGGTGAACCGGTTCTTCGGCCTGTACGTGCACATCAACAGTTTCACCCGGCTGGTGGTCCGCTCGAGCCAGTCCGACAGGGAACTGCTGCGGTGCGCGCCCCGCAACGGCAGCCTGACCCTGGTGTGATTCCGGCGTGATCGAGCGACTGCTGGCGGAGCCTTACCGCTACGAACTGTTCCAGGCAATCCGGCTGCTGGTACGCTGGCTGCGCCGCTACGGCGGCACGCTGGAAACCTCGGTGCGTTTCGAGAACAGCCTGGCCCTCGGCTTTCCAGCCAGCGAGATCGAGGCGCTGCGGGTGGAGGCCGCGGATGACGGCGAGATGCGCGTACGGGTGCGCAGCGCCGTGATGGGCCTGCTCGGCGTGAACGGCGCACTGCCGCTGCACTACACCGAACGCATCGCCGCCTGGGAACACGCGGCGCGCGACGAAGGTCCGCGTGCATTCTACGACGCGTTCTCGAGCCGCCAGCTGGCGCTGTTCTATCGGGCCTGGTGCAAGTACCGGGTGCGCGGCGGGCCGGACGAGCACAACCGCGACCGCTTCCTCGCCCAGCTCGCGGCACTCGGCGGCGCGGCCAGCCAGGGGCAAGCGGATGCCGGCCTGTCCTTCGAGACCCAGGCGTATTTCGCGGCCCAGCTGCGCAGCCGCGTGGTGCCGGCCGGCCTGGTCGCCGGCGTGCTCGGCGAGTACCTGCAGGTACCGGTCGCCGTCGAGCAGTTCACGGGGCGCTGGGATGTCCTCGGCCAGGGCGAGCGCAGCCGGCTGGGCGAGAACAACTGCGAGGTCGGCCTCGGGGCGACGCTCGGCGAACGGCTGCCGCGGCCCGAACTCGGCATCCGGATTCGCGTGGGGCCGGTTTCGCGCGCGGCGTTCGAGCGCTTCCTGCCGGGCGCGCCGGGCGCGCGCGCGATCTCCGGGCTGCTGCGCCAGTTCGCCATCGACCTGCCGTACCGCGAACTGCAGGTGGTGCTGCGTGCCGAGGACGTGCACGGCATCCGGCTCGACGGCCGCACCCGGATCGGGCGCGATGGCTTCCTCCAGACCGGGCCCGTGGCGGGCGACCGCGACGACGTGCATTATCTTCTCGACTGACCATCATCCGCGCGACGCCCGTCACGCGGCCGACCTACAATCGTTCCCGACAACCGAACCAATCTACAGGAGGGTATATGGGCGATCATCTGGACCAGGTCAGCGTGGAAGATGTACAGGGAAAGCGCGTTGCGGTATTGATGACCGACGGTGTCGAGCAGGTCGAGTACACCGGCCCGCGCAGCTTCCTCGAGCAAAACGGCGTGAAAGTCACCTTGATCGCCCCCAAGGCGGCGGGCGAGCAGGTGCAGGGAATGAACCATGACCAGCAAGGCGACAGCTTCCCGGTGGAGCTGAGCCTGGCCCAGGCGAATGCCGCCGATTTCGATGCGCTGGTGCTGCCGGGCGGCGAGGAAAATCCGAAGAAGCTGCGCCAGGATCCGCAGGCACTTGCGTTCATCAAGGAATTCTACGAGGCGGACAAGCCGATCGCGGCGATCTGCCACGGCCCGTGGCCGCTGATCGACGCGGGCATTGCGGTATCGAAGCACATGACCAGCTACCCGGGCATCAAGGACGACCTGCTCAATGCCGGCGCCGAATGGACGGACGACGAGGTGGTGGTCGACGGCAAGCTGATCACCAGCCGTACGCCCGAGGATATCCCGGCGTTCAACGACGCGTTATTGAAGGAATTGATGGTGATACAGCAGGCGGGGGCGGATCCGGGGCCGACGTCGTAATTGTTCCGGAGATGCGCCGCATGGCACGCGGCACGGGTGACTGATTCATGACGGGCCGAATTTCCCTGGGAAGGCAAACAGGCAAAACAGGATGAGCAGGTGTGATCCGAAATATGCCACGTGAAGCCGCTTCATGGGAAATCCGGCTCGTATGATTTGAGCAACTACCCAGAACAGGGAATAGCTGGGCAGGGAAAGCGGTAAGCTTGCTCCATAGGCGAGCCCGGAAGGAAATCCTACGCTGCCGATCAGGATTAATTCCGCAATGACGAACAATAAGACATAGGCCTGCAGGAGCATGCTTATGAAAAGCATCGTGGCTGCCGCCAGGCTGCAAGCGAATCTCATGTTCATCTCAGGCCATGGTCGCAGATGAATTTTGCCAGATCACGCCGCCGGCTTGCACCGGTTGCGTTGGCACTCGCATAATAAAAATGTCCCATTCCTTCCCCTGACCTCTCGCTGCGCACCATTTGCAGGAAGAGCGTGGGATAGGACCGTACGAACTGCGGTTGTGTGATGCCGGCGAAAATCGGATCGCCGTGTTCCTTCAGGTTCTTCACGATAATCTTCTTGATGTTTTTTTGCTTCTCAAGTGCCTGGAGGAACTTTATGTCGATCGGGCTTCCAATAAGGATTAGATGATCGACGATATGTCCGTTGTGTGCGTAAAAATGGGCGGTTTGCGCCGCAAGCAGGCTGCCGTATGAGTATCCAATCATATTGAATTGGGATGCGGGATTATCGTCCATGCCTCCGATATGCCAGTCCTCGTCGATCGGACTGCCCCGGTAACGTATGCTGAAACCGGAACGCAGTGAATCGACCGCCATGGTATATGTCCTCGTTCCCCGGTACACATGTTTGATGCCGGCTTCCTGTAATGCGGTCAATTGGTCGGAAATATAGGACCCGTTCAATCCGGCGCCGCCCCAATAAATCGTGCCCCTCGGCCTGTTGACACTGATCGTGATCGGCGTTGTATCGGCAACTGGTGTCAGCACGGCTTTGGTAAAAAACGCCTGGGGAATCATCTTGCGGGCTCCGCATACCCTTCCGGCAGGACTTCAATGATGACCTCCAGGGGATCGTCTGCAGCAATCTTCTGCGTCATTCCATTCGCGTCGCTTTTCCCTCCGACCGTTTTTCCGTTACAGGTCAATCTGTAATGGCGATCACGAAGCGGCTCGCCGGTCTGCTGATCGGTGAGGAGAAAATGCTGGTCAAAGCCTTCATTGGTTCTGCCGACCCATTCTCCGGAATCGTTTCGGGTGAAGCGAATAGGTGCCACCTCCTCAGGGGTATTGCGTACGCCGTCACGACCGTTAAGCGTGGAAAGAAGAGGGCATCCTGCGCTCGTCTTCATGCCATGCAGCACCCGGCGGCGAGAATTGGAGAGTATTGAGCCGGCGAATTCTTCGGCTATGACGCAGTTTTGTGGACAGGACATTTGCGCGCCCTTGAAGCTGAAGGCCCGGCCGTCGCAACGGAATGTCTGCTCGCCCTCGGCCACCGTGCCGCCGCACGCGGCCTGGTCTCCTTCCCGTATCCATCCGACGATATTCATGCGCATCTCCTCGTGCCCGCGTGAGATGACAATGTAGTTGAGTGATGATCGAAGGCGTTTGCGCCGAGTGAAATGTCGAGTGACACACCTGGCATGAGACCCAATGCGTCAAATGCTGGTGACGTCGGTCTGACTATTCGACGGCCAAATGGAATGGAACTCGACGACATTCCGGAAGAACCGCAAGGCCCGCTGTACTGATGCGCTGGTCGTTCCAGGCAGCGCATGATAGGGGGCAGGCTTGTCGTTCGACAAGGAAATAAAAAAGCCGCTGACGAATCAGCGACTTTTTGGAAGAGGTTGGTGGAGGCGGCGGGAATTGAACCCGCGTCCGCAAGCACTCTACAGACAGTTCTACATACTTAGCACTATCAATTAATTTAACCTGGACAACGGGGATGTGCACCCTTTGGACAGGCGAGTCACCTATTATTTAGCAGTCGACCAAGTGACCCGGCCTACTGCGAGCCCCTGTAAATGAGTCCACGAACCTTGCGGCACACCCCAGGGGCGAGGTGTTGTGGACCTAGCAGCAATTAAGCTGCGAGTGCGTACGAGTTATCGTTTGCAGTTATTGATTTCTGGATGTATTTACGAGGTAACCAGTCCTCGGTATGCCCTGCGCTGCTTTGCAACCCACGTCGAAACCAGGTCGCCCCCAACGAGAGAACTTCATTGTACCGCAATTTGTCGGTACGTGGAGACTCACAGCTTAAACCGCGCTTAATGTCAAGAGAGCGGTCAAGCGAGCCTTCATGACCGCATCCGACCGCTCCTTTGACCGCTTAGCGGTTGCGGTTGGCGATCTCGTTACCGATGATGCCGCCGCCGATCACGCCGGCCACGGTAGCCAGCTTCTTGCCGTTGCCGCCGCCGATCTGGTTACCGATCAGGCCGCCGATGACGGCGCCGGTGCCGATGCCGACGTAGTTCGGCTGGGCCGGGGCGGGCGCCGGAGCGGGCGGGTAGTAGCGCGGCTCGCTCGGCTTGGCGTGGACGACGCGAGTCTTCTCGACCACCTTGACTACCGGCTTTTCCTTGATGACTTCCTTGATCACCACCGGGGCCGGCTGCGGAGCAGGCTGGACCGCCGGCTGCATGTACGCGACCGGCTGGGCTGCGGCGACCGGCATCGCCATCTGCGGCATCTGGCCGGCTGCCAGCTGGGTTGCCAGTTGCGGGGTGACCGGGGTGGCGGCCAGCGGCATCGCTGCCTGCGGCGCTGCCACCTGGCCCTGCACGGCGGCTGCCGGCACCATCACCACCTGGCCTTGCGCATTCGTCATCGGCACCATGCCCGGCTGCTGCATCGCATACGGCGAGGCTGGGGCGAGAGCGGCGTTCGGTGCTTCCGGTGCGCTGTTCGAATTCGGCAGCAGTCCGGTGATCGCGGCTGCGCCGGTGAGGCTGACGACGATGACCGACGCGGCAGCAGCGGCCATCAGGGGATGAATGCGATTGAGGCGTTGGGTGGTTTCCATGTTCTGCTCCGTGAGACGTTGTGTTGTCGTATGGGAGTAGATTACCGGCAGGTCAGCCTCCAAACTAGACATGAGGCTGTATCAATCGTAAAGACTTGTAAGCGGCCGGCGGCTGGCGATCCGGCGCTGGCGATCCGGCGGGCCGGGCGGCCCGCCGGGAGGAAGGCAATGCTCAGGCAGCGCGCTCGGCCATGCGTGCCGCTTCCACCACGGTGCGCAGGGTCTGCAGCAGGTCGGTCGGGGTGTCGAGCAGGTAGTCGGCGCCCCAGGTCGAGGGTTCGATGGCGCCGCAGTATCCCCAGTTGCAGGCCACCGTTACCATGCCGGCGGCATGACCCGCTTCGATGTCGCGCTTGTCGTCGCCCACGTACCAGCAATGGGCCGGGTCGATGCCCAGGCGGCGCGCGCCTTCCAGCAGCGGGGCAGGGTGGGGCTTGGCGAAACCGGTGGTGTCGCCCGAGACCACGCAGCCCGCATGCGACAGGCCGATCTGCGGAAGCAGGGGATCGGTGAAGCGCGCCGGCTTGTTGGTGACGATGCCCCACGCCATTCCCGCCTGCTCGATACCCAGCAGCAGTTCGGTGACGCCGCCGAACAGCGAGCTGTGCACGGCCATGGTTTCCTGGTAGCGGTCGAACCACTGCATGCGCAGTTCTTCATAGCCGTCGTCGCCCGGCGCCAGGCCGAAGGCGGCGCCGATCATGCCGCGCGCCCCGGCCGAGGCGGTCGGGCGCAGCACCGAGTACGGGGTCGGCGGCAGGCCGCGCTCAGTGCGCAGCCAGTTGACGGCGGCCGCGAGGTCGGGCGCGGTGTCGGCCAGCGTGCCATCGAGGTCGAACAGAACGGCACGCGGTGCCGGCAGGACGGTCGGGAGAGTCATCGGAAAGTCAATGCGGTGGGATCGGAGCGGGGATCAGAGCGGCTTGCTGCACGCCACCATGTAATTCACGTCGGTGTCGTTGTTCAGCGAGTAAATCTTGGTGAGGGGATTGTAGGTCAGGCCTTTCATGCCGTCGACCTGCAGTCCTGCCAGGCGCGCGAATTGCGACAGCTCGGCCGGGGTGATGAACTTGGCGTAGTCGTGGGTGCCGCGCGGCAGCATGCGCAGGACGTATTCCGCCCCGATGACGGCGAACAGGTAGGACTTCGGATTGCGGTTCAGCGTCGAGAAGAACACGTGGCCGCCCGGCTTGACCAGGGTGCTTGCCGCCTGCACGATCGCGGCCGGGTCCGGCACGTGTTCGAGCATTTCCATGCAGGTGACCACGTCGTACTGGCCCGGTTCGGCGGCAGCCATCTCCTCGGCCGCGATATGCTTGTAGCGCACCTCGACGCCCGATTCCAGGCTGTGCAGGTCGGCCACTTTCAGCGCTTTCTTCGACAGGTCGATGCCGGTCACCTTGGCGCCCTTGCGCGCCATTGCCTCGGACAGCACGCCACCGCCGCAACCGATGTCGATCACGTTCTTGCCCAGCAAGGGCGCGCGGGCGTTGATCCACTCCAGGCGCAACGGATTGATCTCGTGCAGCGGACGGAATTCCGACGTCGGGTCCCACCAGCGGTGGGCCAGTTCGCTGAATTTCTGGATTTCTAATGGGTCTGCGTTCGTATTCATAAGGTGGATGATACTGGAAATGATGCGGCGCGATGGCTGCCGCACGGAAAATATGCGGGGTGCGCATGCAAACCCGGGCTCCGATGCGAATCGCCAGCTCCCGTACTTGCCACCCCAATAAAAAACCCCGCCGTGGCGGGGTTTTTCTGCGAGCTGCCTGGATTACTTGTTGACGCTGCGGGTACCGACGACTTCGATTTCCACACGGCGGTTCTGGGCGCGGCCGGCTGCGGTCTTGTTGTCGGCTTGCGGCTGGGACTCGCCCTTGCCTTCGGTGTAGATGCGGTTTTCTTCCACACCCTTGCTCTTCAGGTAAGTCTTGACGGCTTCAGCGCGGCGGATCGACAGCTTCTGGTTGTAGGCATCGGTGCCGATCGAGTCGGTGTGGCCGACGGCGATGATGACTTCCAGGTTCATGTCGCCCAGCTTCGCCACCAGCTCGTCCAGCGATGCCTTGCCGGCCGGCTTCAGCACGGCCTTGTCGAAATCGAAGAAGGCGTCAGCCGAGTAGGAGACTTTTTCCGAGGTCGGGACCGGTGCCGGTGCCGGGGTAGGCGCTGGAGCGGGCGCCGGCGCAGGTGCGGCTACAGGTGGAGGCGGCGGAGCGACGCACTTGCCGTTTTCCAGTTTCTCCGGCGGCACGCACAGCGGCGCGTCGCAACCCGGCACGGCGTCGGCCGGGGTCCAGTAACCGGTGCGCCAGCACAGGCCGAAAGGATTGCGGGCGATCACGCCGCGGCTGTCCTGCACATAGGCGCTGTACGGGGTACGGGCCTGGATGTCCGTGGTCAGCGGTGCATACGGCGGCGCGCTTTGGGCAAATGCATTGCCCGCGATCGCGGCCGAGGCTGCGAGCATGAGGGTTGCCAGTTTATTCATATTGTTTTTCCTTTCGGTAATAATGCCGTGCTTGATCCAATGCGAGGGCAGCGGGGCGTTATGGTCAAGATACTAACACACCGCAGGTGGTGTCAGTTTCGCATTGTGAAACATACAATTAATTTCCTGTCCATTTTGCCACATGCACCAAAATCGCACGACCGCACCCAAAGCAAACGCAACGCATATTTCTTCAGACGTTGTTTTGTTGCAACATTCGGTCAAGCGGACTGGGCCGACATCGACAATGCTGGAATCGTCCGCCCCAAAAAACGGAATTGTGCTGGCGATAAGTGGCCCATGGTAGAATCGTCCGTTGCAATCAAAGGAAGCCCGGAAGACCCGCCAGCCGCTGCATCGTCGGTTTGCGATGCGCGCGACGGTTTTTGGAGCTTCCTTCATAACCATTAGCCTGAAAGCAGTCGACCCGCCCAATGGATCAATTCGCAAAAGAAACAGTTCCCATTTCCCTGGAAGAAGAAATGCGCAAGAGCTACCTCGATTACGCGATGAGCGTGATCGTGGGCCGTGCTCTGCCGGACGTACGCGACGGCCTCAAGCCGGTGCACCGGCGCGTGCTGTACTCGATGCACGAGAGTAACTATGCGCATAACCGCCCGTACGTGAAATGCGCGCGCGTGGTTGGCGACACCATGGGTAAGTACCACCCGCACGGCGACGCGTCGATCTACGACACGCTGGTGCGCATGGCCCAGGACTTCTCGCTGCGCTATACCCTGGTGGACGGGCAGGGCAACTTCGGCTCGATCGACGGCGACAGCGCCGCGGCAATGCGTTATACCGAGTGCCGCCTGGACAAGATCTCCAGCGAACTGCTGGCCGACATCGACAAGGACACGGTCGACTTCCAGCCGAACTACGACGGCAAGGAAAAAGAACCGACCGTCCTGCCGACCAAGATCCCGAACCTGCTCATCAACGGCTCCTCGGGCATCGCGGTCGGCATGGCCACCAACATCCCGCCGCACAACCTGTCGGAAGTCATCAACGGCGCCCAGCACCTGCTGAAGAACCCGGACTGCACGATCGACGAGCTGATCGAACTGATCCCGGCGCCGGACTTCCCGACCGCCGGCATCATCTACGGCGTCTCGGGCGTGCGCGACGGCTACCGCACCGGCCGCGGCCGCGTGGTGATGCGCGCCAAGACCCACTTCGAGGAATACGGCAAGGACGGCGGCCGCGTCGCGATCATCATCGACGAGCTGCCATACCAGGTGAACAAGAAGTCGCTGCTCGAGCGCATCGCCGAGAACGTGCGCGACAAGAAGCTCGAAGGCATTTCCGACATCCGCGACGAGTCCGACAAGTCGGGCATGCGCGTGGTCATCGAACTCAAGCGCGGCGAAGTGCCGGAAGTGGTGCTGAACAACCTGTACAAGCAGACCCAGCTGCAGGACACCTTCGGCATGAACATGGTGGCGCTGGTCAACGGCCAGCCGAAGCTGCTGAACCTCAAGCAGATGCTCGAGTGCTTCCTGTCGCACCGCCGCGAAGTGGTCACCCGCCGCACCGTGTTCGAGCTGCGCAAGGCGCGCGAGCGCGGCCACATGCTGGAAGGCCTGGCCGTGGCGCTGGCCAACATCGACGACTTCATCGCGATCATCAAGGCCGCGCCGACGCCGCCGGTGGCAAAGGTCGAGCTGATGGGCAAGGCCTGGGATTCGTCCCTGGTCCGTGAAATGCTCAACCGCACCGAAACTGGCGCGGCCGGCGGCATCGAAGCCTTCCGTCCGGAACACCTGCCGAAGCACTACGGCATGCAGCCGGACGGCCTGTACAAGCTGTCCGACGAGCAGGCCCAGGAAATCCTGCAGATGCGCCTGCAGCGCCTGACCGGCCTGGAGCAGGACAAGATCGTCAACGAGTACAAGGAAGTGATGGCCCACATCGCCGACCTGCTCGACATCCTGGCGCGCCCGGAGCGCGTGACGACCATCATCAGCGACGAGATGGTCCAGATCAAGAACGATTACACCGAGAACGGCAAGGACCAGCGCCGCTCGGTCATCGAGCACAATGCCAGCGACCTGGAAACCGAAGACCTGATCACCCCGCAGGACATGGTGGTGACGCTGTCGCACTCGGGCTACATGAAGTCGCAGCCGATCGCCGAATACCGCGCGCAGAAGCGCGGCGGCCGCGGCAAGCAGGCCATGGCGACCAAGGACGAGGACTGGATCGACCAGCTGTTCATCGCCAACACGCACGACTACATGCTGTGCTTCTCGAACCGCGGCCGCATGTACTGGCTGAAAGTGTGGGAAGTGCCGCAAGGCTCGCGCAATTCGCGCGGCAAGCCGATCGTCAACATGTTCCCGCTGCAGGACGGCGAGAAGATCACCGTGATCCTGCCGCTGTCGGGCGAGAACCGGACCTTCCCGGAAGACCACTACGTGTTCATGGCGACCTCGCTGGGCACCGTCAAGAAGACCCCGCTGCGCGACTTCAGCAACCCGCGCAAGGCCGGCATCATCGCCGTCGACCTGGACGAGGGCGACGTGCTGGTGGGCGCCGCGCTGACCGACGGCCAGCACGACGTGATGCTGTTCTCGGACGGCGGCAAGGCGGTGCGCTTCGACGAGAACGACGTGCGCCCGATGGGCCGCACCGCGCGTGGCGTGCGCGGCATGAACCTGGAAGAGGGCCAGCAGGTCATCGCCCTGCTGGTGGCCGAGAACGAGCAGCAGTCGGTGCTCACGGCCACCGAGAACGGCTTCGGCAAGCGCACCCCGATCCTCGAGTACACCCGCCACGGCCGCGGCACCAAGGGCATGATCGCGATCCAGACCACCGAGCGTAACGGCAAGGTCGTGGCCGCGACCCTGGTCGACACGACCGACGAGATCATGCTGATCACGACCGGCGGCGTGCTGATCCGCACCCGCGTGGCCGAGATCCGCGAGATGGGCCGCGCCACCCAGGGCGTGACCCTGATCGCGGTGGAAGACGGCACCAAGCTGTCGGGCCTGCAGCGCATCGTCGAGACCGACCTGGAAGAGGTCGAGATCGAGCAGGCGCCGCAATAATGGCAAGGGCGGGGCTTCGGCTCCGCTTTTTTTCGATCCGTTTTCCGCCCGGCCTGGTGAGCCGGTGCGTACGGACTTTGTCAATGGCTGCACCGGCCGCTTCGAAACCACAATGAAAAAAATCCTCGTTTCCCTGACCGCGGCTGCGGCCTTCGCCGTCCTTCCATCGTTCGCCCAGGCGGCGCCCGCGACCCCTGCTGCCGTCGCCGATGCGCAGACCACGGCGGCCGTCAAGGCCCTGCTCGACGCGATGGATGTACGCAAGGTGATGCTGGCGCAGTTTGCCGAAATGGAGAAGTCGTTTCCTGCGATGATGCGTGCCCAGCTGAGCGCCGTGATCCAGAACGATCCGAACCTGGGCGCCGAGCAGAAGAAGGAAGCGCTGGCCAAGGTCGAGCAGATCCTGCCGGGCGCCGCCCAGGCGATGAGCAAGGTGTTCCGCGACCCGACCCTGATCGACGAGATGATCAGCGAGATGGTGCCGCTCTATGCGAACAACTACACGACCGCCGAGATCAAGGAGCTGACCGCGTTCTACCGCACGCCGCTGGGCCGCAAGATGCTGGCGGTAACGCCGCGCGTCACCACCGAGAGCATGGCGATCGGCCAGCGTGTCGTGACGCCGCGCCTGGGTGCGCTGATGCAGGACATCATGCAAGGCGTCCAGAAACCCTAACGGCACAGAAAGGACCGCCGCATGGCCCAACCCACGCAGATATTCAATTTCTCGGCCGGCCCGGCCGTCCTCCCCAGGGAAGTGCTGCAGCAGGCCGCAGCCGAGATGCTCGACTGGCACGGCAGCGGCATGTCGGTCATGGAGATGAGCCACCGCGGTCCGGAATTCATCTCGATCTACCAGCAGGCAGAAAGCGACCTGCGCGAGTTGCTGGCCGTCCCGCCGAATTACAGGATCCTGTTCATGCAGGGCGGCGGGCTGGCCCAGAACGCCATCATCCCGCTCAACCTGGTGGGGTGCTGCCCGCAGCCGGCCACCATCGATTTCATCCATACCGGTTCATGGTCGGGCAAGTCGATCAAGGAAGCGAAGCGCTACGCCAACGTCAACGTCGCGGCGAGCAGCGAAGCGAACGGTTTCAACGGCGTGCCGCCGCAGGAATCGTGGCGGCTCACCTCGCACGCGGCCTACCTGCACATCTGCACCAACGAAACCATCGACGGGGTCGAGTACGACTTCGTCCCCGACATCGGCCCGCGTACCCCGATCGTGGCCGACATGTCCTCGCACATCCTGTCGCGGGCAATCGACGTGTCGAAGTACGGCGTGATCTTCGCCGGTGCGCAAAAGAACATCGGCCCGGCCGGCCTGACGCTGGTGATCGTGCGTGAGGACCTGCTGGAGGACGCGCTGCCGATCTGCCCTTCGGCCTTCCACTGGAAGACCGTGGCCGAACACGACTCCATGTTCAACACGCCGCCAACCTACGCGATCTACATCGCCGGGCTGGTGTTCGCCCACCTCAAGAAACAGGGCGGGGTGGCGGCGATGGAACAGAGAAACATCGAAAAAGCGCGCCTGCTGTACGAGGCGCTGGACGCCGACGACTTCTACCAGAACCGCGTCGCGCCCGCATACCGTTCGCGCATGAACGTACCGTTCTTCCTGCGCGACGAATCCCTGAACGACAAATTCCTGGCCGGCGCGAAGGCGCGCGGGCTGCTGCAACTGAAGGGCCACAAGTCCGTCGGCGGCATGCGGGCATCGATCTACAACGCGATGCCGCTCGAGGGTGTGCAGGCCCTCGTCGATTATTTGAACGAATTCGCAGGCAGGTGATCACGCGTTCGACCAGGTGGTGCGGCAACGCATCGGCCGGTTGAACGCGCGGACGGCAAAGCCGTCCACCCTACGGACACCACGGTAACGTAGGGTGGTCGGCTCGCCGACCGCGCGTTCGCATCACGCATGAGCAGCCAGCGAAAATGGATAACGACCCAACGATGACAGACAAACTCAAACCCCTGCGCGAGCAGATCGACGCGATCGACGCGCAAATCCTGGAACTGCTGAGCCAGCGCGGCCGCGTCGCCCAGCAGGTGGGCCACGTCAAGGCCGAAACCAACGCCCCGGTGTTCCGTCCCGAGCGCGAGGCGCAGGTGCTGCGCGGCGTGGCCGACCGCAACCCCGGCCCGCTGAAGGACCGCGACGTCCAGACCATCTTCCGCGAGATCATGTCGTCGTGCCGGGCGCTGGAAAAGCGCGTCACGGTGGCCTACCTCGGCCCGTCCGGCACCTTCAGCGAGCAAGCCGTGTACCAGCAGTTCGGCACCGCCATCGAGACGCTGCCCTGCGTGTCGATCGACGAAGTGTTCCGCGCCACCGAGGCCGGCACTGCCGAGTTCGGCGTGGTCCCGGTCGAGAACTCGTCCGAAGGCGCGATCAACCGCACCCTCGACCTGATGCTGGCCACCACGACCATCATCAGCGGCGAAATTTCGATCCCGGTCCACCACAGCCTGATGACGAAGACCGGCTCGATGGACGGCGTGACCGTCGTCTGCGCCCATTCGCAGGCGCTGGCCCAGTGCCAGGTATGGCTCAACCTGCACCATCCGGGCGTCGAGCGCCGCGCCGTGGCCTCCAACGCCGAAGCCGCCATCCTGGCCAGCCGGGACCCGGCGGTGGCCGCGATCGCCAGCGAAATGGCGGGCGAGCAGTACGGGCTGGGCGTGGTGCAGGCCCACATCCAGGACGACCCGCACAACCGCACCCGCTTCGCCGTGATCGGCCAGCTCCAGACCGGCCCGTCCGGCCGCGACCATACCTCGATCGTGCTGGCCGTGCCGAACAAGGCCGGCGCCGTCTACAACCTGCTGGCGCCGCTGGCCAAGCATGGCGTCTCGATGACGCGCTTCGAATCGCGCCCGGCGCGCATCGGCACCTGGGAGTATTACTTCTACGTCGACATCGAAGGCCACGTCCACGATGCCGCCGTGGCGCGCGCGCTCGGCGAGCTGAAGGACAATGCAGCGTTCTTCAAAGTGCTCGGTTCCTACCCGCAAAGCCTCTGAGCGTGCGCAAAAATTCCTCCATGTCCTTTTAATCCTTGTTGAGAACAAACATGTCGCAATTCGGTCCAGATTACGTTCGCGCCATCGCCCCCTACCAGGCCGGCAAACCCATCGCTGAAGTCGCCCGCGAGTTCGGCCTCGACGAAGCCAAGATCGTCAAGCTCGCCTCGAACGAAAACCCGTTCGGCGTACCCGAATCGAGCCGCGCCGCGATGGCGCTTGCGGCCGCCGACCTCGGCCGCTACCCGGACGCCAACGGCTTCGAGCTGAAGGCGGCGCTCTCGAGCCGCTACGATGTCCCGGCCGACTGGATCACGCTGGGCAACGGCAGCAACGACATCCTGGAAATCGCCGCCCACGCCTTCGTGCAGAAGGGCGAAGCCGTGGTGTACTCGCAATACTCGTTCGCCGTGTACGCGCTGGCCACCCAGGGCGTGGGCGGACGGGCCATCGTGGTGCCTGCAAAAGACTACGGCCACGACCTCGACGCCATGGCCGCCGCCATCGACGACGACACCCGCCTGGTGTTCATCGCCAACCCGAACAACCCGACCGGCACCTTCATCCCGGCAAATGAAATCGAAGCCTTCCTGCGGAAGGTGCCGGCCAGCGTGGTCGTGGTGCTGGACGAGGCCTACAACGAATACCTGGCGCCGCAGCACCAGTTCGAATCGAGCCAGTGGGTGCGCAAGTACCCGAACCTGATCGTCTCGCGCACCTTCTCGAAGGCCTACGGCCTGGCCGGCCTGCGCGTGGGCTTCGCCATCGCCCAGCCGGCGGTGACGGACCTGATGAACCGTATCCGCCAGCCGTTCAACGTCAACTCGCTGGCCCAAGCCGCCGCGATCGCCGCACTGAACGACAAGGCCTTCCTGGAGAAGGGCGCGCGCAACAACGCCGAGGGCTACCGCCAGATGACTGCCGCCTTCGACGAGCTGGGCCTGCAGTACGTGCCGTCCTTCGGCAACTTCGTGCTGGTGAAGGTCGGCGAGGACGACCAGGCCGGCGCCCGCGTCAACCTGGCGCTGCT
Organism: Massilia consociata; assembly: GCF_042432755.1. Classification (NCBI taxonomy): domain Bacteria; kingdom Pseudomonadati; phylum Pseudomonadota; class Betaproteobacteria; order Burkholderiales; family Oxalobacteraceae; genus Massilia; species Massilia consociata. The sequence continues at coordinate 234,247 of NZ_JBHLWP010000003.1, forward strand.
GGAGCAGGGCGTGATCGTGCGCCCGGTGGGCAACTACGGCCTGCCGCAGTGGCTGCGCATCTCGATCGGCCTGCCGGAAGAGAACGCCACCTTCATCGCAGCGCTGGAGCGAGCGCTGGCAAGCGCGGGCGTGCTCGGACAATGATCGGCCGGCTCGTCGTCGTCGGGGCCGGCCTGATCGGCGGTTCCTTCGCGCTGGCCCTGAAGGCGGCCGGCGCGGTCAAGACCGTTGCCGGTCTCGGACGGTCGGCGGAAGCGATGGCGCGCGCGCGTGAGCTGGGCATCGTCGACGAGATTTGCGACACGCCGCAGCAGGCGCTGCGCGGCGCCGACCTGGTGCTGCTGGCGGCGCCGGTCGGGCAGACCGGGCCCATCCTGGATTCGCTGCTGCCGTACCTGGAGCCGCAGACCGTCATTACCGACGCCGGCAGCACCAAGTGCGACGTGGTCGCGGCGGCCCGGCAGGCACTGGGGCCGCGCGTGAGGCAGTTCGTGCCGGGCCATCCGATCGCCGGCAGCGAGTCGAACGGCCCGGACGCGGCAATGGCCGGCCTGTACCGCGGCAAGAAGACCGTGCTCACGCCGCTGCCGGAGAACACGCCGGCCGACGTGGAGCGCGTCGCCGCCGCCTGGCGATTGTGCGGCTCGCTCATCCATACCTTGAGCCCGGAAGACCATGACCGCGTGTTCGCCGCCGTCAGCCACCTGCCGCACCTGCTGGCCTATGCGCTGGTGGACGACATCGCCGCCAAGCCGCACGCCGACCTGCTGTTCCAGTACGCCGCCAGCGGTTTCCGCGACTTCACGCGGATTGCCGGCTCCTCGCCCGAGATGTGGCGCGACATCAGCCTGGCCAACCGCGAAGCGCTGCTCACCGAGCTGGATGCATATCTGGCACAATTGACTACATTGCGGCACAAGCTCGCCGCCGCCGACGGTCGCGGCCTCGAACTGGTCTACGCCAATGCGCAACGCGCAAGGCAGGCATGGATCGAGGCGATCGAGGCCGGCTCGCCGCCGCAGCAACACCGGGATACAGAATGACGCAGTCCAAACCGCATCAGAAGCACTACCCCCAGCACATCGACCTCGAACCCGTGATCCACGTGGAAGGATCGGTGCGCCTGCCGGGCTCCAAGAGCATCTCGAACCGTACGCTGCTGCTGGCCGCACTGTCCGAGGGCACGACCACGATCCACGACCTGCTGGCCTCGGACGACACCATGGTGATGCTGGGCGCGCTGCGCTCGCTCGGCATCCGGTGGGACGAGGTGGACGAACGCACGGTGATCGTCCACGGCAACGGCGGAGCGCTGCCGAACCACGAGGCCGACCTCTTCATGGGCAACGCCGGCACCGCCATCCGTCCGCTCACCGCCGCGCTGGCCGTGATCGGCGGCGACTACACCCTGCACGGCGTGTCGCGCATGCACGAGCGCCCGATCGGCGACCTGGTCGATGCCCTCAACGAAGTCGGGGCTCAGATCGAGTACACGGGCGAAGCGGGCTTTCCGCCGCTGCGCATCCGCCGCGGCCACATTCACGCCAGCCGCATCGCGGTGCGCGGCAACGTGTCGAGCCAGTTCCTGACCGCGCTCCTGATGGCGGCGCCGCTGATGGCCGCCACCCATGCGGTGTCGATCGACGTGGTCGGCGAGCTGATCTCCAAGCCCTACATCGAGATCACCCTGAACCTGATGCGCCGCTTCGGCGTGACGGTCGAGCAGAACGGCTGGGCCTCGTTCACCGTGCACCCGGGCCAGCGCTACGCCTCGCCGGGCAGCATCCATGTCGAGGGCGACGCCTCGTCGGCTTCCTACTTCCTGGCTGCCGGTGCGATCGCCGGCGGCCCGGTCCGGGTCGAAGGCGTGGGCGAGCACAGCATCCAGGGCGACGTGCGCTTCGCCGACGCGCTGGAACGGATGGGGGCGATCGTTACCCGTGGCGAGAACTGGATCGAGGCGCGCTCGAACGGCGTGCTCAAGGCCATCGATGCCGACTTCAACCACATCCCGGACGCCGCGATGACCATCGCCGTGGCCGCGCTGTACGCGGACGGACCCAGTACGCTGCGCAACATCGCCAGCTGGCGCGTGAAGGAAACCGACCGCCTGGCCGCCATGGCAACCGAACTGCGCAAGGTGGGCGCCGAGGTGGAGGAGGGGCCGGACTACATCCGGATCACGCCGCCGGAACAGCTGAAGCCGGCTACCATCGACACCTATGACGACCACCGGATGGCGATGTGCTTCTCGCTGGCCTCGCTGGACGGCAAGGCGCGCCGCGGCAACGCCATGCGCATCAACGACCCGAAATGCGTCGCCAAGACCTTTCCGGAATACTTCGAGGCCTTTGCGGGCATCGCCAGGAACGAATTGTTTTGAACAGGACCCCGCGGGGGCCAGTAAAATAGTCCACTGGACAGTTTTATCCCCGCGACCCACCACATGCCAAACAATCCCATTCCCGTCATTGCCATCGACGGCCCGACCGCTTCCGGCAAGGGCACCGTTGCCGCCAAGGTCGCCGAGCGCCTGGGCTTCCACCTGCTCGACTCGGGCGCCCTCTACCGCCTGACCGCCCTGCAGGCATTGCGCCGCGGTACCGAACTGCGCGACGAGCACGGTATCGCCAAGCTGGCCGAGCACCTGCCGGCGCGCTTCGTGGGCGGCGACATCTTCCTGAACAACGAGAACGTGACGCAGGCGATCCGGGCGGAAGAGGTTGGCAACATGGCATCGAAGATCGCCGCGCTGCCGACCGTGCGCCACGCGCTGCACGGGCTGCAACTGGGCTTTCGCCAGACCCCCGGCCTGGTGGCCGACGGGCGCGACATGGGGACCGTCATCTTTCCCGGCGCAAAACTTAAAGTGTTCTTGACCGCAAGCGTGGAAGCCCGTGCGGAACGCCGGTATAAGCAATTGATTGACAAAGGATTTTCTGCTAATATGGACGATCTGCTGAAGGATTTGAAGGAGCGGGACGAGCGCGACACCAAGCGCGCCATCGCTCCCCTGGTCCCGGCGGAAGATGCGCACTTGCTCGATACCTCGAACATGACGGCTGCGGAAGCGGTGGAACAGGTGTTGGCGTGGTATGCGCATGCGTGAGTTTTGAAGGGTACTGATACCTTCGCAAATCGTCTTTACTGCCACTGGCAGTAAAGACTTCCCGCGCAGGCGGGAATCCAAGTTCGTTGCGTCTAGTTGGCTCGAGTCATCGCCGCGACAACGCAAACAAAATTGGGTCTCCGCCTTCGCGGGGACGACGTGCGAAGGTACGTTGTCCTTGCTGGTGCCTGCAACGGCAATCCTGTCGCTGCAGGTGTGTTTCAACCTAACCCCAGTTCAGTCCGCACTATCGCCGGCCTGCTGGGCTAACCTGAGTAATCTCTTTTATGTCTACTGCAACCACCCAAGCTACCGGTATGGAAAGCTTTGCCGCCCTCTTCGAGGAATCGCTGTCGCGTCAGGACATGCGTTCGGGCGAAGTCATTTCCGCTGAAGTCGTGCGCCTGGATCACAACTTCGTGATCGTCAACGCCGGCCTGAAGTCGGAAGCTTTCATTCCTATCGACGAATTCAAGAATGACCAGGGCGAACTGGAAGTCCAAGTTGGCGACTTCGTTTCCGTGGCCATCGAATCGCTGGAAAACGGTTTCGGCGATACCATCCTGTCGCGCGACAAGGCCAAGCGCCTGGCATCGTGGCTGGCTCTGGAAAAAGCAATGGAGTCGGGCGAGATCGTCACCGGCACCGTCAACGGCAAGGTCAAGGGCGGCCTGACCGTCCTGACCAACGGCATCCGCGCATTCCTGCCGGGTTCGCTGGTGGACACCCGTCCGGTCAAGGACACCACCCCGTTCGAAGGCAAGACCCTGGAATTCAAGGTCATCAAGCTGGACCGCAAGCGTAACAACGTCGTCCTGTCGCGTCGCGCCGTCATCGAAGCATCGATGGGCGAAGAGCGTGCGAAGCTGATGGAAACCCTGAAAGAAGGCACCGTGGTCACCGGCGTCGTCAAGAACATCACCGACTACGGTGCGTTCGTCGACCTGGGCGGCATCGACGGCCTGCTGCACATCACCGACCTGGCATGGCGTCGCGTGCGTCACCCGTCGGAAGTGCTGTCGGTTGGCCAGGAAATCACCGCCAAGGTCCTCAAGTACGACCAGGAAAAGAACCGCGTCTCGCTGGGCGTCAAGCAACTGGGCGACGATCCGTGGACCGGTCTGTCGCGTCGCTACCCGCAGGGCACCCGTCTGTTCGGCAAGGTCACCAACCTGACCGACTACGGCGCGTTCGTGGAAGTCGAGCAGGGCATCGAAGGCCTGGTGCACGTCTCGGAAATGGACTGGACCAACAAGAACGTGGCTCCGAACAAGGTTGTCCAGCTGGGCGACGAAGTCGAAGTCATGGTCCTGGAAATCGACGAAGAGCGTCGTCGTATCTCGCTGGGCATGAAGCAGTGCAAGGCCAATCCTTGGGACGACTTCGGCATGACCCACAAGAAGGGCGACAAGGTCAAGGGTTCGATCAAGTCGATCACCGACTTCGGCGTGTTCATCGGCCTGCCGGGCAACATCGACGGCCTGGTGCACCTGTCGGACCTGTCGTGGACCGAGCCGGGCGAAGAAGCCGTGCGCCGCTTCAAGAAGGGCGACGAGCTGGAAGCCGTCGTTCTGGCGATCGACGTCGAGCGCGAGCGTGTCTCGCTGGGCGTGAAGCAGCTGGAAGGCGACCCGTTCAACAACTTCGCTTCGCTGAACGACAAGGGCACCCTGGTCACCGGCACCGTGAAGTCGGTTGAGCCGAAGGGCGCCGTGATCGCGCTGAACGACGAAGTCGAAGGCTACCTGCGCGCTTCGGAAATCTCGCGTGACCGCGTGGAAGACGCCGGCACCCACCTGAAAGTGGGCGACAAGGTCGAAGCACTGGTCATCAACATCGATCGCAAGGCTCGCAGCATCCAGCTGTCGATCAAGGCGAAAGACAGCGCCGACACTCAGGAAGCCATGAGCAAGCTGGCAGCCGACAACAGCGCCGCTTCGGGCACCACCAGCCTGGGCGCACTGCTGAAGGCCAAGTTCGACAACAAAAACTGAGCAAGAACTAAGCAAGGCTTAGTTCTGACTGGAGCTAGCAGATGACCAAGTCCGAGCTGATCAACCGCCTGGCTGAGCGCTATTCACAGCTGGTGGCGAAAGATGCCGAGTTTGCCGTCAAGACCATCCTCGATGCGATGACCAACGCCCTGGCGACCGGGCAACGCATCGAGATCCGTGGCTTCGGCAGCTTCGCGCTGAACAGCCGGCCACCCCGCATCGGCCGCAACCCGAAGTCCGGCGACAAGGTGATGGTGCCCGAAAAACGGGTGCCGCACTTCAAGCCGGGCAAGCAGTTGCGCGAGCGGGTGGACGCGATGGTCGGGCAACCGATCATCGAGGATTGAAGTCGTCTGCCAGCAAGCAGGCAAAAACGGCGTCCTTCGGGATGCCGTTTTTTTTGGCAGGTCACTGCATCAGCTGGCAATCAGCTCAAAAATTGGATTCCCGCCTGCGCGGGAATGACGCGCTTACTGCTGGAGGCACACATGATGGCAGGATCTGCTCAGCCATCCCATTGGCCAACGTCGTTCCTGCCGGCCCATGCCTGCACCACCAACCGCCGAGCACCCCCGCGCCTTTTGAAATATCATGTTGGATATGCGACACTTCGCCCTCGTCGACCCGATTAGCGACCACTTCCAATGAAATTTGTTTCGACCATTGCCGGCATCATCCTGTTCGTCCTGTTCTTCGGCTTCGCCCTCAAGAACACGCAGGAAGTCGAGTTGTATCTCTTCCTGGGCTACGAAGTGCGCGGCCCGCTGGTCCTGATGCTGCTGGCCTTCTTCGTCGCCGGCGCCGCCCTCGGCATCCTGGCCCTGACGCCGACCGTCTTCCGCCAGCGCCGCCAGACCTCGCAACACAAGAACACCATCCAGGCCCTGCAGAGCGCCGCCGGTACCGGCAATGCCCAGCCGCAGCCGGATGCCGTGAACCCGGCGCTCTGAGCCATACACGCGCCACACAGAACAAGAACACATGGAATTCGAACTCTGGATGCTGCTTGGCATCCCAATTATCTTCGGCCTGGGCTGGATCGCCGCCCGCGTCGACATCAACGCACTGGTCTCCGAATCGCGCACCCTGCCGCGCGGCTACTTCAAGGGACTGAATCACCTGCTCAACGACCAGCCGGACAAGGCCATCGATTCCTTCATCGAAATCGTCAAGCTCGATCCGGAATCGGCCGACATGCACTTTGCCCTCGGTAACCTCTTCCGCCGCCGCGGCGAGACCGAGCGCGCCATCCGCGTCCACCAGAACCTGCTGGCGCGCCCCGACCTGCCGGGCGAGCAGAAGGCCCAGGCCCAGTACGAGCTCGGCATGGACTACCTGAAGGCCGGCCTGCTGGACCGTGCCGAGGAAACCTTCAACCTGCTGGTGGACAGCACCTATGCGGTGCAGGCGCGCCGCGCCCTGCTCGAGATCTACCAGCGCGAAAAGGAATGGCGCCGCGCCATCGACGTGGCCCAGGGCCTGCAGGAATCCGGCGCCGGTGCCCGCCAGAAGGAGATCGCCCAGTTCTACTGCGAGCTGGCGCAGGACGCCCTGGTGCACCTGCAGCCGAGCGACGCCATGCAGCTGCTGGACAAGGCTCTGCACGCCGACCGCACCAGCGTGCGCGCGACCATTCTCTACGGCGACGCCCAGCTGGCCCAGGGCGATGTCGAAGCCGCGATCATGACCTGGCGCCGGGTCGAGCACCAGAGCGTGCCGCACGTGGCCCTGGTGGCCGCACGCCTGATGGACGGCTACCGCAAGGTCGGCCGGCCGCAGGAAGGCGTCAACCTGCTGCGCGCCTACCTGGCGGAAGCGTCCTCCATTGACCTGATCGAGGTCGTGTTCAAGGCCGTCATCGAACTCGACGGCGTGGAAGCGGCCAAACAGCTGGTGGTCCAGGAACTGCGCCGCAACCCGACGCTGCTGGGCCTGGACAAGCTGCTCGAGGCCCACCTGATGGATGCCCGCACCGAGGTCTGGGAAGAGCTGTCGATGGTCAAGAACCTGGTGCAGCGCTACACCCAGAAGCTGGCGCGCTACCAGTGCAGCCATTGCGGCTTCAAGGCGCGCCAGTTCTACTGGCAGTGCCCGGGTTGCAGCCGCTGGGAAACCTACCCGCCGCGTCGTACCGAAGAACTCAATGTAATGAACTGATGCACGGTATCCAAAACCCGGCCGCATCCAAAACAAACCCATGAACGACCCGATCCCGAGCCGCCTGCTGGCGGCAGACAGCTTCCGCCGCGAGGCGGCCCCGGAACTTTCCAGCGTGCGCCTGCTGGTGGTGGGCGACGTGATGCTCGACCGCTATTGGTTCGGCGACGTCTCGCGCATCTCGCCCGAGGCGCCGGTGCCCGTCGTGCGCATCGAGCGCCGCGAGGAGCGCCTGGGCGGCGCGGCCAACGTGGCGCGCAACGCGGCGGCACTGGGCGCGCACACCGGCCTGCTGGGCATCACCGGCAACGACGAGGCGGGCGACGAGGTCGAAAAACTCCTGCGCGAAGCCTCGATCCACAGCTACATGAAGCGTGACGACGCGATCTCGACCATCATCAAGCTGCGCGTCATCGGCCGCCAGCAGCAGATGGTGCGCATCGACTTCGAGGACGCGCCGACCGAGACCGTGCTGGTCGAGAAGCTCGACCAGTTCAAGGCCCTGCTGCCGGATTACGACGTCGTGATCCTGTCGGACTACAACAAGGGCGCGCTGGTGAACGTGGCCGAGATGGTCAAGGCCGCGCGCGCGGCCGGCAAGATCGTGCTGGTCGACCCGAAGGGCGACGATTTCTCGCCCTACCGCGGCGCCACCATCCTGACCCCGAACCGCTCGGAACTGCAGCGCGTGGTCGGCGGCTGGAAGACCGAGGAGCAGCTGACGGAAAAGGCGCAGCGCCTGCGCGCCGAACTGGGCCTGGATGCGCTGCTGCTGACCCGTTCGGAAGAGGGCATGAGCCTGTACAGCGCCGACGAGGTGCTGCACGTGCACGCCGACGCGCGCGAGGTGTTCGACGTCTCAGGCGCCGGCGACACCGTGATCGCCACCCTGGCCGCGATGCTGGGCGCGGGCGCGCCGCTGGCCGAAGCGCTGGCCACCGCCAACCGCGCCGGCGGCATCGTGGTCGGCAAGCTGGGGACGGCGACCGTCACCCGCGAGGAACTGTTCCCGGGTTGAGGTCGCTTGAGCCGGGTCAAGCCCGGGCCGTCAACGGCGGCCGGGCAGCGCCGTTAGGGCATGGATGGGCGGCGCCGCCGTCCATCGTCCCTACAAAACGGAGAACAAGCACATGATCAAGCAATTCGTATTCGCTGTTGCCGCGCTGGTCGCCTCGACCGGTTTCGCCTTTGCCCAGGTGGACGTCAACAAGGCCGACGCGGCCGCGCTGGACGGCGTCAAGGGCGTGGGTCCGAGCATGTCGAAGGTGATCCTCGACGAGCGCGCCAAGGGCGAATTCAAGGACTGGGCAGACTTCCGGCAGCGCGTGAAGGGCGTTGGCGACAAGAAGGCGATGAAGTTGTCCGAGGCCGGACTGGTGGTCAACGGCAAGGCGATGGAAGGCGCGGCCGCCAAGCCGGCCGGCGCGAAGGCCGAGAAGACCGCGGCCAAGGCGGATGCCAAGGCCAAGCCGGCCGAGCAGAAGGCGATGTAAGCAATGAAAAACCCGCGGCGACGCGGGTTTTTTCATTGATGGAACAGATTACTGGCGCACGCGCACGTCGATGCGCACTTCCGGGGCGCGCCCGTCATACCGCGGGGCAGGATAGTAGTAGGAATTCGGCGCGTAGCTGCGCTGGTGCACCACCGGGCGCTCGTCATGGCGGTCCTGGTAATGGCGGTCCTGGTAGCGGCGGTCCGAATAGTCGCGGCGCGGTCCCTTGCACTTGCGTTCTTCCTTGTAGCCGCCGTTCTTCTCCCATTTCCGCTCGACCTTGCAGTTGCCGTCCCAGAACTCCTGCTTGTGCTCGCGGCGCTCGCCATGGCGGCCCTTGCCGCTTTCGTCCTTCCACGGATCGGCCAATGCGACCGAGGATGCCGAAGCAAGCAGGACCAGAAGTAGTGAAACCGCCGGCTTTTTCATGAAGCGCTCCCGTTAGCTGTATGGTTGGGAGCATTGTAGATGTCGGCGGCGGCCGCTTCGGTACAACTGTGTTAATGGATGTTTCAGCTGTGGCCGGCTTTACCGGCATCGTGGGTGCGGCGCTGCACGCCATGTCATGTATTGACTGACACCAACCGATCCGCATGAGAAGATGTGCATGTTCATTTGCACACCACAACTAGAAAGGTTCTCATGCCTCGCGCACGCATCTCTTCCCGCCTGCTGGCAACCACGCTTGCCGTCGCTGCCGCTTCCGTCGCCACGTCGGTATCCGCAGCGCCGGCCACCCCGGCCGCCCCGGACCTCAAGCGCCAGCAGCCGCAGATCAACAAGATCCTTGCCGACATCTCGCCCAAGCGCATGGAAGCCTATGTCGCCAAGCTGGTGAGCTTCGGCACCCGCCACACGATGTCGGAAACCGAATCGGAGACGCGCGGCATCGGCGCGGCGCGGCGCTGGATCAAGGCCGAGCTGGAGCGCTGCGGCGCAGGCACGCCGCTGCAGGTTTCCTTCGACAGCCACATCGCCCCGGTGTCGGCGCGCATCTCGCGCCCGACCGAGATCGTCAACGTGGTCGCCACGCTGCCGGGCACCCAGGAAGCCTCGAAGGACCGCATCTACGTGGTCAGCGGCCACTACGATTCGCGCGTCAGCGACGTCATGGACTACACCTCGGATGCCCCGGGCGCCAACGATGACGCGTCGGGTACCGCCGCCACCATGGAGCTGGCATGCGTGATGGCCAAGCACAAGTTCGACGCCACCCTGGTCTTCATGGCGGTGGCCGCCGAGGAGCAGGGCCTGCTGGGTGCCCGCCACTGGGCTACCCAGGCGCGCCAGAAGAACCTGAACATCGCCGGCATGTACACCAACGACATCATCGGCAGCTCGCGCGCCGACAATGGCAAGGTGGATAACAAGCAGGTGCGCCTGTTCTCGCAGAGCATCCCCGCCACCAAGGAAATGAGCGAGACCGTGCGCCAGCTGGTGGCCACCGGCGGCGAGAGCGATTCGCTGTCGCGCCAGCTGGCCCGCCACACCAAGGAGCAGGGCGAGCGCTACGTGAAGGGCTTCAAGGTGACGGTGATCCACCGTGCCGACCGCTACCTGCGCGGCGGCGACCACATGCCGTTCCTGGAGCAGGGCTATGCCGCGCTGCGCTTCACCGAACCGAACGAGGACTTCGCGCACCAGCACCAGGACCTGCGCACCGAAAACGGCAAGGTGTACGGCGACCTCATCGAGTTCAATGACTATGACTACATCGCCAAGGTGACGAAGGTGAACGCCGCCGCGCTGGCCTCGCTGGCGCTGGCGCCGGCCGCGCCGCAGAACGTCAAGCTGCGCACCGACAAGCTGACCAACGACTCGACCCTGGTGTGGCAGGCCAATGCCGAGCCGGACCTGGCGGGTTACCGCATCGTCTGGCGCGAGACCACCGCCGCCAACTGGCAGGGTTCGAAGTGGGTTGGCAACGTAACCGAGGCAACGGTCGACCTGTCGAAGGACAACGTGTTCTTCGGCGTGCAGGCGGTGGACAAGGACGGCAACGTCAGCGTCGCCACTTACCCGTTGCCGCAGCGCTGATCCGGCGCATTCGAAGACGGGACAGGGCTTGCGGGCCCATCCCGTACGCCACCTTGCTGTCCGGATTAAAATAGCGGTTTAGGAAATCGCGAGAGAGCAAGGAATGGCTTACAAGACCATCGAAGACACGATCGGCAACACCCCGCTGGTGCGCCTGGTGCGCCTGCCCGGCGCGGAGGCGGCTGCACGCAACAACATCATCCTCGGCAAGCTCGAAGGCAACAACCCGGCCGGTTCGGTGAAGGACCGCGCCGCGATGTCGATGCTGCGCGGCGCGGAGCAGCGCGGGAGAATCAAGCCGGGCGACACCCTGATCGAAGCCACCAGCGGCAACACCGGCATCGCGCTGGCGATGGCGGCCGCCATCCGCGGCTACAAGATGGTGCTCCTGATGCCGGACAACCTGTCGATCGAGCGCCGCCAGAGCATGGCCGCCTACGGCGCCCAGATCATCCTGACGCCGAAGTCGGGCGGCATGGAGTATGCGCGCGACATGGCCGAGCAGATGCAGAAGGACGGCCAGGGCATCATCCTCGACCAGTTCGCCAACGGCGATAACCCGCATGCGCACTACGAGAGCACCGGCCCGGAAATCTGGCGCGACACCGAAGGCCGCATCACCCATTTTGTGAGCGCCATGGGCACGACCGGCACCATCATGGGCGTGTCGCGCTACCTGAAGGAACAGAACGAAGCGATCCGCATCATCGGCGCCCAGCCGGAGGAAGGCTCGTCGATCCCGGGCATCCGCAAGTGGCCGGAAGCCTACCTGCCGAAGATCTACGAGAAATCGCGCGTGGACCAGGTGGAGCCGGTGAGCCAGGCCGCCGCCGAGCAGATGGCGCGCCGCCTGGCGGCCGAGGAGGGCATCTTCTGCGGCATCTCGGCGGCCGGCGCCTGCGAAGTGGCACTGCGCATCTCCCAGACCGTGGAAAACGCGACGATCGTGTTCGTGGTGTGCGACCGCGGCGACCGCTACCTGTCGACCGGCGTCTTTCCTGCCTGAGGCAACCGGCCTGGCTGGACAATAAAAAAGCCATCCTGACGGATGGCTTTTGTTTTTGTGCAACTTAACGTGCGCGCCTGAGCCGTGTGTCGCACATGCGGCGATACCCGGGCCACGCACTCGTTGCGCAAGCTGGACGGGCCAGGCCCGTCCCGGCGATCACGCCTCTTTCGGTGCCGGGGCGGCACCTTCTTTCGGTTTGAACTGCTTGTCGCTGATGCGGAACTTGGCGCGACGGTCGCCCATCAGGTAACGCAGGTCGCGGATCGACAGGTCGCTCACTTCGTGCATGCGGATCAGCAGCGAGGCGCCGACCGGCAGGCGGTGGTGACGAATCTTCGAAATCACCGGCGGTGCCACTTCCAGCGCGCGCGACAGGGCCGCATCGTTCTTCAGGCGAAGGTTCTCGATCAGGGTGTCGAGCAGGCGGTTCGGGTTGTACTGCAGGAGTTCATCGGACTCCGAATCGCTATTCATATCGATGCCGACTTGGTTTGTCATGATTCAATATCCTATTTTTGGGTTGGACGGAGCCCCATGCGGCGCTCGGCTCCAGGCATGGTATTTCGTAATTTTCTATTCAATTGTACAACTATTTCTAATCTGATACTCAATAGCAATAAGAATCAGATGACTAGTCTCAGAATTGTTGTCTCATCGCAACAATAGCCGCAATGCAATTCTCTCACAAAGTCACGGAAATAATAATTGTTTTTTGATTAATCACCAGTGTAGTCGGAAGCCGCTATTAGTGCCGCACGGTATGAAAAACGCTGACAGGAATGCAAGAAAACGGGGAGTATGGGGACGTTGTAGATGTTTCTACAGAGAATCTACACGAAAGGGACGCATACCCCCGGGGGTATGCGGGGGTGGAAGGGGGAGGAGCACTGCTGCAGTGCGGGAAACCCGTTACAAATCGATACAAAGTTTCCCGCGCGGCAAGGCTAACGGCCGCGAGAAGCGCTTACAGCACGGCCAAGCTCGATGACGGACATGGCATAGAAATAACTGCGATTGTATTTAGTGATAGCAAAGAAATTATCGTCTGCTGCCCAATACTCGGTCGGCTCGGCGCCGTTCTGCAGGTCGACCAGGCCATACAGGCGCCCGGCCGGCAGCGCGGTTTCGGGCATGACGCCTGCGGCGCGCAGCGCTTCCGGTGTCAGCGTCGCCGTCAGACCGCGCTCCAGCAGGGGTTCCCAGGCCCGGTTCGGCGACACATCGACCTTCACCACCGGCGTGCCGCGGTGCTCCGGATTCCAGCCGTGCTGGACCAGGAAGTTGGCGACGCTGCCGATCGCGTCTTCCGGCGAATTGCGCAGGTCGAGCTTACCGTCGCCATTGAAGTCGACGCCATACCTCAGGATGCTGCCGGGCATGAACTGCGGCATGCCGACCGCGCCGGCGAACGAGCCCAGCAGCGAAAACGGCTCGATCTTGTGCTCGCGCGCGAACAGCAGGGTGTTGGCCAGTTCGCTGCGGAAGAACGCCATGCGGCTGGCGCGGTTCGGCGTTTCCGGATACGCGAAGGCCAGCGTGGAGAGCGTATCGAGCACGCGGAACTTGCCGGTGTCGCGGCCATAGATGGTCTCGATGCCGATGATGCCGACGATGATTTCGGCCGGCACCCCATAGGCCGCTTCGGCGCGGGCCAGCGTGGCGGCGTGCTCGTTCCAGAAGCGCACGCCGGCGGCGATGCGGATCGGTTCGATGAAGCGGTCGCGGTAGACCTGCCAGTTCTTCGGCTTGCCCGGCGGCGCCGGCTTGACCAGCTGGACGGCCGAGTCGATGAAGCGCGCCTCGCGGAACAGCGACTCCAGCCAGGCACGCTCGAAACCGTGCTTGCCGACCATCTCGTCGATGAAGTCGCGCATGGCCTGCCATTCGAGGAAATTGCTGTGCTCGCCGTCATAGTCGATGACCGCAGCCGCCGGGGCGGCCTTCAGTACGCGGGACGACTTGATGGAGACCGGCTTGCCGGCCTTCGCCTTGCCGGGCTTGGCCTTGGTGCTAGCCTTGGTCCCGGCTTTGGCCTTGGCGGTCGATTGGGTGGCAGGGGCGTGGGAATCCTTCGCGGCGGCGCCGGCAACCCCGATCGGGGAAAACGCCAGTGCCAGCGCGGCAACCAGGGGAACGATCGATTTCATCTAACCTGTGACAATAAGCTCTTCAAGGTAGCGGCCAGCCGCTCGCGCTGCAGTTGCGGCTGGGGCGGCGCATAGCGCCAGGCGCTATAGCGGCGCAAGAGTTCGGCGGCGGCTTCGCGTGATGGCGGCGCCAGGCGCTGCGTGGCCGCAATCCGGGCCGCGTAGGAGGTGGGCCCTTCGTCCGCCGCACGTGCCAGGCTCAGGTGGGCGAGGCGCTTGCATAGCGAGGAGTATACCGCCTCGACAGGATCAATTTCCCTATGGCGAGATAAAATTCTCGTGAGCAGCAACACCGCGGCGATGAACGTTAACAGGGCGGCAAAACGCCATCCCGACAACCCGGTTTGCAGGCTTTGCATCACGCCGCGCTGGCGCTCCGGCGTGTAGTTCAGCACCCACTGGTTCCAGCCGTTGTTGACGGCGCCGATCGCGTTGCGCAGGCGCCCGAGCAGCCCGTCGCCGCCGGCGTTGAACAGCGAAAAGCCGCGCAGCGCGTCGATGCCGAACGGCGCCGGCGCCTCGACGGCCGCGGCGAGGTTGCGGCGCACCCGCTCCGGCGCCACCGCGGCGGTCGGATCCACGCGCACCCAGCCGCGTCCCCGCAGCCAGACCTCGGCCCAGGCGTGCGCATCGGACTGGCGCACCGTCATGTAGCCGTCGATCGGGTTCAGCTCGCCGCCCTGGTAGCCGGTCACGACACGCGCCGGGATGCCGGCCGCGCGCATCAGGAACACGAAGGCGCCGGAATAATGTTCGCAAAAACCGGCGCGCGTCCCGTACAGGAATTCGTCCACCGCGTGACGGCCCAGCAGCGGCGGCTCCAGCGTGTAGCTGTAGGGCTGCTCGCGGAACTGGCGCAGCACGGCCTCGACGCGGCGCGCCGGCTCCGGCTCCTTGCGCAGGGCGATGCCGGCGGCGAGCGCGCGTGGGTTGTACCCATAGGGCAGCAGCAGCCACTGGTTCGGGTCGTCGAGGGCGTCGGCGCCGTCCAGGGTGTATTCCGGGTACGAGGTCATGGCGTAGCGTACGCGCTGGTTCAGGGGGCGGTCGCTGCTCAGTTCCAGCTGGTGCGACACGCGCGCCCGGTAGCCCGTCAACTGCGGCACCTGGCCCGGCATCTCGAGCGTGAACAGCCAGCGCGCAGTCGACGGCTCCAGCGTCACCTCGTAGCGCAGGGCCTGGCCGCGCACGTTCAGGTCGACGCCGCCGCGGGTCGGAAGCGAGCCGCCGCGGGTCCAGGCGACGCCGTCGTAGGCGTCGAGCACCAGCGCGCGCCAGTACAGCTGCTCGCGGTTCGGCGGCGGGCCGTCGAAGCGCGCCCGGAAGGCCGGCTCGCCGGACATCGCCAGGTTCGACATCTGCCCCGGTGCCATGCGCTCGGACAGGCCGGACTGGCCGCCGCCCCCGGGGCCGCTGCCCGGCATGCTCCACAGCGGGCCGCCCAGGCGCGGGAAGACGACGAACAGCACCACCGCGACCGGCGCGGCGAAGGCCAGCATCTTCGCCCCCATCGCCAGGCGCGAGCGCAGCGGGGGCACCGCGCCGGTGAACTGGAACGAGAGCTGGGTGGTGAGCAGGGCCAGCACCGCGGCCACCATCAGGAGCGCGGTGCCGATGCCCTGGGCGTAGAAGAAGTTGGTCAGGACCAGGAAGAAGCACAGGAAGATCACGACGTACAGGTCGCGCCGCGCATGCATCTCGAGCATCTTGAAGGCGACCAGCAGCACCAGCATCGCCACCCCGGCGTCGCGTCCGATCAGGGTCTGGTAGCTGAACTGCACCCCGGCCATCGCCGCCGCCGCGATCGGCAGCAGCACCAGGGCCGAGGGCATGCGCTTGCCGCGCAGGGTGATCGCGGCGCGCCACCCCAGCGTCGCCGCGCACAGCAGCGTCACCCACAGCGGCAGGTGGGCGGCGTGCGGCGCCAGCACCAGCACCGCGCTGCCCAGCAGCAGCAGGGTATCGGCCTTGTCGCGCGGGAGGGTACCCGGCTTCATGCCGCCTCCTTGCCGTACAGGGCCAGCGCGCGCAGGCAGGCCGCCTGGTGGGCTGCCCCGAGCGCGGCGTCGTACCGCACGGCGCCCAGCCGGAAGGCATAGGGCAGGGCGCGCTGCTCGGCGTCGAGCACCCAGCGGGTCATGCGCGACAGGCGCAGCTCCAGGTCGAGGGTGGCCGGCAGGGCGGCGAAGTCGAGCACCAGCTCGTCGCCGGCGCCGCCTTCGAAATGCTTGGTGACCAGCTGGCCGCCGAGGGCCGGGTCGAGCCGCGCGATCTGGCGCCAGGCCAGCTGGCGCGGCGAGTCGCCGGCCTGGTAGCTGCGCACGCCGGCGAAATCGTCGTTGCTGGCGCAGGCCGATGCCGCACGCCCGCTGCCGTCCGCGTTGCCGCCTGCCGGCAGCGGCGGCGCGCCTTCTTCCGGGCGCGGATAGACCAGGGCCTGGGCGGCCGGACGCCAGTAACTCCAGGCGCGGAACAGGCCGAGCGGGAAGCGGGTGGACAGCACGATGCGCGCAGGCCGCAGCCAGCCGCGCGCCGCAGTCGGTACGCCCAGCAGCACCGCGGCGCTGCCGTGGGCGGGGATGTCGGTCACGTGGCGCGGCTCGCCGCCGGGAACGTCGTCGAAGTCGACCCAGACGCCGTAGCGCGCCAGCCCGGCGCGGTTGGCGATGTGCAGCTCGAACTGCGCTTCCTGGCCGGCGAAGACCGGGGGCACGCGGCCCGGCTGCAATGCCAGGTGGGCCAGGTTACGGTAGGTGAAGACCATGTCCACCAGGCCGCACGACAGGGCCAGGAAGGTGAGGGCGAAACCCAGGCCGAGCGTGTAGTTGATGGAACCGACCAGCAGCACGAACAGCAGCACGGCAAAGCCGATGCCGGCCCGCGTCGGCAGGATGAACACGCGGCGCTGGCTCAGGACCACTTCGCCGGCATCGAGCGTGCCGCGGCGCGGCAGCCACTTGCCGGTGCTGCGCCGCAGCCAACCGCGCACTCCCTGTCCGCGTAGCGCCTGCCCCATCTAGACGGCGACCGACTTCTGCAATTGCAGCACGAGGTCGCGGCTGGCCAGCGCCATGCCGTGCGCCGCCTTCAGCGGGCGCAGGCGGTGCGCGCAGACCGGCACCAGCACCGCCTGGATATCCTCGGGGATCACGTGGTCGCGTCCTTCCAGCGCCGCCCAGGCGCGGCCGGCCTGCAGCAGGGCGATGGCGGCGCGCGGCGACAGCCCCTCGGCGAACAGGCCGTTCTGGCGCGAGGCCTGCGCCAGCGCCTGCACATAGGTGATGAGCGACGGCGAAGCGTGGATCTCCTTGAGGGCGCGCTGCGCGGCCGCCAGTTCCGACGGCTGCATGGCCGGCTGCAGGGTGCGCAGCATGGCGCGCCGGTCTTCGCCCATCAAGAGGGCGCGTTCGGCGGCGGCGTCCGGGTAGCCAAGCGACAGGCACATCAGGAAGCGGTCGAGCTGCGATTCCGGCAGCGGGAAGGTGCCCACCTGGTTGGCCGGGTTCTGGGTGGCGATGACAAAGAAGGGCTCGGGCAGGGCGCGGGTGACGCCGTCGGCGCTGACCTGGCGTTCCTCCATCGCCTCCAGCAGGCCGGACTGGGTCTTGGGCGTGGCGCGGTTGATCTCGTCGGCCAGCAGCACCTGGGTGAAGATCGGGCCGGGGTGGAACACGAAGTCGTTCTTCTCGCGCTCGTACACCGAGATGCCGGCCACGTCGGCCGGCAGCAGGTCGCTGGTGAACTGGACGCGGTTGAACTTCAGGCCGAGCGAGATCGCCAGCGCGTGCGCCAGCGTGGTCTTGCCCACGCCGGGCAGGTCTTCGAGCAGCAGGTGGCCGCCGGCCAGCAGGCAGGTCAGGGCCAGGCGGACCTGCTGGTCCTTGCCGACCACGACCTGGCTGACCTGGCGTGCGGCGGCATGCAGTTGATTGAACATGGTTGGGTTCCGGTGATCCATTCAAGTGAAGGCGCGGTGCCTGTCGTGCAGGCCCAGGTGCGGATGCGGGCGCTGGCGTGGTAGATTAACGCCATTGGCAAGCTTCATACTCCATCGGCAACAAGCCTTTGCACCGATTCTATGCGAGAACGGGCGCACGGGGGAACATGGATGAGCCGAGTGCAACCGGCCTGCGAACCGGCAGGCAAACGATTAGGCAGACGACAAGCACGATGAGCACAGCAATCTACAGTCACCCGGACTGCATGAAGCACGAGATGGGCGACTGGCATCCGGAATGCCCGGCGCGCCTGCAGGCGATCGACGACCAGCTGATCCTGGCCCGCCTGGACGGCCTGATCGAGCAGCGCAGCGCGCCGCTGGCCGACCTGTCCGACGTCCTGCGCAACCACACCCCCGGCGCGGTGGCGCTGGTGCGCGACAACGTGCCCGCCGCCGGCGAATACTATCCGCTCGACGGCGACACCATCCTCAGCCATGACAGCTACCGCGCGGCCCTGCGCGCGGCCGGCGCGGCGGTGGCGGCGACCGATGCCGTCATCGCGGGCGAAGTCGACAACGCCTTCTGCTCGGTGCGCCCGCCGGGCCACCATGCCACGCCGCGCGAGCCGATGGGTTTCTGCTTCTTCAACAACGTCGCCATCGCCGCCCGCCATGCGATGGAGGTGCATGGGCTGGAG
This sequence comes from Massilia consociata, assembly GCF_042432755.1. Taxonomy (NCBI): domain Bacteria; kingdom Pseudomonadati; phylum Pseudomonadota; class Betaproteobacteria; order Burkholderiales; family Oxalobacteraceae; genus Massilia; species Massilia consociata. Next base: position 252,832 of record NZ_JBHLWP010000003.1, read on the forward strand.
CGCGTGGCCATCGTCGACTTCGACGTCCACCACGGCAACGGCACGGCCGAGGCGTTCAGGGGCGACCCGCGGGTGCTGATGGCGAGCCTGTTCCAGCATCCGTTCTACCCGTATTGCGACCCGGAGCCCGTCACGGCCACCAGCGTCAACATCCCGGTGCCGGCGCTGTGCGACGGCGAGGCCGTGCGCAAGCTGGTCACGGACTACTGGCTGCCCGCGCTGCATGCCCACAAGCCGCAGATGATCTTCGTCTCGGCCGGCTTCGACGGCCACCGCGAGGACGACATGGGCGGCATCGGCCTGGTCGAGGCCGACTACGCCTGGATCACGCGCCAGGTGATGGCGATCGCCAGGCAGTATGCGAACGGGCGCATCGTCAGCTGCCTCGAGGGCGGTTATGCGCTGTCGGCGCTGGGGCGCAGCGTCGTGGCCCACCTGAAGGTGCTGGCCGAACTCGAATAACCCGGCAATCGCCGTTCGCCTGCAGGCTCGGCCTGGAACGTCCTGCCCGGTCCGCACATCTAATCCTTCACGACTTCGCGCCCATGCGCGAAGCGACCAACAAGGAGAAGAAAGTGAGACCGACCCGACCCTTTTGCGCGCTGTGCCTGTTCCTCGCTTCCGGCGTGGCAGCCGCAACCAACTACACGCTATGGATCAACGGCCGCGCCGGTGGCGCGGTCGGCGCCGCCGGCAATTACGACGACTTCAGCTACTGGGGCCCGTCTTCCACCCCGGCCGGCGTCAACAAGAAGGCAGTCAACTGGGACGGCCGCAGCAGCATCGCGTCCCAGAGCGGCAAGGTGCGCGACGCGCTCGACTGCTTCTGCACCGGCCCCAACTGGTGCTATGTCGTCACCTACAGCGCCGGCGACCTGATGCTGGGCTACACCTTGGCCAACTACGGCGGCTCGGCGCGCCTGAAGAAGAACGCCAGCCCGAACGCCGCGGGCGTGTGCGGCAACAGCGACGGCAGTTCGCAGACCGGCTGGAACATCCGGTGGGTGCGTGTCGCCGCCGGCGCCGCCGGGGGCTCGGAGCTGTCCGATGCCGGCTCCTGGACGACGTCGGAACCGCTGGTGCAGGACCTGAAGACCAGCACCGCGCGCGCCATGTACAACCACAATACCACGCGCAACATCTGGTTCTACATGTATGCGGGCGCCAGGGGTACGCTGTATTCCGGCCTGCTGCCGGGCCAGGACGACGAAGTCATCGCCTACCACAGCAGCGGCGGCGTGGCCGGCAGCGCCGGCCGCTCCCTCTGCAACCCGCGCGACTGGTTCTGCAACGACCTGACGCTCGGCACCGCCGCCAACCAGGGCGGCAGCACCAAATGGAGCTACCACTCGGTGGTCTTCCGCGACGACAGCGAAGACTACAACCACTACATCAACGGCAACTGGGGCGGCATCATGGGCGTGGTGCGCAGCGCCGTGGTGAACACCGCCCTGTAGGCGCACAAGGGTGCACAAGAGGCAGCGTGCTTGCTTTGCGTAAATCGCGATGCTTCGTTGCCTCTTGTATTGTGCAATTACGACACACTGTTTCCTTTTCAATTGTGCAAATTGACATGCATATATGTCAGGCATAGAGTCGGACTCAGCCGTAACCGAGTGGTACCCCTACGGCGAACAACGACAAAAGGAGAAAGACAGTGAGACATCTACGTATGATCTGCGCGCTGTGCCTGTTCCTCGCATCCGGCCTGGCCGCTGCCGCAAACTACACCCTCTGGATCAACGGCCGCACCGGCGGCGGGACGATCGGCAACTACAACGATTTCAGATATTGGGGGCCCGGCACCACGGCGGCCGGCGTCAACAAGAAGGCCGTCAACTGGGACGGCCGCAGCAGCATCGCGTCCCAGAGCGGCAAGGTGCGCGACGCGCTCGACTGCTTCTGCACCGGCCCCAACTGGTGCTACGTCGTTACCCACAGCGCCGGCGACCTGATGATGGGCTACACGCTGGCCAACTACGGCGGCTCGGCGCGCCTGAAGAAGAACGCCAGCCCGAATACGAGCGGCGTGTGCGGCAACAGCGACGGCAGTTCGCAGACCGGCTGGAACATCAAATGGGTGCGCGCCGCCTCCGGGGCCGCCGGGGGCTCGGAGCTGTCCGATGCCGGCTCCTGGACGACGTCGGAGCCACTGGTGCAGGACCTGAAGACCACCACGGCGCGCGCCATGTACAACCACAATACCACGCGCAACATCTGGTTCTACATGTACGCGGCGGCCAAGGGCACGGCCTATTCCGGCATCCTGCCGGGGCAGGACGACGAGGCCGTGGCCTACCACAGCACCGGCGGCGTGGCCGGCAGTTCGGGCGGCTCCTACTGCAACCCGAGCGACTGGTTCTGCAACGACCTGACCATGGGCACCGCCGCCAACGAAGGCGGCAGCGCCAAGTGGAGCTACCATTCGGTGGTCTTCCGTGACGATAACGAAGCCTACAACCACTACGCCAACGGCAACTGGGGCGGCATCGTGGGCGTGGTGCGCAGCGCGGTGGTGAACAGTGCCCTCTAGGCGATCCAAGGGGCTGATCGGGCTGGGCGTCGCCTTCGTGGCCGCGCTCGGCCTGTGGCTCGCGCGCGGCGAGGCGGAGGCGCCCGTACAGGCGGCCCCAAGCCCGCCGCCCGCGGGACCCCGGTTCTTCGGCGCGCTAGCGGGCGACGGCGGCCTGGCCATTCCCGGCGACCGCGCCGAGCGCCGCCGCCAGTTGCTCGAGCACGCGCAGCTCACGGACCATACCTATTGCAGCTACCTGGAAGGCAGCAAGTACCCGATGGAGTCGCAGCCGGTGGCGCACAATCCCGACCAGCTGCACCCGAACCAGCCTGTCACGGAGATGCACCCGATGCGGGTCGAAGGCGGCGCGACCAGCAATTCGGTCCTGCTGCAGACCTCGCAGTCGCGCGTCTACCTCGCCGCGGGCGAAGCCGTTGCGTTTTCGCTGCGGGCCGTGAACGCGCAAGGCGAAGTCGTGCCGATCGTGATCACGCGCGCGGTCGCGCAGGGCATGACCTACGGGGCCAGCCGTGCCACGCCGCAGGTGGCGCTCGCGTTTGCCGACGATGGCGGCGGCGCCGACCCGGTAGCGGGAGACAACGCCTTCGCCGGCGTGCTGGCCCCAAGCCAGACCGGCCTGGCGGGCTTCCACGGCACCATCCGCACCGAGGTACGCTACACCGCGGGCGGGAAGAACGGGTTCGCCCTGTTCGACGTGGTCTACAGCCCGGTCCTGCCGGCCGCCTGGACCGGCCAGGTGCGCGAGGCGCTGGAAAACGGCTCGCTCAACTTCTACCTGCGCCTCGAGGTGCGCCAGCCGGGACGCTATGTGGTCACCGGCCGGGTCGACGATGCGCGCGGCAAGCCGTTCGCGGTGGCGACCTTCAACGACGTGCTGGAAACCGGCACGCGCGAAGTGAAGCTGACCGTGTTCGGCAAGCTGATGACGGACGAGGCGCCGGCATTGCCGCTCAGGCTGCGCGACGTCGACGGCTACCTGCTGCGCGAGAACGTGGACCCGGACCGCCTGCTGCTGCCGCGGCTGGAAGGGCAGGTGTTCGCCAGCCGCACGCAGAGCATGAAGGGCGTGTCGGACGCCGAATGGCAGAGCGAGGAACGGACGCGCTACCTCACCGAGTACGCGAAGGACCGCCATGCCGCGCGTGCGCAGCTGGCCGCCTTCGATCCGGCCCAGCCGCTGCCGCCGAGCGCCTGCGCAGCGCCGGAGCGCTAGACCGCTAGACCGGCAGCAGAGGGAAGCGGTCGACGAAGCAGGCGCCGCCGACCATGGCGCACAGCATGCCGAACGTACACCAGCGGATCAGGGAGTTCCTTGGTGGAAATTTCGCAGCCTTGGGCGACTTCTTGGTACGGTGTTGCATGGTGATACTCCTGATTGCAGCAGACACATGAAAGTCACCAGTGTGCGCCGCCGGATGGCGATAACGTTGTAGTGGATCAACAGGCCAGCGTAAAGAGTAGCTACAGGCCGCTTCAACAGGCCGGCTTTGCCCGGTCTGTTGCTTGCATGCCGCGGGGGCAGCGTAAAATAGCGCCCTGACCGAAGATTACGAAAGCACAGCATGTCCATTCAATGGTTCCCGGGGCACATGAACGCGGCCAAGAAGGAAGCCGCCGAGCAGATGGAGAACACCGATCTGGTGATCGAAGTCCTCGACGCCCGCCTGCCCGAGGCCAGTTGCAACCCGCTGGTCGAGGAACTGCGCAAGTTCCGCCAGCGTCCCTGCCTGAAAATCCTGAACAAGATCGACCTGGCCGACCCGGCCGCCACCGCGGCATGGAAAGCCTTCTATGACGCCCAGGAAGGCGTGACCGCCTACCCGATGACGACCAAGAAGCCGCTTGATGTCGCGCGCATTCCGGAGTTGTGCCAGTCGCTGGCGCCGCACCGCGGTGTGCCGACCAAGCCACTGCGCATCATGATCATGGGGATCCCGAACGTCGGCAAATCCACCCTGATGAACGCGCTGCTGAAGAAGCGCGTGGCGAAGGTGGGCGACGAGCCGGCCGTCACCAAGACCCAGCAGAAGCTCTACCTCGGCAAGCACATCGTGCTGGTCGACACCCCGGGCATGCTGTGGCCGAAGATCGCGATGGCGAGCGACGGCCTGATGCTGGCCGCCAGCCACGCGGTCGGCTCGAATGCGCTGATCGAGGAAGAGGTGGCGGAATTCCTGGCCAACCTGCTGCTGGAGCGTTACCCGCAGCTGCTCACGGCGCGCTACGGCTTCAAGACCGAGGGCCTGGACGGCATCGCCGTGATCGAGAACGTCGCGCAGCGGCGCGGCTTCCGCGTGCGCGGCGGGGAGTTCGACTACGAAAAGGCGGCGCACGTGCTGCTGCACGACTACCGCACCGGCGCGCTGGGACGCATCAGCCTGGAGACGCCCGCGACCCGCGCCGCGGCCCTGGCCAGGCATGCGGCCGAGATGGCGGAGAAGGCGCGCATCGCCGAAGAGAAGGCTGCCGCCAAGGCCGAGGAAGCGGCGCGCGGCAAGCGCGGCACCTGAGGTTTTTTGTAGGGTGGACGGCTATGCCGTGCGCGCGTCCAGGCAGATGATGCGTCCTCGCGATGCAAGCGTCATTTGAGCGCGCGGCCGCCAGGCGGCCACCCTGCGACCTGATGAGCAGGCCACTCGCTTCACCCGAACCGGAAGCTCGACACCGTCAGGCTCCCGAAAAAATCCTCCTCGTGATACACGCAGGCCGCCGGCTCCCGCTCGGCGGCGCCCAGCGCCACCATCAGTGGAATCAGGTGTTCCTCGCGCGGATGCGCTGCCCGCGCCATCGGCGCGTCAAGCCAGCCCAGCAGCGCGGCAGTGCGCTCCTGCGGCGGCAAGGCCAGCGCCTGCTGCAGCCATCCGTCGAACGCCTTCGATGCCGCCGCCCCGGAGGGACCGAACTGGCGCAGGTTGTGGTACGACAGCCCGCTGCCGATGAGCAGTACGCCATCGTCCCGCAGCGGCGCCAGCGCACGGCCGGCCTCGATGTGGCCCAGCGGGTCGAGGTCGCGCCGCAGCGACAGCTGCACCACCGGCATCGCGGCTTCCGGATAGACCGGATACAGCATCGAGAAGGTCCCGTGGTCGAAGCCGCGCGCCGGGTCCAGCCCGGCCGGATGGCCGGCGGTGCTCAACAGCGCGGCCGCCTGCTGCGCCAGCGCCGGCTCGCCCGGCGCCGGGTACCTGACCTGGTAGGTATGCGGCGGGAAGCCGCCGTAGTCGTAGATCATGCCGGGCGCCGTTCCCGACGACAGCATGAAGCCGGGCGTCTCCCAGTGGCTGGTGACGACCAGCACCGCGCGCACCCGGTCTCCCGCGTCGCGTCGCATCGCCTGCAGCGAGGCTTCCAGCTTGTCGTAGGCGCGGCCGTACTGGTCCTTCATCCACGGCCAGGGACCGCCGCCGTGGGACACGAAGTAGGTGGGAAGCGTCATGGGTGCTCCGGGTGTTCAGTCGAAGCACCCATGGTAGCCGATCGAACGCGGCGGCGCCGGCGCGGGCTCCACCAGGCCCGCCTGCAAGCGGCGAAACAAACCGCGACGGCTTGTCAGGTTATAATCGCCGCGTTCTGGTGCCCGCATGCGCAATCCGCGCGTGCAGTTAAACGGGAAACACGAGGTGTCCGCGCAACGCGCCGGCGCCGGGATGTGCTGCCCCCGCAACGGTCAACAAGCGTCGCCGCGCAGGGTTTCCTGGGGCGACAGGCCGCCTCGACAACCACTGTGCATCGCATAGGAAGGTGAGGCGGTCGGTCTTGCGAGCCCGGATACCGGCCAGACAGGTGGAAGCGCCGCAGGCATGGGCCTTGGGCGGCTTCCGTTGACTCCGGTGTGCGGGGACGCAGGCCGGTGCTTTTACCGAGAACATCCAACATGAATTTTGCTGCCGTACCGCGCAGCGCGCCGGCCTTCAAGCCGCTCGCGCTGGCCTGTGCTTTTTCCCTGTCCATCCTCGCCGCCAACGCCCTCGCGCAGGAAGCCGTGCCCTCGATCGTCATCACCGGGGCGCGTTTCCCGGCCCAGCCGAGCGCCGCGCCGATCGGCGCCACCGTCATCACCGCGGACGAGATCCGCCGCGCCGGCGCCACCGACGTCAATGCCGCGATCCGCAAGATCGGCGGCGTGTTCGGGCGCCAGAGCCTGGACGCCTCGCCCGACTTCGCGCTCGACCTGCGCGGCTTCGGCTCGAACAGCGCGCAGAACGTGGTGATCCTGGTCGACGGCGTGCGCCTGAACGAGAACGAGCTGACCAACGCCGTCCTGTCCAGCATCCCGGTCGATACCGTCGAGCGCATCGAGATCCAGCGCGGCGGCAGCAGCGTGCTGTACGGCGAAGGCGCCACCGGCGGCGTCATCAACATCATTACCCGCAAGGGCGCCCGCCCCGGTGCCCACGGCTCGCTGTTCGCGGAAGCAGGCCGCTTCGACGCGCGCGACCTGCGCGGCTCGCTGGCCTATGGCGCCGGCCCGGTGTCGCTGGACGTGGCCGTGGCCAGGCGCAAGACCGACAACTACCGCAAAAACAGCGCATTCGAGCAGGAGACCGCCAGCGGCGGCGTGCAGTGGAACTATGGCGCCGGCCGCGTCGGCCTGCGTGTGGAGCGCTCGCGCCAGGATGCGCGCTTCCCGGGATCGCTGACGGAAGCCCAGTTCCTGGACAATCCGCGCCAGACGGTCACGCCGGACGACTTCGGCAGCATCGACACCGACCGCGTCACCGCTTCGCTCGAACACCGCATCGGCAGCCTGGAACTGGCCGCCGAGCTGTCGCATCGCGAACGCGAGGTGGAAGCGAACTACTACTACTACACGAGCAACGGCGCCAGGATCGCATCAAGGTCACGCTACGACGCCGACCAGACCCAGTTCTCGCCGCGCCTGCGCCACATCGCCGCGCTCGGCGACAAGCGCAACGAGCTGGTGGCCGGCGTCGACCTGATGCGCTGGAACCGCCAGACCACGTCCGATTTCTCGCTGGGCGACGCGCAGCAGGATTCGACCGCCTTCTACCTGCGCGACGAGATCCAGTGGTCGGCGCCGCACAATGCGCGCCTGGCCGTCGGCGCGCGCCACGAGAAATTCGAGAAGAACTATTCGGACCCGCTGGGCTTCCCGCCGGTAGCGAACGAGCGGCGCGACCAGTCGGTCAACGCCTGGTCGCTCGAAGGCAGCATCGACGTGCTGCCGCAGCTGACCGTGTTCGCCAAGCTCGGGCGCAGCTACCGCATCGCCAACGTCGACGAGAACAGCGTGCGTTCCGGTCCCGAAGTCCTGGCCCCGCAGACCTCGCGCGACATCGAGCTGGGCGCCAGCTTCGGCAACAGCGCACGCCAGCTCGGCGCGCGCCTGTTCCGCCACCGCCTGAGCAACGAGATCTTCTACGATCCGACCCTTTACGGCCGCTGGGGCGCGAACACCAACCTCGACCCGACCCACCGCCAGGGCGTGGAAGTGGAAGGGCAGCTGGTCTTCGCCCGCGACTGGCGCCTGACCGGCCAGTGGCAGCACGTGCAAGCCGAGTTCACCGGCGGCCCGAATGCCGGCCGCGAGATGGTCCTGGTGCCGAAGAACGTCGTGACCGCGCGCCTGGCCTGGGCTCCCGCCGGCGGCCACAGCGCCGACATCGGCGCCCAGTGGGCCGACCGCCAGCGCTACGGCGACGATTTCGCCAACAGCTGCAATGCCCGCATCCCGTCGTTTACCACCGTGGACGCGCGCTATGCGTACCGCGTGGGGGCATGGGAAGTGGCGGCGACGGTACTCAACCTGGCCGACCGCCAGTACTACAGCAACGCCTTCGCCTGCCGTTCGGGCATCTACCCGAGCGACGGCCGCCAGCTGAAGCTGTCGTTGCGCTACGACTTCTAACAAACCACGATGGGTGCCTTGAATCGACTCGTCCCCGCGCTGCTGGCCCTGGCGGCGCTGGGCGCCGAGGCCGCCGTGACGGTGGTGGACGACGCCGGCCGCCGCGTCACGGTGGGGCAGCCGGCGCAACGCGTCATCTCGATGGCGCCGCACGCCACCGAGCTGCTGTTCGCGGCCGGCGGCGGCGCGCGCGTCGTGGGCGCCATGAACTACAGCGACTACCCGGAGGCGGCAAGGAAGATCCCGCTCATCGGCAGCAACAGCCAGATCGACATGGAGCGCGTGCTGTCCCTGAAACCGGACCTGATCGTGGTCTGGCATACCGGGAACACGGCGCGCCAGATCGCGCAGCTGGAAAGTCTCGGCATTCCCGTGTACCACACCGAGCCGCGCCGGCTGGGGCAGGTGGCGGACAATGTCGAGCGCCTGGGCCAGCTGCTGGGCACCCAGGCGAGCGCGCAGGCCGCCTCCCGCGCCTTTCGCGCCCGGCTGGCAGGGCTGGAAGCGCGCTACGGCAAACGCCCGCCGGTGACGGTGTTCTACCAGATCTGGGACCAGCCGCTGTACACGCTCAACGATGGCCAGATCGCCAGCGACGCGATCCGCCTCTGCGGCGGGCGCAACGTGTTCGGCCACCTGAAGGTGGTGGCCCCCGTGGTCAGCATCGAGGCGGTGCTGGCGGCGGACCCGGAAGCGATCCTGGCGGGCAGGCGCCATGATCCGGCCAACCCGGGGCTCAGGCTGTGGGAGCCGTACCGGAACATGACGGCGGTAAAGCGGGGCAACCTGGTGACCGTGGACGGGGAGCTGCTCACGCGGCCGGGGCCCAGGATCATCGACGGCACGGCCCGGCTGTGCGAGGCGCTGGATGAGGTACGTCAGCGCAGACCGCAGGCACGAATCCAGGTGCGTACCTCAGCCACTCACTCATCACTTCCGTAAGCTCAAGTTAATTCCGTAAGCAAATGCAAAATCACCGCTCTTCCTTCTTGGGGAAGGCAAAAAAGTGGTAATCTCCCGGCGTTTGCTAATTCTTTCTTGTGGAAGGTAACCTATGCGTTCTCTGCGTTTTGCCATCATCGCCGCCGCCATGTTCGCCAGCACCGCCATCGCGTCGCCGGCCGACCCGAAAAACGGCGTTGACTACCAGACGCTGGCCCAGCCGCAGCCGGTCCAGGCAACGGGCAAGAAGGTCGAGGTGATCGAATTCTTCGCCTATCACTGCCCGGCCTGCAACATGCTGGAACCTGCGTTCAACCAGTGGATCAAAAAGCAGGGTGACAACATCGTCGTGCGCCGCATCCACCTGCCGTTCCAGGGGCCGGCCGATCCGGAAGCGCGCCTGTTCCTGACGCTCGAAGCGATGGGCAAGCTCGACGAATACCACCACCGCGTGTTTCGCGCCATCCACGTCGAGCGCCAGCGCCTGATGAAGGACGACCAGATCATCGAGTGGGCAGTGAAGAACGGCCTGGACCGCGCCAAGTTCATGGAAACCTGGAATTCGTTCGGCGTGACTACCAAGCTGCGCCGCCTGAGCCAGGTAGCGGCAGCCTACAAGGCCAACAGCACCCCGACCATCGTCATCGACGGCAAGTACGTGGTGTCGCCGGGCCAGGTGGGCCAAGCCAACAAGATCCAGGGCGTGGAACAGACGATGCAGGCGACCATGCAGGTGATGGACGCGCTCGTTGCAAGGGCAGCTAAAACGAAATGAAGGCGAAATGAGTAACAAGGACGTCGAACGCGAAGTCCTCAAGATGTACGATGGGTCCCGGCCCAACGAGGAGGACCTGTTTGAGACCAGTAACGTGAACCACGTGGCGTGGTCGCTGGCGGTGTTCTTCGCGGGTGTGGCCGTGTGGCTGGCCATCGCCCTCGTGAACGCCGAGAACCAGCGCCACGCCCTGATGACCAACAAATGCCCCGATCCGCTCTTCAAGGGCGGCATCGACAAGGCTTGCCTCGTGACCGTACGCTCGCGCGACCACTGGTGGGAACACCTGTGGTACGGCGTGACGCACGTGCGCCCCAGCTCCGAACAGAGCCGGCGCTGATCCCGCGGTTTTCCGCGGGGTCCTAGCGTTTCCTGCAGTTTCCCTACACTGGCCCCGCGGCTCAACCCGGGGTCAGCGCTTTCCGTTCTTCCAGCGACAGCACCTGCGGCGTCCTGACGGGCGTGCCCTGCGGTGCGAAGAAGGGATTGTCCTTGTAGCCGCCCCCGAGGCGCGCCTTCAGCAGCATCGCCGCCAGCCTGCACACCGCCCAGCCGGTGCTCGCGGGCGTCGTTTCCATCTTCGCCGTGGCCGATTCCGTGTTCACCCTGGCCCGGAGCGGCCCCATTTCCCGGTCCAGCACTTCGGCCGGCGCATCCATGCACGCCCTGGGCAGTCCCACGTAAGACACGCGCGGGTTACGCGGCGTGTTCCCGACCGGCGTGCGGCAGCAGCTCGCATACCAGCGAAGCGTCCCCCTGGGCCCAAGCGACATGCAGGCCAGGTGCTCCAGTCCGGCCTCGAAACGCACGGCGGAGGGCGGCATGGCCGCGACCTCGGTGCCGCCGGCGGCGTCGAGCACGCCGGTGCCGAGGAAGCGCCCGTAGGCCTGGCAGTCCTTGCAGTAGCAGACCAGGCGCGCGGCCACGCGCCGGCTCTCGACCTGTCCCCGCAGCTTGCCGCAACGGCAGCGTAATGCAATCATCATGGTGGACCTCCGCTCATAAAGACAGTGTAACGCCTGCGGGGCGGGAAGAAAGCGCCGCATGATTGACCGGGGCCTGCGTGCGCTTCATGCGGGCAGGGTGATGACGAAACGCGCCCCGCCCAGGGCCGAGCTTTCGGCGCGCAGCGTGCCGCCATGCAGCGCCACCGCCTTGCGCGCGATCGACAGGCCCAGGCCGAAGCCGCCGGTGGCGCGGTCCCGGCTGCGGTCGAGCCGGTAGAACGGGTCGAAGATCTTCTCGCGCTCGTCCTCGGGGATACCGGGGCCATCGTCGTCCACCGCGATCTCGATCGCGTTGCCGTTGCGCGCGGCCGACAGTTCGATGCGGCTGCCGGCGTACTTCTGCGCGTTGCGCAGCAGGTTGCACACGGCGCGCGCCAGCAGGCGGCGGTCGAGTTCCGGCTCGCCCAGGTCGTCCGGCACGGCGCAGTCCAGGCTGTGCGGCGAGGGCGGCAGCATCCGGGTGCACTCGCGCAGCAGCGGCGCCAGCGCGGTCGGCTCCGCCTGCAGGTTGCGGGCACTGTCGAGCTTGCTCATGTCGAGCAGTTCGCCCACCAGGGCGTTCAGTTCGTGCAGGTCGCCCTCCATGGCGCGGATGCGCTTGCCCAGGTCCGGGTCCTTGGCGCGGGCATCGAGCAGTTCCAGCGCAAATTCCAGCCGCGCAATCGGCGTGCGCAGTTCGTGCGACACCGAATGCAGCAGGCTCTTCTGCGCTTCGAGCAGGTGTTCGATGCGGTCGGCCATGTGGTTGATGCGCTCGGCCAGCGGATAGACGGCGGCCGAGGGTTTCATCTGCGCGCGCGCCGTCAGCTTGCCGCTGCCGAACTCGTCGGCGACGCGCGACAGCGCCTGCAATCCCTGCCAGTGCGAACGCGACCACAGCGCGATCGGCACCAGCAGCGCCACCGCGACGATGATGTAGCGCAGCGCCTCCCGCTTGAGCGCCTGGTCGATGTCGATCGGCAGGTTTTGCGCCCGCAGCACTTCCTCGTGGCTGCCGATGTAGCGCTCCCCCTCGAGGTCGACCCGCCGGTAGAAGCTGCGCCCGGCCGGGTCGAGCACGATGCCGCCGCGGTCCAGCACGGCGCGGCGCCCGGCGGACAGCGCGGCGCGCGCCTCGCCCAGGGGAATCAGGTCGTAGCGCACGTCCGAGACCTCGCGCACGTTGTTCAGGCGCGTCAGCCAGTCGTCGGGCGGCGCCTGGTCCACGTACTGTTCGAGCAGGAAGATCTGGGCGGCCGCCTGGCGCCGCGCGATATCGTCGAGCGGGTCGCCGAACAGGCGGCTGAACGCGAAGTAGATCACGAAGGTGGCCGCCGTGATCGACAGCATGACCAGCACGAAGAAGCGGAAGAAGATCCGGTTCACGTGCCCATCCTGCATGACTTGCGGTTACGGGATGCTGCGCAATACATAGTTTCTCCTTGGGCGGTATTGTATAGGAGCAAGGAGCACGATGTGACTACGACATCGCCCGCGCACGTGATTTACAAATTGACGACAATTGGCCGACAGTTCGAGGAGGAATCGCAAGCCGGGAGTCCGTAACATGCTCAACATCAGGTATCAAGTTCTATCTGGTTTTCCGTTTGCCCGCCTGATATGCGAGTGTCGGCGGGTTTTTTTATTCCCAAGGAAACGACCTGGCGCAGCCTGCGCCTGCTTGCGTGGAGAAGAACAAGATGAGCATGGTTGTACGCACCCTGGCCATGGCGCTGGTCGCCGGCGCCACCCTGGCAGCCTGTGGCGGTGGCGGCGATGGCGCCACCGTCGCCACGAACCGGACGGCAGGGCAGGGCATCACGCTCGGCGAGCCCAATGGCGGCGTCCCGGTCGTTTCCGAGTACATCAAGCTGGCGCAGGATGCCGCGTGCGCCTCGACCCGCAACAACCTCTACCTGGTGGATAACAAATACGTGCTGTGGGACCGTGCCGGACAGTGCGCCGACAATGCCTACGGCCAGACCCTGATGGGCCCGACCCCGGAGGCCGTGCTGTGCCAGTCCGGCGACACCATCGCCGGCCCGCGCACCAGTTGCACGGACGCGAACCTGCGCAGCCTGTTCGACACGATGCTGAAGAACCTCGACAAGGCCGACCTCGGCCTGGGCGCCGGCCACAAGGTGGAACGGGTGCCCTTCCTGCCGACGTCCGGCGCGCCGGTCGCCTTCACGACGGTGGTGGGCGAAGGTTTTTCCAACATCACCGCGCCGCGCCAGGTGGTCGTCAAGGATGGCGCCGCCTGGGCTGCGCTGTGGGCCGAGCACAGCAAGACCCGGATCGCCGCGCCGGAAGTCGACTTCTCGCGCCAGATGCTGGTCGGCGTCTTTGCCGGCGACGTCGACAGCGGCTGCAAGACGGTCTCGGTGCTGCACGTCGGTACGCGCGACGGCAGGATGGTCGTGGAATACGAAGAGCGCGACATCACCCCGGTGGCGATCTGCCTGCCGGTGGTCAGCCAGCCGATGCAGGTGGTGGCGGTGCCGCGCAGCGATGTACCGGTCGAGTTCGTGAAGGCGGCGTCGGACTGGACCAGCTTCCAGAGCATCGACAGCGGCACGCGCTCGGGCGTGCAGACGCCGCGCAAGCTGGTGGTGCGTGACCCGGCCGCCTGGGCGGCCCTGTGGCGCGAGCATGCGGGCGGCGACGCGCCGGTGCCGAAGATCGATTTCGGCAGGCAGATGGTCATCGGCGTGTTCCTGGGCGCCCAGCCGAGCGGCTGCTACGCGACCGGCATCGAGAGCGTGCGCCACGCCGACGGCAAGCTCAAGGTCAGGCACGTCGACACGCAGCCGGGCCCGGGGGTGTTCTGCACGATGGCGATCACCTACCCGGCACACCTGGTCGTGGTTGACCGGAGTGAGGTTCCGGTGGAATTCTCTCAAGAAATTCGACTCCTGAAGTAACAATTGGTGAGAGTTTGTGTTGCTCGACGTAAAATATCGGCACCCGAACTCCCTGATTGCAAAACCATGAACAAACTCCTCGTCCTGGTCCTAGCTGTCTGGTGCGGTGCTGCACACGCACAGACGCCGACCACCAACCCGATGCCCGACGGCAGCCGCGACATGTACGCGGGGCTGGGCGTCGTGTCGGGCGCGCGCTACGAGGGGGCGGACGACAGGAAGCAGCGTGCCTTGCCGGTGCTTCAGGTCCAATGGAGCAACGGGATTTTTATTTCGGGAATGAGCGCGGGCATGCACCTGTCCGGCCGTCCGACGGTCGAGTACGGGCCGCTGCTGGCCGTGCATCCGCGCCGTAACGAATCCGGCGCAGCCGGCAGCATCGACGACGTGCAGGGATTCAACACCTTGCTGCCGGTGACGATGCGCCAGGGCAGCGGCCGCGGCAATCCGCTGGCCGGCATGGACGAGATCAAGGCGCGACCGGAGGCGGGGGCCTTCTTCAACTATTACCTGGCGCCCGAATGGCGGCTGACCAGCAGCGTGCTGGCCGGAGCCGGCAACGACCGCAACGGCATGCGCGCCGAGCTGGGCATCCAGCGCCTGGCGGCCCGGGTGGCCCCGCACCACACGGTTTCCGTGTCGGCCGGCCTCGGCTTCGTCAACCGCGCCTACAACCAGTCGTATTTCGGTGTCACCGCGGAGCAGTCCGCCAACAGCGGCAATCCCGCATACCGCCCGGATGGCGGCCTGAAGGACGTGCGCCTGGGCGCGCGCTGGAACTGGACGCTGTCGCCGTCCTGGATGCTGACTTCGACCGTGCAGGCATCGCGCCTGGCCGGAGACGCCCGCCATAGCCCGCTTGTCGAGCGGCCGACCAACGTGACGGTTTCGACCGCCTTCGCCTACCGGTTCTGATGATGCGACCCGCCCACGCCACCGCATCCGCCATCCTCCTGTCCGTGGCCGCCCCGGCCATGGCGCAGGGGATGGCGCACGCGCCGGAGTGGGCGAGCTACCGTGACGCCTACCGGGCGGTGGTGGTGTTCGAAAAGTATGGCGGCCCCAAGAACCTGCTGCAGAACAGCCTGCAACTGGTGCCGCGCGAGAAGGGCGTGCTGGGCGAGGGCGTGCAGCTGGTCCTGAGCGGCAAGACCGTGCAGACCAGTCTGGCGCTCGACGCGCTGGGCCGTGGCGTGCTGCCGCTGGTGAAGGCCGCCTACGACGAAA
This sequence comes from Massilia consociata, assembly GCF_042432755.1. Classification (NCBI taxonomy): domain Bacteria; kingdom Pseudomonadati; phylum Pseudomonadota; class Betaproteobacteria; order Burkholderiales; family Oxalobacteraceae; genus Massilia; species Massilia consociata. Next base: position 268,091 of record NZ_JBHLWP010000003.1, read on the forward strand.
ACGCCATCCTGGCGCCGCACCGCAAGCTGGGCGCGTTCGAACTGCGCGCGCGCGTGTCGATCGCGCCACGGCCGGACAATACCTATGACAGCGGCGAGCTGCGCGCCGCCTGCGAGCAGGCGCTGGCCTATGCCCGCTACGTGGACGCCACGGCGCGCGCGCGCCAATGCGTGGGGGTGCGCATGGTGTTCCCGAAGAAGGGCGTCGAAACCGCCGTCAGGCTGCGCCGTCCGGACGGGGCCGAGCAGGCGCTGCCGGTTGCGCCGGGCCAGGCCTTCGCGGGCGATACCGAAACCGATTTCCCGGTGGTGACCTACCGCTTCGCGCCCGAGCGGGCGCAGGTGGTGACCTACAGCGCGCCGCTGGCGATCGTGCCTTTGTTCGAGTAACGGGGGCGCAGGGTGGGGCGGGTCAGCCCCAGGCCGACGGCGAGAACAGATATCCTTCGCCCCACACCGTCTTGATCTTTTCCGAGTCCGCATCGTCGAACTTGCGGCGCAGCTTCGAGATGCAGTTGTCGATGCTGCGGTCCAGGCCGTCGAACTCGATGCCGCGCATCTTCTTGAGCAGCGCGTCGCGCGACAGCACGCGGCCGGCCGCCTCGGCCAGCACCAGCAGCAGCTTGTATTCGGTGTTCGACAGCACGCAGGGTTCGCCGCGCCAGACCACGCTGCGGTCGCTGGTAGCGATGCGCAGCGCCCCGAACTGCAGCACGCGCGCATCCGCGCCATTCTTGGCCTGGGTGCGCCGCATCAGCGCGCGCAGGCGCGCCAGCAGCACGCGCGGCTGCACCGGCTTGTTCACGAAGTCGTCGGCGCCCTGCTCCAGGCCGGAGACCTCGTCGTACGAGTCCTCGCGCGCCGTCAGGATCAGGATCGGCACCTCGGACAGCTCGCGGATCTGGCGGCACACCACCATGCCGTCCAGGCCCGGCAGCATCAGGTCGAGCACCACGACGTCGGGGGTGAGCGCCTTGAAGCGCTCCAGCGCCGCGTCGCCGCGCGTGACGAGATCGACCGCGAATTCGTAGCCAGACAGGTATTCCATGACGAGCTCGGCCAGGCGCGCATCGTCTTCCACCAACATCACTCGGTACATGCTTGATTTCTCCTTGGTCCGAGATTGTATAAGACCAGTTGTCAAAAAGCACAGCCCCTACAATGGGGGGACACTTTCATACATTTTGATGACAATTGGCCGGGACCGCTGCGCATGATGGCACGGCAGGCAGCTTGCAGGTGGAAGACATGCCCGGTCCTGTTCATCCGGTGGTCCCGGCATGCCGACATCGTGTAAAGTTGAGATGCTGTAATGCCAACAACTGACACGCAAACGGAGACTACCGGATGAGACCTGACCGCAGCCCACGCGGGTTGACCCTGTTCGCAAGCCTGTTCCTGGCCGCCGGCATGGCCCTGGCCCAGGAAACCACCGTCGCGCCGCCTGCCGCGATGGTGCTGGAAAACGTGCCGCCGGTGCAGGCCAGCCTGGCCGGCCAGGTGGCGAAGTACAACGAGTTCAAGCCGACCTCGTTCGCGTCCTGGCACCCGACCAGGCTCGAGATGATCGTCTCGCGCCGCCACCAGAACACGCCGCAGCTGTTCCGGGTGGACAAGCCGGGCGGTCCGCTGACGCTGATGACGGACTATGCCGAGCCGGTGCGCAGCGCGCAGTACGAGCCGCGCCACGGCAAGTTCTACGTGTTCGGCCGCGATACCGGCGGCAACGAGGTGTTCCGTGCATACCGGCGCGACATCGGCCGCGATGGGAAGGGTGGCGAGGCCATCCCCGTCACCCCGGACAACCGGCGCGTGCAGGATACGGCCTGGGGCAAGACCAGCGGCAAGCTGCTGTATGTGACGGTGCCGGTCGGCCGCCAGGGCTCGAACGACCAGATCCAGTCCACCGTCAGCATCGTGAACCCGGAGGAGCCGGAGCAGGTGCGCACCCTGGCCGAACTGCCGGGCGGCGGCTGGAGCGCGTTCGCGTTCTCGCACGACGACAGGCAGCTCGTGTACAGCGAGTACGTGTCGGCCAACGAAAGCTACCTGTGGCTGATGGATGTGGCGACCGGCAAGAGCCGCCGCCTCACCGAAAAAAACACGGAGAACAACGGCAGCGAGCCCGTCGCCTACGGGAACGCCGTGTTCTCGCGCGACGGCAAGGGCCTGTACACGACGAGCGACCGCGGCTCGGAATTCCGGCGCCTGGTGTACATCGACATCGCCAGCGGCAAGGAGACCATCCTCACCCCCGACATCAACTGGGACATCGAGGACATCGACCTGTCGCACGACGGCAAGCTGCTGGCTTTCGTGGCCAACGAAGACGGCACCAGCGTGCTGCGCATCCTGCGTACCGGCGACCGCAAGCTGGTCGCGCAGCCGAAGCTGCCGGTGGGCGTCATCGGCCGCATCGAGTGGCACAAGAACAGCCGCCACCTGGCGCTGTCGCTGTCGTCGGCGCGCAGCCCGTCCGAGGTCTACAGCGTGGATGCAAAGACCAATGCGCTGACGCGCTGGACCCGGCACGAAAAGATGGGCGTCGACATGGACAAGTTCGTCGAGCCTTCGCTGGTGCGCTGGAAGTCCTTCGACGGGCGCGAGATCTCGGGCTTCGTCTACCGTCCGCAGGCAGGCAAGTTCCCGGGCAAGCGGCCGGTGGTGATCAACATCCACGGCGGCCCGGAAGCGCAGTTCACGCCGGGCTTCCTGGGGCGGAACAACTACTACACCGACGAGATGGGCCTGACGGTCATCTACCCGAACGTGCGCGGCTCGTCGGGCTACGGCAAGACCTTCCTGAAGCTGGACAACGGCAAGCTGAGGGAAGATTCGGTGAAGGACATCGGCGCGCTGCTCGACTGGATCGCGACCCAGCCGGACATGGACGCTTCGCGCGTGGCGGTGGTGGGCGGTTCCTACGGCGGCTACATGACGCTGGCGGTATCGACCATGTACGCCGACCGCATCGCAGCAAGCATCGACATCGTCGGCATCTCCAACTTCGTGACGTTCCTGGAGCGCACCGAAAGCTACCGCCGCGACCTGCGCCGCGTGGAGTACGGCGACGAACGCGACCCGGAAATGCGCAAGTGGATGGAAGCGATCGCGCCGGCCAACAACGCGGATAGAATCAAGAAGCCGCTGTTCGTCGTGCAGGGCAAGAACGACCCGCGCGTGCCCTGGCAGGAGGCCGACCAGATCGTCGCGACCGTGAAGAAGAACGGCACGCCGGTGTGGTACATGACCGCGAACGACGAGGGGCACGGGTTTGCCAAGAAGGCGAATGCCGATTACCTGTTCTATGCGACGATCGGGTTCTTCAACACCTACCTGCTGAAGTAGGCTGGTGTCGACTGCGGCGCCGCCGGTCTTGTAGGGTGGTCGGCTGTGCCGACCGCGCGTTCAAAACATGGCTCGAACAGACGCGATGGCTGTTCACGCGATAGTTGAACGCGCGGCCGGCAAGCCGGCCACCCTACGCGGTCGCGAGGTACTCCGCGATCGCCGTGCCCACCTCCGTGGTGCTGGCGGTCCCACCCATGTCCGGCGTGCGCGGCCCGCTCACCAGGCAATGCTCCATCGCCCGCACGACCGCATCGTGCGCTTCGATGTAACCCAAGAACTCCAGCATCATCGCCCCCGACCAGATCATCGCGATCGGATTGGCGATGTTCTTTCCGTAGATATCCGGCGCCGAGCCATGCACCGGCTCGAACAGCGACGGGAAGCTCCGCTCGGGATTCAGGTTGGCCGAGGGCGCGATCCCGATCGTGCCCGCGCAGGCCGGCCCCAGGTCCGACAGGATGTCGCCGAACAGGTTCGAGGCCACGACCACGTCGAAGCGCTCCGGCGACAGCACGAAGCGCGCCGCCAGGATATCGACATGGTACTTGTCCCAGCGGACGTCCGGATAGGCGCTTCCCATCGCCGCCACGCGCTCGTCCCAGTAGGGCATCGAGATGGCGATGCCGTTCGACTTGGTGGCGGCCGTCAGGTGCTTCTTCGGCCGGCGCTGGGCCAGCTCGAAGGCATATTTCAGGATGCGGTCGGTGCCGTGGCGCGTGAACACGGCTTCCTGCAGCACCAGCTCGCGCTCGGTGCCTTCGAACATGCGCCCGCCCACCGACGAGTACTCGCCTTCGGTGTTTTCGCGCACCACGTAGAAGTCGATGTCGCCCGGTTCCTTGCCCGCGAGCGGGCAGGGCACGCCCGGCATCAGGCGTACCGGGCGCAGGTTCACGTACTGGTCGAACTCGCGGCGGAACTTCAGCAGCGAGCCCCACAGCGAGATGTGGTCGGGCACGGTATCCGGCCAGCCGACCGCGCCGAAGAAGATCGCCTCGCATCCGGCGAGCTGCCCCTTCCAGTCGTCCGGCATCATCTTGCCGTACTTAGCGTAGTAGTCGCAGCTGGCCCATTCGAAAGTCTGGAACTCCAGCCCGATACCGAATCGTTGCGCCGCTGCTTCCAGTGCGCGCAGGCCTTCCGGCATGACTTCCTTGCCGATGCCGTCCCCGGCGATGACGGCGATCTTGTGCGTTTTCATGGCTTCTCCTGCAATGGCATTTGTACGAAGGACAGCTTAGCAAGAAAACGATCTGTTTATAATCCGTAGAATCGTAGCCCGATAAAACACGAATCGTGAATAATGTAGAGAACGGCGATCTCAGGGTGCTCGTCACGATCATCCGCAAGGGCAGCTTCACCGGTGCAGCCGAAGAGCTCGGCATGTCGGCGGCCTATGTCAGCAAGCGCATCGGCATGCTGGAAGAGGCCCTGGGCGTGCGGCTGTTCGAGCGCACGACACGACGCATCGTCATTACCGACGAGGGCGAGCAGGTCTACGCACGCGCCCTGCGCATCCTCGAACAGGTAGACGAGATGCTGGACGACCTCTCGGAACGCCGAGGGGAGCCGGCTGGCATGCTGCGCATCTGCAGCAGCTTCGGCTTCGGCCGCAACGCTGTCGCGCCGGTGATCGCCAGGCTGGCGGCAAGCCATCCCAAACTCCAGATCCGCTTCGAAGTGTTCGACCGGCTGGTGGACACGGTGGCCGAGGGTTTCGACCTGGACGTGCGCATCGGCGACGCCATCCCGCCGCAGTTGGTCGCGCGCAAGCTGATGGACAACCACCGCATCCTGTGCGCGGCGCCAGGCTACCTGGCCCGGGCCGGCACGCCGAAAACGCTGGCCGACCTTGCCGGCCACCAGTGCCTGGCCATCAAGGAGCGCGATCATCCGTTCGGCACCTGGCGCCTGCGCGGCAGGAACGGAGAAGAAACCGTGCGGGTGGCGGGCGCGCTGTCGACCAACCACGGCGAGATCGCCCTGCGCTGGGCGGTGGAAGGCGCAGGCATCGTGCTGCGCTCGCAGTGGGATGCGCGGCGCTACCTGGAGGAGGGGGCCTTGGTGCAGGTGCTGCCGGAATACACGCAGCCGGCGAACGTGTGGGCCGTGTATCCGCAGCGCCTCGCCGGTTCCGGCAGGGTGCGGGTGTGCGTGGACTTCCTGCGGCGGTACCTGGCGCAGCCTTAGTCTGCGCCGAGGCAGCGAAAGTGCCCCACCCGTAGTCTGGCCAGGGGCGGCCGATGGTGTATTGACCCTGCACCTGCTACAGGGTGTGTAATTGCGGCAATTAAACAACCACCTCGTAAAGGAGTGTGCCACATGGCCCCGAACGCCGAACGCCTTGTCCTGTTTGCCGCCTTCCTGCTGTACTTTGCCGCGGCCTTCCTGTGGCCTACCTTCCGGGTCTGGAGGATGACCGGCAGGAATCCGTATGTGCTCCCCTCGACGGACGACGCCTACGGTGTCGTGACGGCCGGCATGCGCGCCGTCATGGCCGGGATCCTCGGCTACATCGTCGTCCAGCTGTGCTGGCCGGAGCTGGAGCCCGCATTCGGCCCCCTGGCCTGGCTCGACCGGCCCGCGGCAAGCATGGCCGGTTGGGTGGGACTGGGCGTCGCCGTGGCCTGGACCGTCGTGGCGCAAGTCCAGATGAGGATGTCCTGGCGTATCGGGATCGATCGGCAACACCGGACGGCCCTGGTCACCACGGGATTGTTCGCCTTGTCGCGCAACCCCATCTTCCTTGCCATGCGGCTTTCGCTGCTGAGCCTGGTGTTGCTGCGGCCGAACGCGGTCACGGTCGCGCTGATGCTGGTGGGAGAGGTATTGATGCAGTTACAGGTCAGGCTCGAAGAAGCCTTCCTGCGCGAGTTGCATGGCGCGCCATATGCCGCCTACTGCGCCCGGGTGCGGCGCTGGCTCTGAGGCGCTTGCGTGCAGGCGTGCCCGCCCAGGACGGGCAGGGCGGCCAAACGAAAACGGCCCGCACGAGGCGGGCCGTCATCACGTCACGAACGAAACAGGCTTACGCCATGTTCTGGTTCGCGAATTCCCAGTTGGCGACGTTCCAGAACGCTTCCAGGAACTTGGCGCGGGCGTTGCGGTAGTCGATGTAGTAGGCGTGCTCCCAGACGTCGGCGGTCAGGAGGGCCTTGTCCGAGGTGGTCAGCGGAGTGCCGGCGTTCGAGGTGTTGACGATGTCGACGCTGCCGTCGGCCTTCTGCACCAGCCAGGTCCAGCCCGAGCCGAAGTTGCCCAGCGCGGCCTTGTTGAACTCTTCCTTGAACTTGTCGAACGAACCCCACTTGGCGTTGATCGCGTCGGCAACCTTGCCGGTCGGTGCGCCGCCGCCGTTCGGCGACATGCAGCTCCAGAAGAAGGTGTGGTTCCAGATCTGGGCCGAATTGTTGAACACGCCACCCGACGACTTCTGGATGATCTCTTCCAGGGACATGTTTTCGTACTCGGTCCCCTTGATCATGTTGTTCAGGTTGGTGACATAGGTCTGGTGGTGCTTGCCGTGGTGGAATTCCAGGGTCTCGGCCGAGATGTGCGGCTGCAGGGCGTCCTTAGCGTATGGCAGTGCTGGCAGGATGTGTTCCATGTGTTATTCCTTGTATCGGGTTGGACGGGTTTTGTTCCAGAGCGCCGTTATTCTAAACCGGATGGCGCGATGTTGCATGTTTGGCTCTTGTCAGGTCGGCTATCCGCCCGGCTGTCAGTCTGGCGCATCTTCCAGCACGCTCTGCACGCTGGACACGCCGATCTCGGCGCTGCCGCCGGCCAGGCGCACGGTGAGCTTGTTGCGCGCCTTGATTTGCGCCGGGTCGCGCAGGACCTCGCCCTTTGCATTGCGCACGATCGCATAGCCGCGTTCGAGCGTGCGCTGCGGGTTCAGCAGTTCGAGCTGGGCCGCCAGCGCGCCCAGCGCGTCGCGTCGCTGTTTGACCTGGCTGCACAGGCTCGCGTTCAGGTGGCGTGCGTCCGAGGCCAGCCGCGCACGCAGGGCCCGCATGTCCGGACGGTGGCGCATCCAGCGCTGCTGCAACTGGGCCAGCACCAGGTTCTGGCGGTTGACCGGGGTGCGCACGGCGTGCGTGAGCGCGGCGCCCATCGACAGCAGCTTGACGCGCTGGTGCCGGATCTGGGCGGATGGGCTCAAGAGGCGGCGGCTGTAATTGTCCAGTCCCTGGCTGGCTTCCGACAGGGTGCGGCGCATGGCGCGGCGCAGGTCCGTCGCATCGGCGGACAGCGAGGCGAGCCAGTCGGAGCGCGGCGTGGCGGCCAGTTCGGCGGCGGCGGTCGGGGTGGCGGCGCGCACGTCGGCGGCGAAGTCGGCGATGGTGACGTCGGTTTCGTGGCCGACGCCCGAGATCACGGGAATCGTGCAGGCGTCGATGGCGCGCGCCACGCATTCCTCGTTGAAGCTCCACAGGTCTTCGATCGAGCCGCCGCCGCGGCAGACCAGCAGCACGTCGGCTTCCTGGCGGCGCGACGCGGTCATGATGGCTTCGGCGATCTTGTCGGCGGCGAACTGGCCCTGCACCGGGGCAGGGTAGAGGATGACGTTCACATGCGGGGCGCGGCGGCGCAGGGCGGTCAATACGTCGCGCAGGGCGGCGGCCTGCGGGCTGGTGACGATGCCGACCGTGCGCGGGAACAGCGGCAGCGGGCGCTTGCGCTCGGCGTCGAACAGGCCCTGGCTCGAGAGTTTTTCCTTCAGGCGCAGGAAGGCTTCATACAGCTGGCCGACGCCGGCGCGGCGGATGGTCTCGACGTTGATCTGGTAGTCGCCGCGTGCACCATACAGCGTGACCAGGGCCCGCACCTCGACCTTGTCGCCTTCGCGCGGAATGAAGCCGGCGTACTGGGCACGGCTGCGGAACATGACGGCGCGCACCTGGGCGGCATCGTCCTTCAGCGTGAAATACCAGTGGCCGGAAGCGGCGCGCGTGAAGTTGGAAATCTCGCCGCCGATCCACACCAGTGGAAAACTCCGCTCGAGCAGGCGGGCAACCTGCTGGTTCAGGGCCGTCACGCTCAGGACAGGCGGGGCGGTGTAGGCGGGATCGGCGTCGGCGATGTGTTCCATGGGCAGCTGGGGAGTCGTTGAAAGACGGGCAAAGGCGAAGCTTATGCCAAGTCTTGATGGAGCGACAAGGGGCGCATGCAAGCGTGCGCGACTGCCGGGGCGCTGCTGTGTACAACTTTCTATTGCCGTTTTTCAATGCATGGCAATGAAATCATTTGAAATCAAAGGGTTATACGGTGGTCTTGATACTTGACCACAATCTTATCCACACATTCTGTGGGGAACTCATCCATAAGACACAAGACTGCACAAGAATTGCGCGCAAGCCCGACTTTCCTTTCGAATCAAGCACTTGCCAGGCATATGAGGAGCTTGGTCACATTCTTGTCCACAGAAATTGTGCATGACCACGCCAAGCGCCCATCCCCCTATGCTGTCCGTGATTGAACTTGCTTGCGGCAATCTCGATCCTGCCCAAAAATGACGCTCGGCAATTTTATTGTGTTGGATCAATGACTTAACGACTCAAGCAGGGCCTTGCACACAATTTTGTCCACAAAAAGTGTGCACAAGCCCTGGCCGGCTTGCCCGCGAGGGCGTGGGGGAGGTCCCGGGCCGCCGCCGCGCGGGGCGCCTGGCGAGCGTTGCCCCCCGGATCATGCCTTGACCCGGGCGTTTCCCCTGGCCTGCACATTTCTGCGGCAGGAGAGTGCGTACCGTTTAAAAACAACGACTTACCTTCTAGATTCTGCGTTTCATCACATCCTTATCCACACAATGTGTGCAAAGCTGAACTTCGTCTGCCTTTCCATGTCGAGGGCAAAATAAACCATGCAAGTAAAGCCGTGCTTGCAGCGTTTCATCGGCTTTACTGCTGAGTGATTAAATTTTGTGCAGAGAGGTTTTATTGTTTAAAATCAGGTGCTTGGATGTCCAAAAAGGCCCTTGCTCACATTATTGTCCACAAAAATTGTGAGGAACCGCATACAGGTCCGGTTGCAGGACGACAGTTCGGCACTGCTTATTTTTTGCGCGCTAGAAATTTCCCCATATAAATCAACTATTTGATGGCCTGTCGGCGTCATTGCGCACAATTTTGTCCACAGAATTTGTTCGTAAGTGCAAATGCTTGAGCAAGGTCAAGACGCGTGAATAAGTCTCGATAGTACGCTTGCCAAGCGAGCCGAACAGGTGCCATTTTCTTGCGCACGTCCATAAAGTCCTTACCAATCAAGGGGATGCGTACGTAGCAGGGCCCTTGCGCACATTTTTATCCACAGAACTTGTGTAGAACCTGGCGTGCGGCACACTTGCCGCCCTGCTGGCAACTTGTTACATTGCTGAATTGATTTCTTCCCTCAGGAGTTTGTCTTGCTCGCTATTTTTCAGGCTGCAGGTTGGCCAATCTGGTTCTTGCTGATCGCCTCGATCGTTGCTGTCGCCCTGATCGTGGAACGCCTGATCTACCTGCGCCGCGAGAAGATCCTCCCGAAGCAACTGCTCGATGAAGTGATCCGCGTCCACCGCGCCGGCAAGGTCACGCCCGAGGTCGTGGACAAGCTCGAACACAATTCGCCGCTCGGCACCGTGCTGGCGGCGGCGCTGCGCAACGTCGACGCCCCGCGCGACGTCATGAAGGAATCGATCGAAGAAGCGGGCCGCGGCGTCGCCCACGGCCTGGAACGCTTCCTGACCACGCTCGGCACCATCGCCTCGCTGGCGCCGCTGATGGGGCTGTTCGGCACGATCGTCGGCATGATCGAGATCTTCGGGGCCCAGACCCCGACCGGCAACAACCCGGCGCAGCTGGCGCACGGCATCTCGGTGGCGCTGTACAACACCGGCTTCGGCCTGGCCATCGCCATGCCGGCCCTGGTGTTCTACCGCCACTTCCGCGCGCTGGTCGACAGCTTCATCGTCGAGATGGAACTGCAGGCCGTGAAATTCGTCGACGTCGTCCACGGTAGCCGCAAATGATGAATTTCCGCCGCGATCGCCGGCGCGAAGAGCCGGAGATCAACCTGATCGCCTTCATCGACGTGCTGCTGGTGGTGCTCATCTTCCTGATGGTCACGACCACCTTCAGCAAGTTCACCGAACTGCAGATCACGCTGCCCACGGCCGATGCCTCGAAGGTGGAGGAGCGCCCGTTCGAGATCAACGTCACCATCGACGCCAAGGGCAACTACACGGTGAACAACGTGCCGGTGTCCTTCCACAGCGTGGCCGGCCTGGCCGAAGACCTGCGTGCCGCCGCCGGCAAGGGCGCGAACGGCCAGCCGGTGGCCGACCCGGTCGTCATCGTCAATGCCGACCAGTTCGCGATGCACCAGATGGTCATCAACGTGCTGGAAGCGGCGCGCGTGGCCGGCTACGACAAGCTGACCTTCGCCGCCCAGACCGGCACGAAGAAATAAGAACCGACTATCCGAATCGACGCGCGGGCCGGCCATGTCGCTGGCCCGCGCATTGTCCACCCCTGCATGGCATCTCCCTCCCTCGAATCGACCCTGACGCGCGCCTGGCTGCGCCGCGGCCCGCTGGCGCTGGCACTGCTGCCGGTGGCGCTGCTGTTCCGCCTGCTGGCAGGCTTCCGCATGCTGCTGTACCGTCTTGGACTGAAAAAGGGCGGGCGGCTGCCGGTGCCGGTGATTGTGGTCGGCAATATCTTTATTGGCGGAACCGGCAAGACGCCGTTGACGATCTGGCTGGCCGAGGCATTGCGTGCGGCCGGGATGCGGCCCGGCGTGATCTCGCGCGGCCACGGCGGTGCGCAATCCGGCACGCGTGACGTCACGCCCCGGTCGGACCCGCGCGAGGTCGGCGACGAGCCGCTCCTGATCGCCGCCCGCACCGGCTGCCCGGTCGTGGTCGGGCGCAAGCGCGTCGATGCGGGCAGGGCGCTGCTGGCGGCCCATCCGGAGGTGGACGTCTTGATCACCGACGACGGCCTGCAGCACTATGCGCTGGCGCGCGACGTCGAGATCGTCCTGTTCGACGGCCGCGGGGTGGGCAACGGCTGGCTGCTGCCGGCCGGTCCGCTGCGCGAGCCGCCGTCGCGCCGGCGCGACTTCACCGTGGTGAATGCGCCCGAGATCACGCCCGCGCTGGCGCAGTCGGTGGGCGGACGGCCGTTTCGGATGCAATTGGCCGGCGACTTCGCCGAGCCCCTGGCCGGCGGCGCGCGCGTCCCGCTGGCAGGCCTGCAGGGCAAGCGCATCGCCGCCGCCGCCGGCATCGGCAATCCGGGCCGCTTTTTCGCCATGCTGCGCGGGGCCGGCCTGGCGATCGACGAGCTGCCCTTGCCCGACCACCACGACTTCCTCGACCGTCCGTTCGACCGGGTGGATGCCGATGTCATCCTGATCACGGAGAAGGATGCAGTAAAATGTCGGCAACTTGATAACCTGAAGGACGATCCGCGCTTGTGGGTCGTGCCAGTGACGGCGCGGATCGATTCCGCGCTGGCCGAACAAATCGTGGAGAAATGTCGTGGACGCTCGACTGCTTGATATCCTGGTCTGCCCGTTGTGCAAGGGCCCGCTTGAGTACGATAAGAAGGCGCAGGAACTGACCTGCCGCCCGGACCGCCTGGCCTACCCGATCCGCGACGGGATCCCGATCATGTGGGCCGACCAGGCGCGCAAGATCGAACCCGTCTGAGCGCTGCAGGCGGATCCGCATGAGCTTTACCGTCATCATCCCGGCGCGGCTGGCCTCGACCCGCCTGCCGAACAAGCCGCTGGCCGACCTCGGCGGCAAGCCGATGATCGTGCGCGTCGCCGAGCGCGCGCTCGACTCCGGTGCCAGCCGCATCATCGTCGCCACCGACCATGCCGACATCCTGGCCGCCTGCGCCGCGCACGGCATCGAAGCCTGCATGACGCGCGCCGACCACCCGTCGGGCACCGACCGCATCGCCGAAGTCGCGCGCACGCTGGGCCTGGCGCCGGAAGAGGTCGTGGTCAACCTGCAGGGCGACGAGCCGCTGATCGACCCGGCCCTGCTGGCCGCCTGCGCCGCGCGCATTCGCGACGGCGTGCCGATGGCTACCTGCGCCCACCCGATCCATGACGTCGCCGACGTGTTCAATCCGAACGTGGTCAAGGTCGTGCTCGACAAGGCGGGCCGTGCACTGTATTTCTCGCGCGCCACGATTCCCTGGCACCGGGATGCCTTCGCTGCTACACAGGATTCCCTGCCGGCCGGCTACACCCCGCTGCGCCACATTGGCCTGTACGCCTACAGCAACGCCTTCCTCCAGGGCTACCCGGCGCTGGAAAGTTCGCCGCTCGAAACCATCGAGGCGCTGGAACAGCTGCGCGTACTCTGGCATGGCTACCCGATCGCCGTGCACATCACCGACAGCGCGCCGCCCGCCGGCGTCGATACCCCGGACGACCTGGAGCGCGTGCGCCGGCATTACATCGTTTGAGCCAGTCAAGATGCCACATTCCGACTTCTGCGCCATATCAAAAGTTGCTGGCGGAAGGCCCCGGGATTGGCGTTAAAGCTGACTTTTGTGGTAACTTTCGTGTCAAGGTAGCCAGATATATATCAAACGCGGCATCCGGCGCGCTTGTTCGCCAACATAATAATTATCAACATCCTCTAGGAATCTAGGAATCTCATGCGTCTCATTCTGCTAGGAGCACCGGGAGCCGGTAAGGGCACCCAGGCCAACTTCATCAAGGAAAAGTTCAACATTCCGCAGATTTCCACCGGTGACATGCTGCGCGCGGCAATCAAGGCAGGTACCGAGCTGGGCCTGGCTGCCAAGAAGGTGATGGACGCAGGCCAGCTGGTCTCGGACGACATCATCATCGGCCTGGTGAAGGAGCGCCTGAAAGAAGCCGATTGCGCCAACGGCTACCTGTTCGACGGCTTCCCGCGCACCATTGCGCAGGCCGACGCCATGAAGGACAGCGGCGTCATGGTCGACTACGTGCTGGAAATCGACGTCCCGGACGACATGATCGTCGAGCGCATGTCGGGCCGTCGCTCGCACCCGGCATCGGGCCGCGTGTACCACATCAAGTTCAACCCGCCGAAGGTCGAGGGCATCGACGACGTCACCGGCGAGCCGCTGGTGCAGCGCGACGACGACAAGGAAGAGACCGTCCTGAAGCGCCTGGCCGTGTACCACAACCAGACCGAAGTGTTGCTCGGCTACTACAACAAGTGGGCCCAGTCGGGCCTGCCGGGCGCGCCGAAATACCGCAAGATCTCGGGCGTCGGCCCGGTCGAGCAGGTGCGTGACGCAGCCTTCGCGGCGCTGTCCGAATAAACAAGCAAGAAGTCGATCGAAACGGCCCCGCGGGGCCGTTTTGTTTTCGTAGGAGCGATTACAGGTACCGCTCAACCGCCGCAGTGAGCGATTCCCGGTCCGAATCCCCGTGATAGCGCTCGCCGTTGATGAAGAAGCTCGGCGTCCCCCTGGCCCCCAGCGACTTGCCTTCCTCCGCCTGCGCCCGGATGCGCTCGCGGTGGCGGCGCGTGGACATGTCCTCGTCGAAGCGCGCCGCATCCAGGCCCAGCTGCTGCGCCAGCAGCGGCAACTGCGCCGGCGCCATCTGCGCCTGGTGCTCGAACAGCGCGTCGTGCATTTCCCAGAACTTGCCCTGCGCCGCGGCCGCTTCCGCCGCCTCGGCGGCCGCCTCCGCATACGGATGCATCTCCAGCGGCAGGTGCCGGTACACCAGCGTGATGCGTTCGCCGTAGCGATGCTTCAGCTCGTCCAGGGTCGGGCGTGCACGCGCACAGTAAGGGCACTGGAAATCGGCGTACTCGACAATGACAATGTCGGCATCCGGGCTGCCGCGTACGTGGTCGCCTTCCACGATCTGCAACTGGCTCATGTTTGCTCCCATGGTGGTTGATGCTTCGATCTTCGCACGGCTTCCCGTGCGTCTGCCGCCCGTTACCTGTCATCATCATGTGAACAATTGTTTCGTGTGCGCCGTGTGCTGTGGCACAGGCCGATAATGGACAGCCTGACAAACGAACGCATGAGGTGCGCCATGAGTCCCCTGATGAGTCCCCGCAAATCGGTCATTGCCCTGCTGTTCGCGCTGGGGTCGGCAAGCGCGCTGGCCCAGAGCCCGGCGTCGCCGACGCCGGTGCCGAGCAAGCCGGTCGACAGCGCCACCTTCGGCCCGGTCCTGAACCCGCAGTCGGGCACCCAGCCGCCCGTCACCACCCAGCAGCCGTCGCCCGCCACCACGCAGGCAACCGGCGAAGCGCGTCCGCAGGCGCAGGAGGAGCGCGCCGGCCAGCCGCCGACGACGCCGAACAGGCACAACGAGGTCGATCCTTCGGCCCGCCCGGCGCCGGTGGCGCAGCCGCCGCAGCAGCAGCAACAGCAGCCGGAAGCGCGCCCGGAACGGCAGCAGCGGCAGCCGGCGAAGAAGGACAAGCAGGCCCAGCGCCGCGCTGTCGAGCAGCGCATCGAAGGCACGCCGCGCATTGCCGCGCCAGCGCCGCAAGCGCCGGACCGCGCCGCTGCGCCGGTGGCAACGCCGCCGGTCGCTCCGTCGTCCACCCAGCTGGTGGGCTGCGCCGGCAGCAGCTGCACGGACACCGCCGGGACCACCTATAACATTCCGACCACGAGCAACACCGGCGTCAGCAGCAATGGCCGCCTGTGCACCCGCAGCGGCGCCACCATGCAATGCTTGTAAGCGGCGCAAGGCCGGGCATGGTTTTTCTTGCCAAAAGTTCGCTACAATGCGGCTGTTTGACGTTTACGTAAACGTAACCAATCCGACAGCAATCAAGCGTATCCGTCTTCGCAGCAGCACTAGAACTTTTAAAAGGGAAAACCATGCAAATTCAGAACAATGTGTTCATCGTGACCGGTGGCGCGTCGGGGCTTGGAGCGGCCACGGCACGCATGATCACCGAGGCCGGCGGCAAGGTCGTCATCGCCGACGTGCAGGCTGAGGCCGGCGCCGCCCTGGCGGCCGAGCTGGGTGGTGAATTCGTCAAGTGCGACGTGACCTCCGAGGCCGATGGCCTGGCGGTGGTCGACGCCGCCAGCAAGCTGGGCCAGCTCCGCGGCCTGGTCAACTGCGCCGGCGTGGCGCCGGCCGTCAAGACCGTCGGCAAGGACGGCCCGCACCCGCTGGACGCCTTCCAGCGCGCCGTGAACATCAACCTGGTCGGTACCTTCAACATGTGCCGCCTGGCGGCAGACGCCATGGGCAAGCTCGAGGCAGCAGAATACGGCGAGCGCGGCATCATCATCAACACCGCCTCGGTCGCGGCGTTCGACGGCCAGATCGGCCAGGCCGCCTACGGCTCGTCGAAAGCAGCCGTGGCCGGCATGACCCTGCCGATGGCGCGTGACCTGGCGCGTAGCGGCATCCGCGTGATGACCATCGCCCCGGGCATCTTCGAGACCCCGATGCTGATGGGGATGCCGCAGGAAGTGCGCGATTCGCTGGGCAAGATGGTCCCGTTCCCGCCGCGCCTCGGCATGCCGAAGGAATATGCGCACCTGGCCAAGGCCATCATCGAAAACGTGATGCTCAACGGCGAAACGATCCGCCTGGACGGCGCGATCCGCATGCAGCCGAAGTAAGCTGCGTGAACAAGCTTGACTGAAAGCCACCGGCAATTACTGTAGGATAGCCGGATGTCGGGCGCGTGGCGCAAGCCGCGCGCCCGTTTTGCTTTGGAGAGCCGATTTGAAGAACTTGAAGTTGCATGGCGTCCGTGAGGCCGTCCTGGGCCTGGCCCTGGGCCTCGCCGCCACCCCGTCGCTGCTGGCACAGGATGCACGGCAGGCCGCCCCCGAAGCCGCTACCGGCTACCGGGAAAAAGCAGGCTGGCCGGCGAAGAACTACATGGTGGCCGCGGCCAACCCGCTGGCGGTGGAGGCCGGCTACCGGATCCTGCAGCAGGGCGGCAGCGCCATCGACGCCGCCATCGCCACCCAGCTGGTGCTGACCCTGGTCGAGCCGCAGTCCTCGGGCATCGGCGGCGGCGCCTTCCTGGTCCACTACGACGGCAAGCGCACCCAGGCCTTCGACGGACGCGAGACCGCCCCCTCGAAAGCCGACGAGCGGCTGTTCCAGAGGCCCGACGGCACGCCACTCTCGCGCACCGAAGGCATCGTCGGCGGCCGCTCGGTCGGCGCGCCGGGCGTGCTGCGCATGCTCGAGCTGGCGCACCGCGAGCACGGCAAGCTGCCGTGGAAGGCGCTGTTCGCCCCGGCCATCCGCCTGTCGGAAGAGGGCTTCGCGGTGAGCCCGCGCCTGCACGCCCTCCTGTCGGGCGACGCCCACCTGCGCAAGGACCCGGAAGCGGCGCGCTACTTCTACGGCAACGGCGGCAAGCCCTGGCCGGTCGGGCACATCCTGAAGAACCCGGCGCTGGCGGCGACCCTGCGCGAGATCGCCGAAGGCGGCGCCGACGCCTTCTACACCGGCCGCATCGCGCGCGACATCGCGGCCAAGGTGCAGGCCCACCCGACCAACCCGGGCCTGTTGACGGCCGCCGACATCGCCGGCTACCGGCCCAAGGTGCGCACGCCCGTGTGCAGCGACTACCGCGCGTACACGGTGTGCGGCATGCCGCCGCCGTCCTCCGGCGGCATCGCCGTGGCCCAGATGCTGGGCATGTTCGAGACCATGGACATGAAGGCGCTCGCGCCGAAGAACGGCGTGCCGGGCCCGGACGCGCTGCACGTGTTCAGCGAAGTGGCACGCCTGGCCTACGCCGACCGCAACCGCTACGCCGCCGACACCGACTTCGTGCCGCTGCCGGGACGCGGCGTGCCGAGCCTGATCGACAAGGCCTACCTGGCGCAGCGCGCGCAGCTGGTGGGCGCGCGCTCGATGGGCGAGGCGCCGGCCGGCAAGCCGCCCGGCATGGAAATGGCCTGGCACTGGGGCCGCGACAACGCCATCGAGACCCCGTCGACCTCGCACGTGTCGGTGGTGGACCGCTACGGCATGGGCCTGGCCATGACCACCACCATCGAGGACGCGTTCGGATCGCGCCAGATGGTCGGCGGCTTCCTCCTCAACAACCAGCTGACCGATTTCTCCTTCGCCTCGCGCGATGCCGACGGCCCGGTGGCCAACCGTGTCGAGGCGGGCAAGCGCCCGCGCAGCGCGATGTCGCCCACCGTCGTGTTCGACAAGAAGACCGGCAGGCTGGTGCTGGCGGTGGGCTCGCCCGGCGGCCCGGCCATCATCAACTACGTGGCCAAGGTGCTGGTCGGCACGCTCGACTGGGGCCTGAACGTGCAGCAGGCGATCTCGCTGCCCAACTTCGGCAGCCGCAACGGCCCGACCGAGCTGGAAGTGGGACGCTTCCCGTCCACCACCATCGAGGCGCTCAACGCGCGCGGCCACAAGGTGCGCCTGGGCGAACAGACCTCGGGCCTGCACGGCATCCAGCGCATCCAGATCCACGGCGTGCCGCTGTGGTACGGCGGGGCCGACCCGCGCCGGGAAGGCGTGGCGAAGGGCGACTGAGGCGTGCGCAGGGCAGGGCGGCGGATGATGGTCCAAAGTCCTCATCCGAAACCTTGTTTGAGACAGATCATTTTGCGTCAACAGGAGAGCATCGTATGAACATTCCTTTCTCGGGCGGATGCGCGTGCGGCGCGATCCGTTACACCGCTGCGCGCGAGCCCATTGCCATGCTCAACTGCCATTGCAGGGACTGCCAGCTGTCGAGCGGCGCGCCGTTCGCGTCGGGCATCGTCGTCATGACTGCCGATCTCGAGGTCAGCGGTGCGCCGAAGACCCATGCGGTACGCGCCGGCAGCGGTGCCCTTGCGATTCGCAGTTTCTGCCCGGATTGCGGGACACCCTTGTTCACGCAAGGCGAAGCCAATCCGCAATTCACCTCGATCCGGTTTCCGACCCTGGACGTTACATCGGGCTTCAAGCCGATGCTGGACATTCATACCGCGAGTGCCCAACCCTGGGTGTGCCTCGACCAAGCGATTCCGCACTTTCCGCAGTCGCCGCAACCAGCATGAAATCGATGGCAGCCTGATTCGCACTGAATGCTTTCCGATGGGCTTGAGCGCTCTGCCCCAGGCCTGCCATACTGCTATGGGTGCTCCTGGTGCGTGGAAGGGTAGCAATCGGCCCAAGAGCGGACGTACCAGACGATCTTCAACAGCTCATCAGGACATCACTACGTGAAGCATTACCTGTACTGCTCAGCGGGAAACACAGAGGGATTGGATGAGTACATAGCCTTCTTCGAGATTGCCAATGATGGACACTGCTCTCGCTACCTAGAAATTCGGCCTGTGGGATGCGCGCTGAAGTACACCGTGGAAAAGCCAGCGGATGAGTTCGGCGCGTTACCAGAAGGGCCGTGGGATGCGTTAGAAGCAGCAAAGCCAAAGTACGGGACACTCAAGGATATTTCGAAGGAGCTTTTTGATAGTGCTTGGGCCGGGGTTCGGGCCGGTTGAAGGTCCGCTCAGGGGCCAAGAGCGGACGTTCCGAAGTCCAGTAAGTTTCGTAATCTGATGAGCAAGAGTGCAAGCCCATGCTTAAAGTGTTCGCATACGTTGATGGCAGTGATCTTGATGAGGTCAGTTGCCAGTTGGTCGAAGCCTTCACCAATTTTCTAAACACTTGGGGCGTATCGTCTGCTCAACTAGTGAACGATAAGTTCCCCCGTACGGCAGAGTTGCGCGATGACGACCTGCCAGAGTGGAACCTCGGCTTGAACTTCGAAGCAGAACAACTCTCACCGACCGAGTTCGACCAGTTGATATCATTTTTGTCCCGGACAGCAGCCGAGACACAGCGGGAATTCGTAATCGGCGGGTATGGACCTAAGTCACAGGTCGCTGAGGACTGGGGCTTTATTGGCAAGCAGCCCGAACCGCATAAGCTCCAGTTTCTTCGAGACCTCCTCAGTAGAACTGAATGATCAGGCTGACCGTCCGCTTCGGGTCGAAAGCGGTCTCTGCAGTAAGAGAGAGGAGCTTTCACCCGATGAGGTTCGCAGGTGCACGTAGACGATCTGATGTGGTGCTAAAGTGTGGATCTAAGTTATGTTGTTGATTCGCAGCGCTCATCACGGCCCGCAAAGCCGTCTAGACGCGGTCGACTACCGTCCTTGCCTCCAAAGAATAAAGGTACGGGCCCCTTTTTGGGGCCCGTTTCGTCCGTTTCGTTATTGGGATTCCGACGTTTGAGGATGATGTGCGAAGGTGACCGGCTTGTGTAGTTCAACGTAGCGGTAAGCGCCTTCGACCAAGCAAGCAGCGCTCGACAACCCCCGGGCCTGCGCTCAGCCACGAAGCCGTTCGCGGTGCCCGCTTCGATACACTGCTACCGATGCGGGAAACCAGTCGACGCTGAGGTTGCGCATTGCGCTTTTGCTGTTGCAGCGCGCGCTCAAGGCGTCCGACGCCGCAGCGTGATGCGCGTCAGCTCGGCAGGCACGCCAAGCCGAAGCGCGAAGCCCGGCCACAGAGCCGTGCCATTGTTCAGGTACAGCGTCATGCCGTCGACGTCGTAGCGGCCCGAAACGAAGCCATCGTTCGCCCGTGCCACCACGCGATCGAGCCCGATGATCATGCCGCCATGCGTGTGGCCGGACAATTGCAGCGCGACGCCACGGCTGGCTGAGAAGCGGGCATTCCTGGGCTGGTGATCGAGCAGCACGACCGGCACGCCGGCCGGCGCGCCGCGCAGCGCCGCATCGAGGTCGGGCGCGGGAGCGCCGGTGCGCGGGGCGGTCACGTCGTTCACGCCAGCGAGCACCAATTGCCCGGTACCTCGACGGATGATGGTATGGCTATTGTCCAGAGGCCTCATGTTGAGCCCCGCAAAATACGCCATCCATGCGCGGTGGCCAAAAAAGTACTCGTGATTACCGGGAATGACCCAGACTCCGTCCGGAGCGCGCAAGTCACGCAGCGCGGCCACGTCGGCTTCGCGCTGCGCGACGTTGCCATCGATGAGGTCACCGGTGATGACGATCAGGTCCGGCTGGAGCGCATTGGCATCATCGACGACCTTGCGCGTCCATGCTGCGTCGAACAGGCGACTGATGTGCAGGTCGGTGAGATGCAGCACCCGGTAGCCGTCGAATTCGTGCGGCAAGTCCTTAACTGTAATCTGTATGTCGTTCAGCGGCGGCGGCTTGATCGCCTGCATGACGCCGAGCGCGGCCAGCAGCATGGCTGTGACGCC
The DNA here is from genome assembly GCF_042432755.1 of Massilia consociata. Taxonomy (NCBI): domain Bacteria; kingdom Pseudomonadati; phylum Pseudomonadota; class Betaproteobacteria; order Burkholderiales; family Oxalobacteraceae; genus Massilia; species Massilia consociata. The sequence goes on from NZ_JBHLWP010000003.1 coordinate 288,658, forward strand.
GATCGCACCGCGCAGGCGCGCAGCGATCGGCACGCGGCGACGTTGGACCAATGCGATAACCAGGGCGCCAACATCGAGCAACAGCTGGAACACAGCCAGCAGCAGCATGGCGCCAAACGCCCAGTTGAACAGGATGATAAGGGATTTCGGAAATTCCGGCGAAAACACGCTGCCGGAAGAAAAACGCGACCACAGGTGATATTGCGAAGCCAGCACCAACACGACGGCGCCAGCCAGCTTTGTGCGCCCGGATAAGGGCAGCGGCAATAACCAGCGTACCAGCACGACCACGCAGGGCAAACTGAACATCAGATGGAACATCAGGTGCGCTCCATTCGCTTCCAGTTGCGGCTGGAGCCGGCAGAATTGCCGTGCGGCGGTGTGGTGGCGCCCGCAGATAATAAGAGGAAAATACCCATTGTGCCTTGTGTCCGAACTGTCGAACACGTAAGCATAGCGCAGATTGCGTGAAGGCACGGGCAGCGGTATGACTCGGCGCTGCACATGCAGGCCAGTTCGGATAAACCGCAGCTTGTTGGGACGCTTTGGCAAAGGATCCGGAAAGCGCTCCGGATTTTCGCTCGACCAGTCGGTTTCGGCAAGGCACCGGCCCGGACCGATAGTCGGCGTAAATGCAACTAAAGGTCGGTTTTTTGCCCGATATTTCCCAATGGATAGGTAATCTTTGCTAACCTTGGCGGGTGGACCGTAAAGAGAAAACAGGCCTGGTGCTAACGGGCGGTGGAGCACGCGCCGCCTACCAGGCCGGCGTGATGCATGCGATCGCGCGCATCCTCCACGACGCCGGCCGTCCGGCCCTGCGTTCTCCTTTCGACATCATCTGCGGCACCTCGGCCGGCGCGCTGAATGCGACCGCGCTGGCCTGCCGCGCCGACGACTTCACCGGGGCCGTGCGCGGCCTGCTGAACGTCTGGGAAGGGGTGGCTGCGCACCAGGTCTACCGTGCCGATTCGCTGGCCGTGCTGCGCTCCGGCGCGCGCTGGCTGTCGCTGCTCTCGTTCGGCTGGCTGCTGCGCAAGTGGCACGCCTCGCCGCCCCAGTCTCTGCTCGATAACACGCCGCTGGCGGGCCTGCTGCACCGGGTGCTGGACCTGCCGCGCCTGGACGCCGCCCTGGCCGACGGCGTGCTGCATGCGCTGGCGGTCACCGCGTCTTCCTACAGCAGCGGCCACCACATCACCTTCTACCAGGCGGCGCGCGAGATCGCACCCTGGGTGCGCCACCAACGGCTGGCGCTGTCGACCCAGATCAGCGTCGAACACCTGCTGGCCTCCAGCGCCATCCCCTTCATCTTCCCGGCCGTGCCCCTGTACCTGGGCGGGCGCCGCGAATACTGCGGCGATGGCTCGATGCGCCAGCTGGCGCCGATCGCGCCGGCCATCCACCTCGGCGCTACCCGCGTGCTGGTGGTGGGGGCAGGGCGCCTGTCCGAGCCCGCGCGCGACCCGGCGCCGAACACCGGCTACCCGAGCCTGGCGCAGATCGCCGGCCATGCGCTGTCCTCGATCTTCCTCGACAGCCTGGCGGCCGACATCGAGCGCCTGCAGCGCATCAACCAGACCCTCCAGACGCTCGGACGCGTGCCGCGGGAAGCCCGCGCCGCGTTGCCGCTGCGCCACGTGGAACTGCTGGTCATCGCCCCGTCCGAGCGGCTCGACGACATCGCCGCCCGCCACGTCCACAACCTGCCGGCGCCGGTGCGCACGCTGCTGGGCGGGATCGGCGCCACCGAGGCGCGCGGCGCGGCGCTGGCGTCCTACCTGCTGTTCGAGGGCAGCTACACGCGCGAGCTGATCCGCCTGGGCGAACGCGACACGCTGGCGCGGCGCGACGACGTGCTCGCCTTCCTTCCCGAATGCGCCGGATGTGTGGAATGAACCTGGAATGACCGCGCTGCTACGTCTTCTTGCCGGCTCGCCGTGGCGACACCTGTTGCCGGCCCTGTGCATGGCTGCCCTGGTGCTTGCTTCGCTGGGCATCTCGATTCGCGCCTCGGCCGCCACCGCGCCGGCGACGCTGCGCTTCGAGCACCTGTCGGTGCGCGAAGGCCTGGCGCAGGAATCGGTGCTCGCGGTGGTGCAGGACCGCGACGGCTTCATGTGGTTCGGCACCCAGGACGGCCTGTCGCGCTTCGACGGCTACCGTGTCGTCAACTACCGCAGCACGCCCGGCAAGCCGCGCACGCTGTCGAACAACTGGGTGCGCGTGCTGCACCTGGACCGCCATGGCCGCCTGTGGATCGGCACCGACGGGGGGCTGAACCTGTACGATCCGGCCACCCAGTCCTTTACGGCATTCGTGCCGAACGAGGCAGGGCGGCGCGGCAACGGCAACCGCCGCATCAATGCCATCGTCGGCGACGGCCGCGACGGCTTGTGGATCGGCACCAGCGACGGCCTGCAGCATTTCGACACGGCGCTGCGCCGCTTCACCACCTGGCACCACGAAAAGGGCAACGAGCGCTCGCTGAGCGACGACAACGTCGCTGCGCTGGCGCTGGAGGCGGATGGCCGCCTGTGGATCGGGACCGCCGGCGGTCTCGACAGCCTGACGCCGGACCGGTCGCGCATCGTGCACCATCCGTCCGGGCTCAGTGCGCGCCACAACCCGGTGCATGCGCTGACGGCGGATGGCGAGGGTCGCCTGTGGGTCGGGCGCCTGGGCGGGCTGGAGCGGCATACGCTGCGCGGCGCCCAGGCCGGGCAGGTACGGCGCTTCAGCACCGCCGACGGCATCGTCCCATCGTGGATCACCACGCTGTACCGGGACGCCGCCAACGAGATCTGGGTCGGCACCCACGACAATGGCCTGTACCGCTGGCGCGGCGCCGCGGACCGCTTCGAGAGCCACCGCCATGCCGTCACCGACCGCCATAGCCTCGGCGACAACCAGGTCTCGGCGCTGTACCGCGACCGCCTCGGCACCTTCTGGGCCGGCACCTGGCATGCCGGGGTATCGCGCGTGGACCTGGGCAGCGGCGGCTTCACACGCATCGTGCGGCGCGACTTCAGCCCGGATACCCTGGCCGACAACAAGGCGCGCGCGCTGCTCGCCGACGGCAGCAAGCTGTGGGTCGGCACCGCCACCGCGCTGAACCACATCGATCCTGCCACCGGCGCAACGACGGTCTACCGCCACGATCCGCATGACCCGAACAGCCTCATCGACACGCTGGTCGGCGCGCTGGCGCGCGACCGCCAGGGCAGGCTGTGGATCGGCAGCCGCACCGGCATCACCTCGTTCGACCCGCGCGCGCGGCGTTTCGTGCGCCAGACCCTGCCCGGCGACGCCGACGCCAACAACGTGCGCGCGTTGATGGCCGGCAGCGACGGCGGCATCTGGATCGCCACCCGCGGCGGCCTGCACCGGCTCGACCCGGACACGCGCAAGGTCGAGAGCTACCGCCATGCCCCCGCGAAATCGGCCAGCCTGGCCGACGACGTCATTCGCCCGATGCTGCAGGACCGGCGTGGCCGCATGTGGATCGGCACTTTCGACGGCCTCGACCTGATGGACAGGGCGAGCGGGCGCTTCCGCCATTTCCGCCACAACCCCTACGATGCCGACAGCCTGAGCAATGACGAAGTGCACGCCCTGTTCGAGGACAGCCGCGGCGACGTCTGGGTCGGCACGGCGGTGGGCCTGAACCGGATGGTCACGGCGGCCGACGGCTCGGTCAGCTTTGTCCGCTACACCACGCGCGACGGGCTGGTCAACGATGCCGTGGCGGCGATCCTGGAGGACGGCGACGGCCGCCTGTGGATCAGCACCAACGGCGGCATCTCGTGTTTCGATCCGGCCAGCAACCGCTGGCGCAGCTACACGGCCGCCGACGGCATCACCGAGGGCGCCTTCTTCGACTCGGCGGCATTGCGCGGCGCCGACGGCACGCTGTATTTCGGCGGTTTCAACGGCATCACGGCCTTCGATCCGCGCGCGATCCGCGACAATCGGGTGCCGCCGCGCCCCGTCATCACCGGCCTGCAGATCTTCAACCAGCCGGTCGAGCAGGCGCTGCCCGGCCTGCTCAAGGGGCCGGTCGAGCATGCGGAAGCGGTGACCCTGCCGGCCGGCGCCACGGTGTTTTCGCTCGAATTCTCGGCGCTGCATTTCGCCGCCCCGGAGCTCAACCGCTTTGCCTACCGTCTCGACGGGTTCGACAAGGACTGGATCAAGGTCGATGCGTCCAAGCGTTTCGCCACCTATACCAACCTCGATCCGGGCACCTACGTGTTCCGGGTGCGCGCCGCCAACAAGGATGGCGTGTGGAACGACCAGGTCGCTGCGCTGGCGATCACGATCTCCCCGCCGACCTGGGGCACGCCCTGGTTCCGTGCGGCCGCCGTGCTGCTGCTGGCAACGCTCGCCTACGCCACGGTGCGCATGCGGCTCTCCAGCCTGCGCCGCCAGAAGGAGCAGCTGGCACGCCAGGTGAGCGCCCGCACCGAGCAAGTCGAGCAGCAGAACCGCATGCTCGAACGCCAGACGCAGGAGCTGCGCGACCAGGAGCAGCGCGTACGCCAGCAGTCCAACGAACTGGCGCGCGCCTACCGCGCGCTGCAGGAGAACGAGGAATTCCTGCGCCATGCCAAGCAGCGCGCCGAGGACGCGACGCGCCAGAAGTCCGAGTTCCTGGCCAACATGAGCCACGAGATGCGCACGCCGCTCGCCGGCGTCATCGGCATGCTGGGCTTCGCGTTGCGCGACGCCGGGCTGAGGGAGGCCACGCGCGACCAGATCCTGCGCGGCCAGGCCAACGCCCAGGCGCTGCTGACGATCATCAACGACCTGCTCGATTTCTCGAAGATCGAAGCGGGCAAGCTGAGCATCGAGAACATCGATTTCGACCTGCACGGCGCGATCCGCAGCGTGGCCAGCCTGTTCGAGGAGCAGGCGGCTGCCAAGCGCCTCGCCTTCGACGTCAGCCTGGCCCCCGACGTGCCGCGCTTCGTGGTGGGCGACCCGACGCGCCTGCGCCAGGTCCTGGTCAACCTGGTGGGCAACGCCTTCAAGTTCACGCAGGCCGGCAGCGTCGCGGTGGAGATCGAACTGCGCGAGGAAGACCAGATCCGGGGCGACGGCTGGAACATGGTGCGCTTCACGGTGCGCGACACGGGGATCGGCATTCCGGCCGATGCGCTGCCGCGCCTGTTCCAGAAGTTCGAGCAGGCCGACGCCACCACCACGCGCCGCTACGGCGGCACCGGCCTGGGCCTGGCGATCTGCCGCCAGCTGGTGGCGCTGATGGGCGGCCACATCGGCGTCAACAGCCTTGAAGGCAAGGGCAGCACGTTCAGCGTGCTGCTGCCGCTGGCCGCCGGCGTCGAGCCGCCGCATCTCGAGCACGCGGAGCCGGCATCGCACACGCACCGCCTGCGCATCCTGTGCGCCGAGGATTTCCCGACCAACCAGATCATCGTGCGCACCATGGTCGAGGAGATGGGACACCAGGTCGACATCGCCGAGAACGGCGTGCAGGCGATCGCGGCCTGCGCCCGCGCGCGCTACGACCTGATCCTGATGGACGGGCGCATGCCCGAGATGGACGGCGCCACGGCCACCCGCCTCATCCGGGCCGGCGGCACGCCGGAGGCGCGCGTGCTCGACCAGCACCTGATGATCGTCGCCCTGACCGCCAATGCCAGCGACGAAGACCGCGCGCGCTACCTGGCCTGCGGCATGGACGCTTTCCTGACCAAGCCGATCGACGAGTGCGCGCTGTCGCAGCAGATCGGGCGCGCCATCGAGCGCCAGCTGGCCCGCGGTGTGCCGCTGGTGCCGATGCCGGCGCGGGTCGACCCGGCGTCGGCGCAGCCGTCCCCGATGGCCGCGCTGGACGCGATGTTCGGGTTGGCCCCGGCCGGCGCCGCCCCGGCGCCGGACACCCCGGCGGCGCCGGTCAATCCGGGCCGCCGGTCGGACGACCTGAAGGCGCGCCTGCGCGCCGCGTTCGTGGCGGACCTGCCGCGCCGCCGCGCCGAACTCGACGCGGCGCTCGATGCCGGCGACATGGAAGCCGCGGGCAGGGTGCTGCACGGCCTGCGCGGCAGCGCCGCCACCCTGGGCGAGACGGCGCTCGAAGCCCTGTGCGCCGACCTCGAGGCCGCCGCCGACGCAAACCGGCGTGAGCGCCTCATGGCCGGCATGATGCGCCTGCGCGTCCAGCTGGCCGCGTTCCAGCCGTCCGGAGTGTCCTGACGCCCGTACATATAATGGGGGGCGTGAACATGGCGATGGTGATGCAATGAAGGTGCTGGTGGTGGACGACGACGTGGTGTCGCGCATGATGCTGATGCATCTGGTCGACGGCTGCGGACAATACGAGATCGCGGAAGCGGAGGACGGCGAGGACGCGTGGCGCCAGCTGGCGGCGGGCCCCGCCCCCGCCATCGTGTTTTGCGACCTGCGCATGCCGAACCTGGGCGGCATGGAGCTGCTCGCGCGCGTGCGCGCCGACGCGCGGCTGTCCGCCTTGCCCTTCGTGCTGGTGTCGGCGGCTTCCGATGCCGCCACCCTGGAGGAGGCGGCCCGTCTCGAGGCGAGCGGCTACATCGTCAAGCCCTTCGCGGCCGGCCAGGTGCGCGCCCAGTTGGCGCGGCTGGTCGGCGCGGACGAAGCCCCGGCATCGGTGGCGCAGCGCCTGGGCATCCCGCCCGAGCGGCTGTTGCTCTACCTGGCGGGCCTGCAGCGCCAGCTGGCGCAAGCCATGTCGTCGCAGGCCGGCGGCGATGCCGGTGACGAGGCCAGGGCGGGGTTGCTGCGGCTGGCCGAAGGCTGCGCCACGCTCGGTCTGGCGGCCAGCGCGGCCGGGCTGCGCGCGGCGGCCGGCGATGGGGAGCCTGCGGCCGCCGCGGCCGCCCTCGAACATGCGCTGGAAGCCGCCCGGCGCCAGGAGCAGCGTGCGCAAGGCGGGCCGTGATTCTCCTTGCCGGCCGATTGCTTTAGATTTAAAGTATTCGCGGATGTTGCCCGAATATCTACAGGGACCTGACATGACCGATTCCACCGCCGCAGTTGCTTCCCCCGCAGGTGCTTCAGCTACAGTTGTTCCCGCCACGCTCCAGGCTTCCGGCTACGCCGACGGCTTTGCCCGCGCCAACCTGCCGCCGCGGGAGGAATGGCCCGAATTCCGCTTCGACCTGCCGGAGTTGCAGTATCCGCCGCGCCTGAACTGCGTGGCCGAGCTGTTCGAGGTGGCCGCGCTGCGCGGCTGGAACGGGCGCACCGCGCTGGTCGGCGCGCGCGAACGCCTCAGCTATGCCCAGCTGGCCGAACGGGTCGACCGCATCGCCCACGTGCTGCGGCGCGACCTGAACCTGGCCACCGGCAACCGCGTGCTGCTGCGCGGCGCCAACTGCCCGATGATGGCGGCCTGCATCCTGGCCGTGATCAAGGCCGGCTGCATCGCGGTGCCGACCATGCCGCTGCTGCGCGCCCGCGAACTCGGCGTCATCGCCGAGCGCGCGCGCGTCGACGCGGTGCTGTGCGCGGCGTCGCTGCGGGCAGAGGTCGACGCCATGGGGCGGCCCGGCCTGCCGCTGCTGCTGTTCGGCGCCTCCGCTGATCCTGCTGCGCCGGATGTCCCGGCGTCGCTGGAAGCGCGCATGGCAGGCCACGATGCCCCGTTCGCGGCGCCGGATACGGCGGCCGACGACGTCTGCCTGATCAGTTTCACGTCCGGCACCACCGGCGTGCCGAAGGGGACGATGCACTTCCACCGCGACCTGCTGGCGATCTGCGACTGCTTCCCGCGCCACACGCTGCGCGCGCGCGCCGACGACGTCTTCATCGGCACGCCGCCGCTGGCCTTCACCTTCGGGCTGGGCGGGCTGCTGCTGTTCCCGCTGCGGGTGGGGGCCAGCGCGGTGCTGCTCGAGAAGCCGGCGCCGGAAACCCTGCTCGCCGCGATCCACGAACACCGCGCCACGGTGTGCTTCACCGCGCCGACCTTCTACCGCCAGATGGCGCAGCTGGTGCAGCAGCAGGCAGGCCGCTTCGACCTGCGCAGCCTGACGCGCACCGTGTCGGCCGGCGAAGCGCTGCCCGTGGCCACGCGCGAAGCCTGGCAGGCCGCGACCGGCCTGGCGATGATCGACGGGATCGGCGCCACCGAGATGCTGCACATCTTCATCTCGGCCGCGGGCGACCAGGTGCGGCCCGGCGCCACCGGCAAGCCGGTGCCGGGCTACCTGGCCTGCATCCTGGGCGAAGACGGCCGGCCGGTGGGGCCGGGCGTGGTGGGGCGGCTCGCGGTGAAGGGGCCGACCGGCTGCCGTTACCTGAGCGACCCGCGCCAGCGCGACTACGTGGTTGATGGCTGGAACCTCACCGGCGACGCCTACGAGATGGATGCCGACGGCTATTTCTACTACCGCTCGCGCCTGGACGACATGATCATCTCGGCCGGCTACAACATCGCCGGGGCCGAGGTCGAGGAGGCGCTGCTGCGCCATCCCGCCGTGGCCGAATGCGGCGTGGTGGGCCGGCAGGACCCGGAGCGCGGGCAGGTGGTCGAGGCCCATGTGGTGCTCAAGCCCGGCGTGCCTCCCACCGCCGAGACCGCGCTGGCCCTGCAGGAATTCGTCAAGGCGCAGATCGCCCCCTACAAGTATCCGCGCCTGGTGCGCTTTCGCGAACAGCTGCCGCGTACCGAAACCGGTAAACTGCAACGGTTTAAATTACGCACGGATGCGGTCTGAGGAAAACATGGCGGATGTCGAGAGGCAGGACCACGAGGACGGGAAGGGAGAGGGAGAAGCGGCGCCCGAACTGGACCTGGCGAGCCGGCTCACGCACGAGCACCACCAGTCGCTCAAGCTGTGGCTGCGCATGCTGTCGTGTACCGTGCGGATCGAGAACGAGATTCGCAGCCGCCTGCGCGCCGGTTTCGGCATCACGCTGCCGCGCTTCGACCTGATGGCCCAGCTGGAACGCCATCCGGAAGGCCTGCGCATGGGAGAGCTATCCAAGCGCATGATGGTCACCGGCGGCAACGTCACCGGCATCACCGACCAGCTCGAACGCGAAGGGCTGGTCGTACGCGTGCCCGATCCGCACGACCGGCGCGCCTGGGCGGTGCGCCTGACGCCGGCGGGACGCGAGGCATTCGCCGGCATGGCGAGCGTGCACGAGCGCTGGATCGACGAGATGCTGGCCGATATCCCCGCCGAGGACAAGGCCAGCCTGATCACGCTGCTGTCGTCGATGAAGCGCCGGCTCAGGGTGGACGACGGCCGCCAGGGCTGACCCGGGAACTGCATCGAATGATGCTACTTGCGCGACAGCTGTTCTGCTTTGGCAAGACGGCTGGTACAATAGCGGGCCAGGGCAGCCGTGGCTGCCCATGTGTCGCCATAGTACAATGGATAGTACAAGGTCCTCCTAAGACTTAGATGCAGGTTCGATTCCTGCTGGCGACACCACTTGCTTCTCTCCTTCCAGCCCGCCCGGGCAATGTTTTCTTCCCATTGTGCAAATGAAGGCCGGCGGCCTGAAGCAGGACAAAACTGCGGGCGTCACGCGCGCAGTCGGTACAATGCACGCTTCTTTCAACATTTTGTGCCCAATGCCGTGACCGGCCGCGGGCGGGTTCACGGATCATGGCAGTCATTTCCCTCTCTCAAGCGCAACTGGCCTTCGGCCACGTCGCGCTGCTCGACCACGCTGATTTTTCCCTCGAGACCGGCGAGCGCGTCGGCCTGATCGGCCGCAACGGCACCGGCAAGTCCTCGCTCCTGAAGATCATCTCGGGCCGCTCGAAGCTCGACGATGGCCTGCTGGTCATGCAGCAGGGCCTCAAGATCGCCTACGTCGAACAGGAGCCGGTGTTCGACCCCGAAGCCACCGTGTTCGATGCGGTGGCAGCCGGCATGGGCGACCAGCAGGCGATGCTGGCCGAGTACGAATCGCTCACCGGCCAGTTTGGCGGCGGCAACGACGAGGCGCTGATGGAGCGCATGCACGAGTTGCAGCTCAAGCTCGACGCCGTCGATGGCTGGAACCTGGCGCACAAGGTCGACACCACGCTCGATCGCCTGGGTTTGATGCGCGAGGCGAAGATGGGCACGCTGTCGGGCGGGATGCAGAAGCGCGTGGCGCTGGCCGTCGCCCTGGTCTCGGCGCCGGACGTGCTGCTGCTGGACGAACCGACCAACCACCTGGACTTCACCTCGATCAAGTGGCTGGAAGGACTGCTGCGCGCCTATACCGGCTCGGTGCTGTTCATCACCCACGACCGCAGCTTCCTGGACAACGTCGCCACCCGCATCATCGAGCTCGACCGCGGCCGCCTGCTGTCCTTCCCCGGCAACTTCACCACCTACCAGGAACGCAAGCGCGAGCTGCTGGCCAACGAGGAAGTCGAGAACGCCAAGTTCGACAAGTTCCTGGCGCAGGAAGAAGTCTGGATCCGCAAGGGCGTGCAGGCGCGCCGCACCCGCGACGAGGGGCGCGTGCGCCGCCTGGAAGCACTGCGCCTGCAGCGCGCCGCGCGCCGCGAGCAGCAGGGCAACATCAAACTCGAAGTCGCCGCCGGCGAGCGCTCGGGCAAGATCGTGGCCGACATGGAAAACATCTCGAAGTCGTACGGCGACAAGCTGATCGTGCGCAACTTCACCGGCACCATCCTGCGTGGCGACAAGGTCGGCCTGATCGGCCCGAACGGCGCCGGCAAGACCACCTTGCTCAAGATCATCCTGGGTGACGAGACGGCCGACAGCGGCAGCGTCAAGCTCGGCACGAAGTTGAACGTGGCCTACTTCGACCAGATGCGCGCCCAGCTCAACGAAGAGGCGAGCCTGGCCGACACGATTTCGCCGGGCAGCGACTGGGTCGAGATCAATGGCCAGAAAAAGCACGTGATGACCTATCTCAACGACTTCCTGTTCGCACCGGAACGCGCGCGCTCGCCCGTGAAGTCGCTCTCGGGCGGCGAACGCAACCGCCTGCTGCTGGCCCGCCTGTTCGCCAAGCCGGCCAACTGCCTGGTGCTGGACGAACCGACCAACGACCTCGACATCGAGACGCTGGAACTGCTGGAGGAACTGCTGGAAGAGTTCACCGGTACGGTGTTCCTCGTCAGCCACGACCGTACCTTCCTCGACAACGTCGTCACCCAGGTGATCGTTGCCGAAGGGAACGGAGTGTGGCGCGAATACGTCGGCGGCTATAGCGACTGGGAGCGTGTGCGGGCCAGCACTCCTGTAGCATCGACCACGTCCTCGTCCCTGGCCCAGGCTGCCGCGGCGCCCAAGGCCGACGCGGTCAGTCCGGCCAACTCAGCCAAAAGCGGGGATATGTCATCTACCGCACAGAGTACGTCTGGCAAAAAGGTAAAGTTGAGCTACAAGGAACAGCGCGAGCTGGAGGAACTTCCCAAGCTGATCGCCACTCTTGAAGATGAGCAGTCGGCAATTTCGGCCCAGCTGGCCTCGCCCGATTTCTACAAGCAGAATCCCGGCGACGCGCGCCGCATCAACGCGCGCTACGCCGAGATCGAGGACCTGCTGCTCGACGCCCTGGAGCGCTGGGAGCGCATCGAAGCTCGCGCCCGGGGAGAGTAGCTTAACGAACCAGGCAAGCAGGCCAGGCGCCTGCCAACAAGGACATGACCGAGCACAACGACACCCGTACCGCTCCACCGGGCCGCGCAAGGCCAGCCAGCACGGCAGTTTCAGCCAATGCCCCGGTCAATGCTCCTGCCGATATCTCCGCTGATACGCCTCTTCTGAGTCGCGCCGCCTGGGCGCGCATCCTGCCCTTCGGGGCCTATATCTTCTTCATCATCCTCGGCGACATGCTCGAGCGGGCCGGCCTGGCAAGGGCCGACCTGCGCTGGCTGTATCCGGTCCAGGTCGGCGTGGTCGCGGCCTTGCTCGCCGTGTTCTGGCGCCAGTACCACGAACTCCGGGCGCCGCTGCCGCGCCTGCCGCAGCTCCTGACCGCGCTCGGCGTCGGCGTGCTCGTCCTCGTGCTCTGGGTTAACCTCGATGCCCCGTGGATGACGGTCGGCGGCGGCGGTGAAGGCTACGACCCGCGCACGAACGGCGAGATCGACTGGCTGCTGGTGGCGATCCGCATCGCCGGCGCCGCCCTCGTCGTTCCCGTCATGGAAGAGCTGTTCTGGCGCTCGTTCCTGATGCGCTGGATCGAATCCGCCGACTTCGAAGCCCTCGAGCCCATCCGTGTCGGCCTCAAGGGCTTCCTGATCTCGGTGGTCCTGTTCGGCTTCGAGCACAGCCTGTGGCTGGCCGGCATCGTCGCCGGTGTTGCCTATAGCCTCCTGTATATGCGCCATCGCAACCTCTGGTCGGCGGTGCTCGCCCACGCTGTCACCAACGGCCTGCTCGGCGTGTGGGTGGTATCGACCGGCAGTTGGACCTTCTGGTAATTCCCGTTCAGCGCAATGACCTCAGAAAAGACAAACAACATGATGCATTTCCGCCTGCGCCCCTTGGCCTTCCTCGCCGCCACCGTTCTCGGTGCCTACTTCGTGCCGGCCCAGCACGCCCTCGCCGCGCAGCCCGAAGAAGGGCTGAAGCTGTACGGCGGCATCGGCTGGGGCTACGACGACAACCTGCTGCGCGTGCCGGACAACCGGCCGGCCTTCGGCGGCCAGCGCAGCGACCGCTGGCGCCAGCTTGATGCCGGCGTGGTGTACAACAAGCGCATCAGCCGCCAGCGGGTGGCGGTGGTGGCCAAGGCCTCGAAGGTGCAGTTCGACCACTTCCAGCAGCTCGACTACGACGGCCGCGACCTGCAGGCTACCTGGTTCTGGGAAGTGGGCAACAAGCTCGAAGGCCAGGCCGGCACCTTGTACAACCGCACGCTGGCCCCGTACACCGATTTCTTCAGCGACGAGCGCAACGTGCGCGAGCAGCGCCGCCAGTGGTTCGACGCCGGCTACAAGATGCACCCGAGCTGGAAGATCCGCACCGGCTTCACGCGCGACCGGTATGAGTACGAACTGTTGCGCCAGCGCTGGAACAACCGTACCGAGAAGGCATCCGAGGCGGAGCTCCTGTATACGCCGAAAAGCGGCAGTTCGGTCGGCCTGGTGGCGCGCCGCGTCAAGGGCACCTACCCGTTCCGCCGCCCGGCCGTGACGGGCGTGCTGGTCGACGACTTCACCCAGGACGAACTGAAGGTGCGCGTCAACTGGTACGCCACCGGCTCGACCACCCTGCAGGCGCTTGCCGGCTATGTGCGGCGCGAGCAGCCTTCGTTCGGCGAAGGCACCACCAGCGGCTTCAACGGCCGCCTGAACGCCATCTACACCCCGAAAGGCAAGATCAGCTACAACGCCTCGCTGTGGCGCGAATTCGCGCCGATCGAGAGCACGATCGTCAGCTATACCCTGAACCGCGGGGCCAGCGTCGGGGCCACCTGGGCCGCCACCGGCAAGGTCAAGGTCGAAGCCAGCGCCGCCTACGAACAGCGCGACTACAACCCGCGCTCCCTGTCCAATCCGGTGTTCGCCAATGGCGGCGAGCTGCGCGACTCGCTGCGCAGCGCCAGCCTGCGCGCCACCTGGCAGGTCAAGCGCAAGGTCGCGGTCTCGGCAGGCTGGCAGCACCAGGCCCGCAGCGGCTCGGATAACCTGGGACTGGGCAAGTTCGATGCCAACACCGTCATGCTGAACGCGAACGTGCTGTTCTGATGTCGTGCCAAGCTGCCGTACCCGAGAAGTGAAACATGACGCGATTTAATTCATGACGGTCAACGACATCCCGATCATCTCGTTCTTCCAGCGCGTGCTCGACCCCCTCATCATCATGGGGACCCTGTACCTGGCCACGCTGTACTACCAGGAGCCGTTCTCGGGCTATTCGCTGGTGCTGATGATCCTGGCGTTCTTCATTTCGTCGGCCGTGTACCAGCATGTGGATCCCTACCGCACCTGGCGCAGCGGCCGCATGCTGGCCTATGCGCGCGATACCGTGTTCGGCTGGTGCCTGACGATCGCCGTGCTGTACTTCCTGGGCACGGCCAGCGGCCTGAAGTACTTCTACGACGAACGCGTGCTGCTGGCCTGGTTCATTGCGACCCCGGTCACGATCCTGGTCAGCCATATCGCCGTGCGCAAGGCCACGGGCAGCCGCGACCGTTCGCGCGAAGTGCGTTCGATCGTGGTCGTCGGTGCCAACGACGTCGGCATGAAGTTCGCCGCGGTGTGCGAGCGCCATCCGAACCTGTTCATGGACGTGAAGGGCTTCTTCGAGGATCGCGCCGACGAGCGCCGCCCGGCCAGCCTGAAGCATCCGGTGCTGGGCGGCATGGCCGATGTCTGCCACTACGTGCGCCAGCACAACATCAAGATGATCTTCATCAGCCAGCCGATCTCGGCCCAGCCGCGCATCCGCAAGCTGATCGACGAGCTGAAGGACACCACGGCCTCGGTGTATTTCCTGCCGGACGTGTACGTGTTCGACCTGATGCAGGCCCGCTTCGACACGGTCGGCGGCATGCCGGTCATTGCGATCAGCGAAACCCCGTTCATGGGCTTCAACAGCGTGATCAAGCGCGGCACCGACATCCTGATCGGCAGCATCATCCTGCTGCTGCTGGCCCCGCTGATGCTGGTGATCGCCGTCGCCGTCAAGCTCAGTTCGCCCGGGCCGGTCATCTTCAAGCAGCGCCGCTACGGCCTGTATGGAGAAGAAATCTTCGTCTACAAGTTCCGCTCCATGACTGTGACCGAGGACGGCCCGAACGTGGTGCAGGCACAGAAAAATGACCAGCGCGTGACGAAGATCGGCGGCTTCCTGCGCCGCACCTCGCTCGACGAGTTGCCGCAGTTTATCAACGTGCTGCAAGGGCGCATGAGCCTGGTGGGCCCGCGCCCGCATGCCGTGGCCCACAACGAGCAGTACCGCAAGCTGATCAAGGGCTACATGCTGCGCCACAAGGTGCGCCCGGGGATCACCGGCTGGGCCCAGGTCAACGGCCTGCGTGGCGAGACCGCCACGCTCGACAAGATGGAAGCACGCATCCAGTACGACCTCGATTACCTGCGCAACTGGTCGCTGTGGCTCGATCTGTGGATCATCCTGAAGACCGTGAAAGTGGTGCTCAGCCGCGAGAACGCCCACTGAGCGGGACCCTGGGCGGGACACTGGGCGGAACTACTGGACGCGCATTGAACTGATGCGCATGAGCGGTATCGAATAGCGTGCGTGGAAAACCATGCATTGGTCAAATTGGCTCAACTGTGCGCAACAAGCAGACATTTACTATCGAAAACACTTTAAGTTCGGAAAGGCAACAAATCGCTTAAAGTCACCTTAAAAAAGGTGCGCACGATTGGATACTTGCTTGCATGACCACCCTGGCTGCGTAGAATCGTTGATGAGTTTGCAACTTACCAGGCCCGACTATGTCGGTCCCAATTCAGGAAAAACAAGATGAAGAAAGCCTTGATTACCGGCGTTACCGGCCAGGATGGTTCCTACCTCGCGGAGCTCCTGCTCCAGAAGGGCTACGAGGTGCACGGCATCAAGCGCCGTGCTTCCCTGTTCAACACGGAACGCATCGACCACATCTACCAGGACCCGCATGCCGACAATCCGCGTTTCTTCCTCCACTATGGCGACCTCACCGACACCTCGAACCTGACCCGCATCCTGCAGCAGGTGCAGCCGGACGAGGTCTATAACCTTGGCGCCATGAGCCACGTCGCCGTGTCCTTCGAGTCGCCCGAATACACGGCCGATGTCGATGGCATCGGCACCCTGCGCCTGCTGGAAGCGATCCGTTTCCTGGGGCTGGAAAAGAAGACCCGCTTCTACCAGGCCTCGACCTCGGAGCTGTACGGCCTGGTGCAGGAAACCCCGCAGCGCGAGACCACGCCGTTCTACCCGCGCAGCCCGTACGCCGTCGCCAAGCTGTACGCGTACTGGATCACGGTGAACTACCGCGAGGCCTACGGCATGTATGCCTGCAACGGTATCCTGTTCAACCACGAATCGCCGCGCCGCGGCGAAACCTTCGTCACCCGCAAGATCACCCGGGCCCTGGCCAACATCTCCCAGGGCCTGGAGCCGCAGCTGTTCCTCGGCAACCTCGATGCGCTGCGCGACTGGGGCCACGCGCGCGACTACGTTCACATGCAATGGCTGATGCTGCAGCAGGACAAGCCCGAGGATTTCGTCATCGCCACCGGCCGCCAGTACTCGGTGCGCCAGTTCGTCGAGATCGCCGCCCGCGAGCTCGGCATCGAGATCGCATGGCAGGGGCAGGGCGTCGAGGAGCGCGGGCTGGTGGTCGCCGTACATGGCGACAAGGCGCCGGGCGTCGTGATCGGGCAGCCGATCGTCGCCGTCGATCCGCAGTACTTCCGTCCGACCGAGGTCGAGACCCTGCTGGGCGACCCGAGCCGTGCGCGCGAGCGCCTCGGCTGGGAACCGACCACCAGTTTCGAAGCAATGGTGCAGGAGATGGTGGCGCATGACCTCGACACGGCGCGCCGCCACAAGCTGCTCACATCGCATGGCTACAACGTTGCACTTTCACTGGAGTAAACGTGTTGAACAATCCGCAGCCCCGTATCTACGTCGCCGGCCACCGTGGCCTGGTCGGCTCGGCCATCGTGCGCACCCTGCGCGCCCAAGGCCACACCAACATCATCACCCGTACCCACGCCGAACTGGAACTGACCGACCAGGCCCAAGTGCGGGAGTTCTTCCGCACCGAACACATCGACCAGGTCTACCTGGCCGCGGCCAAGGTGGGCGGCATCCATGCCAACAATACCTATCCGGCGGAGTTCATCTACGACAACATGATGGTTCAGGCCAATGTCGTGCATGAAGCATGGCGGGCCGGCGTGCAGAAGCTGCTGTTCCTCGGCTCATCGTGCATCTACCCGCGCCTGGCGGCCCAGCCGATCCGCGAGGAATACCTGATGAACGGCATCCTCGAGCCGACCAATGAGCCGTACGCGATGGCCAAGATCGCCGGCATCAAGCTGTGCGAAAGCTACAACCGCCAGTACGGCACCGACTACCGCAGCGTGATGCCGACCAACCTGTACGGCCCGGGCGACAACTACCACCCCGAAAACAGCCACGTGATCCCGGCGCTGCTGCGCCGCTTCCACGAAGCCAAGATGAGCGGGGCGCCGGAAGTGGTGATCTGGGGCAGCGGCAAGCCGATGCGCGAATTCCTCTACGTCGACGACATGGCGGCCGCCAGCGTGTACGTGATGAACCTGCCGCACGAGGTCTACGCGGCGAACACCGATCCGATGCATTCGCACATCAATGTCGGTACCGGCGAAGACGTCACGATCGCCGACCTGGCGCGCCTGGTCGGCGAAACGGTCGGCTACCACGGACGCATCGCCTTCGATGCCAGCAAGCCGGACGGCACGCCGCGCAAGCTGCTCGACGTCTCCAAGCTCAATGCGCTCGGCTGGCGCGCCAGTATGCCGCTGGCGGAAGGCTTGCGCCGGGCTTACGAGGCCTTCCTCGAGTTGCAGGACGAGGAGGGGGAAGCGGGCGCGACGCCATGGGCGCCGCCGCCACAGGCCGGCGCAGCACACGGACAGCGTGCGGCAGCGGCGTAACAGCAGAGTGTTAATTGACGAACAGATATCGAATCGTGCGGAACTCAGAATGGATGAGTCCTGATCCTGGAGCGGGTCACGAATAACAAGAGGCGGGTGCTCCGTGTTCGGCCCCGCTAACCAACGTCGAGGAAATTATCTTGAAAACCTTCCATTTGGCAGCCAACCACACCACCCAGTCCACCCGTATGCGTACCCCGAAGCGCCTGCTGTCCGTTGCAGCGCTGGCGCTCGCCGCAGCGACCCTCGCCGGTTGCAGCAAGGACGAGCCGAAGGAATCGAAGCCGGGCCAGGCTTTGGCCAGCGTCAATGGCGAAGAAGTCACGGTGCTGCAGCTCAACGAGGAAATGCAGCGCGCCGGCGTGCCGGCCGCACAGCAAGGGCCGGCCGGCAAGCAAATCCTGCAGGCGCTGATCGACCGTGAACTGCTCGAAGGCGAGGCGGCCAAGGAAAAGCTCGACCGCGACCCGAAGGTGATGCAGGCCATCGAGCGTGCGCGCTCGCTGATCATTGCCCAGGCCTACATGCAAAAGCGCATCGGCGAGCCGCAGCGCCCGACGCCTGCCGAAGTGGAAGACTACTTCAACAAGAACCCGCAGTTCTTCTCGAACCGCAAGCAGTTCGCGATGAACCAGTTGATCATCCCCGCCGCCGACCTGACGCCGGAAGTGCGCGCCGCCGCCGACAGCGCCAAGTCGCTCGAGGAAGTCGCCGTGTTCCTCGACTCGAAGAACATCAAGTACGGCCGTGCGCAGGTCACGCGCAGCACCGCCGACCTGAACCCGCAGATGTCGTCCAAGCTGCTGGCGATGCAGAAAGGCCAGATGTTCGTCGTCAATGAAGGCGACCGCGCCATGCTGATCTCGATTGCCGAGGTGCGCGACGCGCCGGTGACGCTGGCCGTCGCCGGTCCGCAGATCGCCCAGTACCTGATGAACCAGAAGAACAAGGAAATGGCCGCAGCCGAGATCCAGCGCCTGCGCAGTACCGCCAAGATCGAGTACCTGAACAAGGATTTCGCACCGGACGCCAACACCCCGGCGGGTGGGGCGCCGGCAGGTTCGCCAGCAGCGGGCGCCACCGCGGTGGCGGGCGCGCCGGCCCAGGGCTCGATGGGGCCGTCCGATGCCGACGGCGCGGACGACAAGGCTGCACTCGACCGCGGCGTGGCCGGCCTGAAGTAAATCGAACCTCAACAATAACCAGAATTTGAAGGAGCAATCATGAAACGATTCGTCAAGTGGATGATGGCCGCCGCGCTTGCGCTGACGGTGGGTATCGCCGGCGCCGCCGAAGTGCTGCTCGGACCGGGCGACGTGGTCAAGCTGTCCGTCTACGGCAGCCCGGACCTGTCGCTGGAAACCCGCGTCAGCGAGAGCGGCAACATCACCTTCCCGCTGCTGGGCCAGGTCGGCGTCGGCGGCCTGTCGGTGGCGGCTGCCGAGAAGAAGATCGGCGACCTGCTCGAGAAGGGCGGCTACCTCAAGAAGGCCCAGGTCAACATGCTGGTGACCACGCTCGCGAGCCAGCAGGTCTCGGTGCTGGGCTATGTGAACCGCCCGGGCCGCTATGCCGTGGAAGGGCGCCGCAAGGTGCTCGACCTGCTGGCGATGGCCGGCGGCATCCATGGCGAGGGCGGCGACATCATCAACCTGGTGCGCACCCGCGACGGCAACACCACGCGTGAAACCATCGACGTCGTCGACATGGTGCGCAAGGGCGAGCTGAACAAGGATTACGAAGTGGCCGGCGGCGACATCATCTATGTCGAGCGCGCACCGCGCGCCTATGTCACCGGCGAAGTCCAGCGTCCGGGCCCGTTCCGCCTCGAGCGCGGCATGACGGTCCAGCAGGCGGTGTCGGCCGGCGGCGGCCTGAGCGTGCGCGGCAGCAATAACGGCATGAAGATCACCCGCAAGGATGCCAGCGGCAACCCGGTGACGATCAATGTCAAGGCCAGCGATCCGGTCCAGGTCGACGATGTCATTGTCGTCCGAGAAAGCTGGTTCTAATGAATGTCGATAGACCTACTGCGCGTTGCTCTGCCGCTCGCTACGGTCTCTCGACATCCATGAGCTAACTAGTAAGCAAGTTTGAGTTTTGTCCATCCCCGCTGTAAAGCACAGATGCAAAGGTTAAGGTCATGAACGTTCATCAATTCCTGCTGATTCTTCTTGCCAGGAAGAAGATCATCCTCGGGACACTGCTGGTCACGGTCCTGCTCGCCCTGGGCTGGAGCCTGATCCAGCAGAAGACCTACAAGGCCACCGCATCCGTGCTGCTCAACTACAAGGGCGTGGATCCGGTCAGTGGCCTGACCATGCCCGGCAACCTGATGCCGGGCTACATGGCGACCCAGATCGACATCATCAGCAGCAAGAACGTGGCGCTGCGCGTGGTCGACTCGCTGCGACTGGCGCAGAGCCCGGCCGTGCAGGCCCAGTGGCGCGAAGCGAACGAAGGCAAGGGCACGCCGCGCGACTGGCTGGCCGACCTGCTGCTCAAGAAGCTCGAGATCCGGCCGTCGCGCGAATCGAGCGTGGTCGAGATCAGCTTCTCGGGCGCCGACCCGACCTTCGCGGCCGCCGTTGCCAACGCCTTTGCCGACGAATACCAGAAGATCACGGTCCAGCTCAAGACCGAGCCGGCCAAGAAAGCCTCGTCCTATTTCAACGAGCAGACCAAGCAGCTGCGCGACAACGTCGAGGCGGCCCAGGCGCGCCTGTCGAAGTACCAGCAGGAGAAGGGCATCGTCAGCCTCGACAACAACCGGGTGGACGTCGAGCTGTCGCGCCTGAACGACCTGTCGGCCCAGCTGGTGGCGGCCCAGACCCAGGCGATGGAAGCGAGCTCGCGCGAAAACATGGCCACCGGCCTGGGTTCGGCCGACGTGGCCAACAACGCCCTGGTCCAGAACCTGCGCGTGAGCCTGGCCAGCGGCGAAGCCAAGCTGGCCGAGGCGGCCTCGCGCTACGGCCGCAACCACCCGATCTACCAGGCCGCCGCGGCCGAGGTCAGCAAGATGCGCGCCGAACTGAACGCCGCCGTGGGCAGCGTCTCGAAGAGCGTCGGCTCCAACGCCCAGGTGTTCCGCCAGCGCGAAGCCCAGCTGCGCGCCGAACTGGCCGCCCAGAAGACCCGCGTGCTCGAGCTGAACCGTACCCGCGACGAGCTCGGCGTGCTGCTGAAAGACCTCGACAGCGCCCAGCGCGCCTTCGACGCGGCCAGCCAGCGTTTCTCGCAGACCCGCATCGAAGCCCAGTCCGAACAGTCCGACATCTCGATCCTGAACCCGGCGGTGCCGCCAACGGCGCCGTCCGGCCCGCGCGTGCTGCTCAACACCCTGGTATCGATCCTGCTGGGCACCATCCTGGGCGTCGGCCTGGCCCTGCTGCTCGAACTGATCAACCGCCCGGTGCGCTCGACCGGCGACATCAAGGACTCGCTGGGCATCCCGGTGCTCGGCACCATCGAATGGCGCGTGAAGCGCCCGCGCGGCAGCGGCATCCGCGCCCTGATGACGCCGCGCCGGCTGCTGAGGCTGAACTGAGGGCGCTGAACCCGGGCATTGAATGACGCGCCGAACCGAATGGGCTTGAAAACACTACAGGACACGATTATGAATTCACCCGTGCTATCCGCATTGCCTTCCGATGCCTCGCGCGTCGACCATGGGCCCGCTCATGCCGCAGAATCGAGCATGGGAGCGCTGCTGCTCGATTCCGGCAAGCTCACTCCCGAAAGCGCCGAGCGTGTCCTGCGCATGCAGAAGGACCTCGGGATCCGCTTCGGCGAAGCCGCCGTGCGCCTGGGGCTGGTCAGCGAGGAGGACATCCAGCAGGTGCTGGCGCGCCAGTTCTCCTATCCCTATCTGCAGAAAGGGCAGGCCAACCTGTCGCCCAAGCTGGTGGCCGCCTACGATCCGTTCTCGCCCCAGGTCGAGGCCTTGCGCGCGATCCGCAGCCAGCTGATGCTGCGCTGGTTCGCCCGCGGCCGGCGCGCGCTGGCGATCGCCGGCGTGACGCCCGAGGACGGCTCCAGCCTGTTCGCGGCCAACCTGGCCGTGGTGTTCTCGCAGCTGGGCGAGCAGACCCTGCTGGTGGACGCCAACCTGCGCAGCCCGCGCCAGCAGGAGATGTTCGGCATCAAGCCGCGCCAGGGCCTGTCCGACCTGCTGGCCGGCCGCGCCGACCTCGACGTCATCTCGCGCGTGCCGGCTTTCGTCGACCTGTCCCTGATGCCGGCGGGCACCTTGCCGCCGAACCCGCAGGAACTGCTGGCGCGCGAAGGTTTCCGCAACCTCAATGCCCAGCTCGAGAGCCGCTACGACGTGGTCCTGTACGACCTGCCGCCGTTCGCTGCCGGCGCCGACGCGCTGGCGGTGGCCGGGCGCGCCGGCGGCGTGCTGCTGGTGGCCTGCAAGCACCGCACCCGCATCGCCAACGTCAGCCGCATGGCCGAGCAGATGGCGGAATCCGGGGCCGAAGTGGTCGGCTCGGTGGTGGTGGAGTTCTGACATGGCGACGGCGGCCCGCAACGATGCGGCGGCGCGCAGCGCGTCGACCGACCTGGCAGGCGCCCTGCGCGGCGCCCTTCCCGAATGGTGGCCCATCATCGCCGGCCTGGCGATCCTGTTCGGCCCCACTTTCTACGACCTGTTCACCGGCGCCTGGATCGGCGAAGAGCAGGGCCACGGCCCGATCATCTTCTTCCTCGCGATCTGGCTGATCTGGCGCAAGTGGCCCGAGATGATGGCCGCCATCGATTATCCTCCGGCGCGCCCCGTCGCGAGCTGGATCGGCTGGCCGGTGCTGGCCTTCGGCCTGGCGATCCACCTGCTGGGCCGCTCGCAGAAGATCCTGATGTTCGAAGTCGGCTCGATCCTGGCCGTCATGGCCGCCATCGTGCTGCTCAAGTTCGGCACCAAAGCCCTGCGCGTGCTGTGGTTCCCGTTCTTCTTCATGCTGTTCATGGTGCCGCTGCCGAGCGAGCTCGTGGCCGCGGTGACGATGCCGATGAAGATGGCGGTGTCCTGGGTGACCGAGCATCTGCTGTTCGCGGCCGGTTATCCGATCTCGCGCTCGGGGGTGGTGCTGCAGATGGGGCAGTACCAGCTGCTGGTGGCCGATGCCTGCGCCGGCCTGCAGACCCTGCTGACGCTGGAAGCACTCGGCCTGTTCTACCTGAACCTGATGCGCCACCCGTCGGCCTTCCGCAACATCACGCTGGCGATCCTGATCATCCCGATCTCGTTCGCGGCCAACGTCATCCGCGTCATCACCCTGACCCTGATCACCTATTACTACGGCGACGCCGCCGGCCAGGGCTTCCTGCACGGCTTCGCCGGGATGGTGCTGTTCATGACCGCGCTGGTGCTGATCCTGGCGGTCGACTCAGGCCTGCAATGGTGGATCAAGCGCCGCGAGGGCAATGGCGGCGGCGGGCCGGGTTCCGGCAGCTCCGGCCGCGGCCGTAGTGACGGAGCACCCGTATTGAAGGAGGCAACATGAACCGTCGTTTCGCCATCAGCCTGGTGCTCGGCGTGGCCATGGCCGGCACCTCGGCCCTGACCGGCGCCCTGACGCCGAAGCCGCGCGTGCTCGAAGCCCATGAGCAGTTCAGCCTGGAAGAGATGATCCCGCAGCGCTTCGGCGAGTGGGTAATCGATCCGTCGGTGGTGCCGCTCACCCCCGACCCCGAACAGCAGAGCGTGCTCGAGAAGATCTACGACCAGACCCTGTCGCGCACCTACGTCAACCGGGAGGGGCAGCGCGTGATGCTGTCGATCGCCTATGGCGGCGACCAGAGCAAGGCGCTGCAGCTGCACCTGCCGGAAGTCTGCTACGTGGCCCAGGGCTTCCAGATGGTCAAGGCCGACGACGGCGCGCTGCCGACCCGCTTCGGCGAACTGCCGGTCAAGCGCCTGGTGGCGCGCCTGAACGAGCGCAACGAGCCGATCACCTACTGGATCACGATCGGCGAGCATGCCACCAAGACCGGCATCCAGCAGAAGCTGCGCCGGCTCGCCTACGGCCTGTCGGGCGAGATCCCGGACGGCATGCTGGTGCGCGTCTCGACCATCCAGCGCAACGACCAGCAGGCCTACCAGGTGCAGGACCGCTTCGTCACCGACATGCTGGCCATGATGGCGCCGCGCGACCGCACGCGCCTGCTCGGCGCCGAACTGGCGCCGCCGGACGCCCCGGCGGAAGAAGCGGCGCAGGCACAGGGCCCCGCCCCGAAGCAAGGATAGGAAGCAGGTAGCAGCCGATGAACGAGATCCTCCCCTATATTTACTACTCGCTACCGTGGGCCTTCATCATCGGGCTCTCGATAGCCGCCGTCGCGGGGATCGGCATCGGCCTCGTGTGGCCGCGCTTCCTGGTCTACGCGTACCTGGCGGTCTACTTCTGCATGAACTCGACCAGCTACGGCAACCTGGCCGTGTTCGCCACGCGCAGCATCTACAGCCGCGGCTCCGGCCTGCTGTTCTTCGGCCTGGTGCTGTGGTACGTGCTGGGCGCCTGGGCCTGCGCGCGCGTGGCCGCCACGTTCCAGCGCTACCCGACGCCGAGCTGCAACCTGCGGCCCTGGTTCTGGGCCTGGTTCGCGCTGCTGGTGGGCCATGTGGCAGTGGCCACGATGCTCGACGTTCCGCTGGCCGATTCGCTCTCGCCGCAGGGCTTCTCGAACATCGTCTGGATGGCGCCGCTCATCTCGCTGATGCTGCTGTCCTTCCGCACCCGCGAGCACGTGCTCGAGCTGACCCATTTCATCCTGCTGGTCGGCCTGGGCCGCGCCCTGTTCGGACTGGTGCGCTGGGCGGCCTTCGGCGGCGACCCGAACAACGTGTACGCGAACATGAACGCGATCAAGATCCGTCTCACGTTCTTCGACATCAACGACAGCCTCGTGTGCACCGTCGCCTTCGCGATCGCCGCCGTCCACCTGTTCCAGACCGTCAAGACCGACCGCCCGAAGTTCTGGCGTGGCATCGAGTGGATGACCCTGATCGCGACCGGCCTGTGCATCGTGCTGTCCTATCGCCGCAGCGCCTGGATCGGCTTCGTGCTGGCGTTCCTGGTCATCATGATGCGCTTCCCGCTCAAGCGCCGCATGCAGCTGATGACCGGCGGCCTGCCGGTGGTCGGGGCCGCGCTGGCCTACGTGGCGGTGCAGCGGCTGGCCCAGACCAAGGGCGCGACCGGTGGGCTGTCGAGCCTGGTCTACGACATGCAATCGCGGCGCTTCGGCCCGGAGAGCGAGCGGGTGCTGGAACTGAAGTTCGCCATGGCCGACTTCCTGTCCAAGCCGATCACGGGCATCGGTTCCTGGGGACGGTATAACGGCTACCAGTACATCTCGTGGCAGAACAACCCGGATGGCGGCCTGTTCCTGCACAGCGGCATCCTGCACATCGCGCTCAAGAGCGGGCTGCTGGGTACGGTCCTGCTGTTCGGCACCATCATCGCCTTTGTCCTGTTCGCCCGGCGCGCGCTCAAGCAATTGCCGCCCGAACTGCTCGGAATCGCAACGGCCGGCGTGGCCGGGGTCGCCTTCATGATTCCCGACCTCCTGATCGGCACGCCGTTCCCGCAGGTGCGCACCACCCAGATGCTGGCCTTCTGCCTGGCCCTGCCTTACCTGGCCATGGCGGTTGCCAAGACGGCCCCGGCGGCGAAGCCGGCGGTGAAATCCTTCGTGCCACCGCGTCCGCACCTGGTGACGGCCTGATGAACCTGCGCCTCGCCCGTAACGCCTGGTCGAACCTGCTCGGCGCGGCCATCCCCGCGCTGGTCATGCTCGGCACCGTGCCGCTCGTCGTGAAGGGCCTGGGCGATGCCGGCTACGGCGTGTATTCGCTGGTCACGGCCATCGTCGGCTATTTTGCCGTCATCGACATCAACGTGACCGCCGGTTCGGTCAAGTACATCGCCGAGCACAACGCCCGCAAGGACGAAGACAAGATCTTCGAGACCATGTCCTTCGGCCTGGCGACTTACGCGATCATCGGGTTGCTGGGCGCCATCGGGCTGTTCCTGGGGGCGCGCTGGTTCGTGACCGACGTGTTCTCGGTGCCGGGCCAGCTGGTGCCGGAAGCCATCGACACGCTGCGGCTGGCGGCCCTCGGCTTCCTGCTGGGCCAGGTCCAGAATTACCTGAACAGCGTCCCGCAGTCGCTGATGCGCTACGACATCTCGGCCCGTGTCGAGATGGTGTTCGGCACCCTGGTGCCGCTGGCGACCGTCGGCGTCCTGCTGCTCGGCCACGGCCTGTTCGAAGTGATCCTGCTGCGCGTGGTCGCCAGTAGCATCCACTGCGCCATCCTGTGGCGCGCGATCCGCCGCCTGCTGCCGAACGCGCGCTGGCGCTGGCCGGGCGCGCGCTTTCGCAGCCAGCTGCTCGGTTTTTCGGCCTATTCCTTCCTGTCGCGCTTCGCCATGCTGTCGTACACCTATGCCGACAAGCTGATCATCGGCGCCCTGGTCGGGGTGACCGGGCTGGCCTACTTCACGGTGGCGGCGACCCTGGCCAACCGGGTCCTGAGCCTGACCTTCCGCCTGTCGAGCGTGTTCTTCCCGGCCGCCAGCGCGCTGGCCGCCGCGGGCGAACTGGTGCGCCTCGACCGCGTGTACGTGAAGGCGACGCGCTACGTGGTCTTCCTGAACGCGGCCATCCTGACCCTGGTGGCGGTGTTCGCCCACCAGATCCTCGGTTACTGGATGAACGACGAGTTCGCGCGCAACGGCGCCACGGTGCTGGCCGTGATGGCGCTGTCGCAGTTCATCGATTCGCTCACCAGCCTGCCTTCCCTGGTCAACGACGGCATGGGCCATCCGCGCGTGTCCGGCCTGTTCGCCGTCACCCGCGCCGTGGCCGGCCTGGCGATCGTGTACACCGGGGTGGCGGGGTGGGGCATCGACGGCGCCGCCTGGGGCCACCTGATCGGTTCGCTGCTCTTCACGGGGGCCTTCCTTGTATATGTGCACGGCCGCACCGTGCCCACCAGTCTCGGGCGCCTGCTGGGGCAGGGGTATGCGCCGGGCCTGTTCGGCGTGGCGCTGGTGGCGGTGGCCGCCTCCACGGCCGAGCAGCTGTTCGACCGCGGGGCCTGGGATTTCCTGTTCATCCTGGGTGTGACCGTGCTGTTGCTGGGCGTGCATGGCGCGCTGTTCGTCATCGAGCGCGACGACCGGCTGCTGGCGTGGTCGCGCGTGAAGGCGCGCTGGCAACCGGCGGGAAGCTGAACCGGGAGTCGACGGGCAAGACGAACAACAACAGTATGTAGGGGAATGATTTGCGGAGGACAATGTGCGTATCCTGATGGTGTCCGAAGATTTGCCGGGTGATCAGATCGGTGGACTGGGCAAGCACGTGGTGACCTTGGCCAACCGGCTGCTGGCCGAGGGGCACGACGTCGAGATCCTGGGCCGCAACGACCGTGGCCTGGACGGCTGTGCCGCGCAGATCGGTTTCCGCGGCCATTTCCGGCCAGGCTTCGACTATGCACGCAATGGCTGGAAAGAACTGCAGATGGGCGTGTTCAACCCGCTCAAGCGCCCGTTCTTTGCACGCAAGATCGCCACTGCCATCAACGAGCACGCCCACGGCTTCGACGTCGTGCATTACCACGGCCACGTGCCGATGGTCGGCCTGCACGTGGACGAGTCGATCAACTACGTCCAGACCCGCCACGACCAGGGCAGCGAATGCCTGACCCACCTGCGCTTTCGCGACGACGCCGTGTGCGACAACCTGGTGCCCGGCGACTGCTCGGCCTGCATCGCCCGGAACGACAAGTCGGTCGGCCCGATGCGCCGCACGGTCACGGCGCTCGCCGTCAACGGCTACCGCAGCCAGACCGCGCGCGCCTTTGCGCGCCACAAGACGGTGTTCGTCTCCGACTTCCTGCGCCGCCAGTTCCTGCGCGCGGTGCCCGATGCCGACCTGTCGCGCTGCCGGGTGATCCACAACTTCGTGGATTATCCGCGACTGCTGGCGACAAGCCGTGCCGCACCGGCGCCCGAGCACGGCGACGTGGTGCTGGTCGGGCGGGTCGATGCCGGCAAGGGCTTCGGCGAATTCCTGGCCGCCAGCCAAGGGCGGCTGCCGCCGGGCACGCGCCTGACAATCGCCGGCGACGGGCCGCAGCGGGCCGCGCTCGAGGCGCGCTACGGGGGCGGCGGCGTGCGTTTCCTCGGTTGGCAGGATTACGCCTCGACGCTGGCCTTGAGCGCGCGCGCCCACCTGTGCGTGGTGCCGTCGGTGTGCGAGGAGGCCTGCAGCACGACCGTGCTCGAAGCGCTGGCGCTGGGCAGGCAGTGCGTCGCGCTGGCGCGCGGTGGCACGCCCGAACTGGCGGCCTACCAGCAATACGACGGCCAGTTGCAGCTGGCCGCCACCATGGACGAACTGGTCGAGCGCGTGCGCCGCCAGCTTGCCGAACCACCGCGCCAGATCGTGCCGCCGCCTTCCTTCGGCGCCGATGCCGGGCGCCTCCTACCTCGCTTACTGGAGTTGTATGCCGAACAAACCAACCTTCTCGATCGTTACGTGCACGTGGAACAGCGCCGCCACGCTGGCTGACACCCTGGCATCGGTGCAGTCGCAGACCTGCCAGGACTTCGAACACATCTTCGTTGACGGCGGCTCGACCGACGGCACCCTGGAGATGATTGCCGCGTACTTGCGTGACAGGCCCGGCAACAAGCGGGTGCTGCGCGATGTCGGCGGCGGCATCAGCCGCGCCATGAACCAGGGTATCGAAGCGGCCCAGGGCGAGTACATCGCGCACCTGCATTCGGACGACTACTACAACGGTCCCGACGTGCTGGCGACCGTCAAGCGCTGCTTCGAGGAAGGGCAGCAGGGGAAGGGCGCCGGCAGGCAGGTCGACTGGGTGTACGGGAACATCCAGGTGCTCAAGGACGGCCGCATGGTGCCGCCCTACGCCATGCCGGCCTGGTCCTACCGTTCGTTCGTGGCGGGCCGCGCCTCGGTGCCCCATCCGGCCGTCTTCGTGCGCAAGTCGGCCTTCGAACGGGTGGGCATGTTCGACGAAAAGCTCAAGTACGCCATGGACATCGACCTGTGGCTGCGCCTCGGCGCCGTGTCGGCCCCGGTGATGATCGACCAGCCCCTGACGGTGTTCCGTGACCACGCCGGCAGCGTGTCCTCGGCCAACAAGCTCAAGGCGCGCCAGGAAGAATTCACCGTGCGCCGGCGCCACATGGACAAGGCCCCGCTCGCCTTCGGCATTTATTGTTTGCGTTACATGAAGCGGGTGCGCGAACTGCAGGCCGAGGCGCGCGCGGTGCCGGCATGAGGGGAAGGCCGATAGCAATCCGACAGCTTTGCTTTTTTGTCTTTCCAGGCCATTTATGACCATTACAAGGCTGCAAATATTGTTCGGTAAAAGTTGAAATTTTGTCGTGGGTTTTCTGCGAAGCAATAGAAAAATCTTTGATTTCTTTGGGGAATTTGCCTGTGCTCAACTTACTTTGGGGTAGCATAAACCCCGTAAACAAGTAAGTCGCCGCCAGCGCAGGCAAGACATCTCGAGCCCGCCGCGACCCGGTGCGGCGCATCGTAGTCAAGATTTTTTTCTCGGAGCACCCACATGCAATTTCAACGGAAAGCCCTGGTCTGGGCCGCTGCATTCGCCGCGCTGTTCGCGAGCGTTTCCGCCCGCGCCGACTGGGTCCAGTCCAACGACCCCCTGATCGTCAAGGCAAAGCCTGAAATGAATCAGGTGCAGGCGCAGAACCCGCCGGGCTTTACCTGGGCGCGCCATCCTACCGGCCCTGCCAGCTACGAGCTCGAGATCACGCCGGTTGGCGGCACGCCAACCAAGGTCGTGGTGGAGCGGAACTGGTACCTGCCGACCAAGGCCATGGCCCTGGGTAACTACACCTGGCGGGTGCGCCCGGTCGGTTCGAGCGAGTGGTCGAACCCGCGTACCTTCTCGGTCACCAGCCTGTCGAACAAGTTCGAAGTGCCGGACAATCAAACGCTGCGCAACCGCATCCTGTCCAAGGCGCGTCCGCGTTCGCTGCCGGCGTCGGTGACGCCGTTCTCGACCTGGAACTACGCCAAGAAGGTGGACCTGGAATCCTACCTCAGCCGCCTGGGCAATGAAGTCAAGGCCCAGATCACCGCGGTGCCGGCGCTGACGGATTCGCGCTGGACCGTCGTCATCAGCTCGCCGCTGACCGCCGCCATGGCTGCCCAGCAGACCGACGTGCGCCAGCGCATCAACGAAGCGACCCGCCAGCTCGAGGCCGCCGCGCTGATGTACCGCCTGAGGGGCGAGCAGATCTACCTGAACGAAGCGCTGCTGCGCGGCGACCAGCTGGCAGCCCTGAATCCGGC
Organism: Massilia consociata; assembly: GCF_042432755.1. Lineage (NCBI taxonomy): Bacteria > Pseudomonadati > Pseudomonadota > Betaproteobacteria > Burkholderiales > Oxalobacteraceae > Massilia > Massilia consociata. The sequence continues at coordinate 318,614 of NZ_JBHLWP010000003.1, forward strand.
CGGCCCGACCAGCTACGCCAACCAGGACCAGGCCACGCGTCAGATTGCCTGGGGCCTGTCCAAGGCAATCGACCTCCTGCCCGGTGCGCTCGACAGCACCCGCAAGGCCCGCTGGCTGGCCTCGATCAAGACCCGTACCACCGAGATCTACAACAACCTGGCGGGCGACAACGGCCGCCTCGACCAGTATCCGTTCGACTCGCACGGCAACACCAGCCTGGTGTTCCTGGTGCTGATCTCGACCCTGAACCTGGGCGACATCCCCGAGGCCGAGAAGTGGTTCGATTTCTCCTTCCGTGCCTATGCCCTGAGCCCGAACCCGTGGAGCGGCCCGGAAGGCGGCTACGCCAACGGCACCGCCTACGCGGAATACGCGGCCGGCTACCTGCTGGCCCTGTGGGATCCGCTGCACCATGCCAGCGGCGTGAACTTCTTCGGCAAGCCGTGGACCCTGGGCTTCCTCGATTTTGCGATGAACTTCACGCCGCCGGGTGCGCGTACCCACGCCTTCGGCGACGCGGGCGAAACCAAGCCCGACCCGCGCGTGTTCCGCGCCTTCGCTTCGCGCATGTGGTCGCCGCGCGCCGCCTGGTACGTGAAGAACACCACCGGCATGGAAGATGCCATGTCGCTGCTGTCGGCCGAGTATCCGCTGCCGGTGAAGCACACCACCTTCCTGGCGGCGCCGTCGAACTCCGCCTACTACCCGAGCATCGGCTGGGTCGCGATGCACAGCGACCTGGCGTCGAACCTGCGCACCTCGCTGTTCTTCAAGTCCAGCCCCTACGGTTCCTTCAACCACAGCCACGGCGACCAGAACGGCCTGCTGCTGTCGGTGGCGGGCCAGCCGCTGCTGGTCAAGGCCGGCTGGTACGACTGGTACGGCTCGCCATACTGGAGCGACTGGTACCACCAGACGCGTTCGCAGAACGCGATCACCTTCGACGGCGGCAAGGGCCAGCTGGTGGACGGCTACCGCGAACAGCTGCTGCGCAACGGCAAGATCACGGCCTTCACCGCCCAGCCGACCTACGACTACGCGGAAGGCGACGCCACCCCGTCGTACGGCGGCCAGCTGTCGATGGCCAAGCGCCAGGTCTGGCACCTGCGCAACGCCAACAACGCGATCCTGGTGCGCGACCGCTTGTCCAGCACCGTGGCCCGCACCTACGAGTGGAACATGCACACCCCGGTCATCATGACGGTCGAGAATGCGCTGAACGTCAAGGTCGCCGCGGGCAACCAGTCGGTGTGCGTGCGCTCGCTCAACACGTCGGCGACCTTCGCCAAGTGGACCGGTCCGGCGCCGAAGGCCGGCGTGGTGGAAGACCACGGCGCCTTCTACCTGAAGGCCAATGCCAACACGACCGCGGAATACCTGGTGCTGCTCGACGTCGGCTGCCGGCGTCCGGCGGTGAACATCACCACGTCGGGCACGGTCCGTACCGTCACCGTCGGCGGCCAGTCGGTGACCCTGAACTAAGCCCGGACCATGCGCTGAACCGGGCGCTATCCCTGCCGCGCGCCGTGCTAGACTCGGCGCGCAACGACAGTCCCCCGCGGCTCGCGCTGCGGGGGATTTTTCTTTTGGAGGCCGTTTGCGCGACCGGCGGCGGGGAGAGCGATGAAACAGGTGTTCCTGATCCATGCACACAAGGATGTCGACCAGCTCAACGCACTGGTCGCCCAGTTGCACGACCCCGACTTCCTCGTCTACGTCCACCTCGACCGCAAGAGCACGATCGATCCCGCCGCGCTCCATCCCGCCGCCCGCGTGGTGACGCCGCGCGTCGACGTGCGCTGGGGCGGCTGGTCCCAGGTGCAGGCCACGCTGGGCTCGGTGCGCCAGATCCTGGCCGAGCAGCCGGCCTTCGACAAGGTGATCTTCCTGTCGGCCCAGGACTTCCCGCTGCTGCCCAATGCGCTGCTCAAGCGCGAGCTGGAGCGGGTAAGGAACCGTGAACTGCTCGAGACGGCGCCGATCCGTCCCGGCGGCTGGAACGTCGCCTTCCGCTACCAGTATTTTTACCGGGAGAGCGGCAGCCGCGTCGAGCGTCTTGCCTGCGGCGCGGCCAACCGCGTGCTGCGCCTGGTCAGGCGCACGCGCCGCATGCCGGATGGCTTCGTGCCGCACGGCGGCTCCTCGTGGTGGGCGCTGTCGCGCGATTGCCTGCGCGAGGTGCTGCGCCTGCTCGACGCCCATCCGCGCCTGGTGCGCTTCTTCCATACGGTTCAGTGTCCGGATGAAATGGTGTTCCAGACCCTCGTCATGCATTCGCGTTTCGCCGACCGTGTGCTGAACGATAACTACCGCTACGTCCAATGGCCCGAGCACGGCGCGCGCAATCCCAAGGTGCTCGACGCCGCCGATTTCGAACGCATCCGCGCCTCGAATGCGCACTTCTGCCGCAAGCTCGACAGCCAGGCCAGCGCCGGCCTGCTGCCGCAACTGGTGCAGTGGAAGGAAAGCCGCGCCGCCGCCTGAGCGGCCGGACCGACCGTAAAAGCGGCGCGCATTTGCCGCCTTGTTTGCCGTGTTGGATGGCGCCTTGTGTGCTGCACCGCACACAAGCCTGTTATTGCTGAAACGTGCGCTCGATGCGCTGCGCTAGAATCGGCTGGCCTGACCCAACGATACGAGCCGCATGCGCAAAACCCTGTCCATTGCTTTCATCGTCCGTGATCCGCTCCCGCCGCTGCGCGCCGACGTGCTGACCCTGTTCGGCGCCGAGATGCCGCGCTACGGCATCCATGCCGACCTGGTCGGCCAGTCCGGCAGCGAAGCCCCGGCGCCCTGGCCTGCCGGCGGCATGCATGCGGTGGGCAGCCTGCGCAGCCGTTTCGCCAGCATCCTGTCGCCGTTCTGGGACCTGCGCGGCCTGCTGCGCGCGCGCCGCCGCGTGCGCCCGGACTGCATCCAGGTGCGCGACAAGATCGCATCCGGCCTGGTCGGCCGCATGGCCGCCGCCGTGCTGGGCGTGCCTTTCCTCTATTGGATGTCCTTTCCCATCGTCGAAGGCTTCGAGGTGCGGCGCGACGAATTCAAGCGCAGGAGGAGGGGGGCGAAAGCGGGACTGACTTGGTTCGCCCATGCGCTTCGGGCCGCCGCTTCGCGCTTCGTCATCTATAAACTGGTGCTGCCCGGCGCGCGCCACATCTTCGTCCAGAGCGACGCGATGGCCGACTGGCTTGCACGCCAGGGCTTCGACCGCGCGCGCATGACGGCGGTGCCGATGGGCGTGGATGCCGCGCTGTTCGACCGCGGCACCGTGGAACCCGTCCACGATCCGCGCCTGGACGGGCGCCGCGTCGTGCTCTACCTGGGCCGGATCGCGCAGTCGCGCCGCTCCGACTTCCTGCTCGACGTGACCGAAGCGCTGCGCAAGGACGTGCCCGACGTGCTGATGGTGATCGCGGGGGACGCCGCCTCGAACGACGAGATGGACTGGATGCGCGCCGAGATCGCCCGCCGCGGCCTGGACGCGCACGTGTTGCTGACCGGCTGGCTGCCCCAGCGCACGGCGCTCGGCTATGCGGTGCGCGCCGAGGTCGGCCTGTCACCGATTCCACGCGGTACCCTGTTCGACGTATCGTCGCCGACTAAGCTGGTCGAGTACCTGGCGCTGGGTATTCCCAGCGTGGCCAACGATATCCCGGACCAGCGGCTCGTCATCGAGCAGAGCGGTTCGGGCCTGTGCGCACCGATGGAGCCGGCGCCGTTTGCCGCCGCCGTGCGCCGCCTGCTGGACGATCCGGCGCTTGCCGCAGAGTTCGCGAAACGTGGTCCAGCGTACGTAAGAAGCCACAGGACCTATGCTATTCTGGGTCGGATAGTTGCAGAAACGTACACAAGAATCCTGCCTGAGCGGCTGCCTGAACGCCTGCCGGAGCGGACCTGATCCCTGTACCGATCCCTGTACTGATCTCTTGTTTCGAGCGCTTGTACCGATCCTGTCTTTCTTCCGATACCGATGTGGACCTACTCGCTGAAATTATCGCTGCGTTCGCTGGCGCGTGAGCTGGTCCGCAACCTGTGGGGCCGCCTGCTGGTCTATCCGGCACTGGCCGCCAACGAATACGCGGCCCCGGTGCTGAACGACCATGTGGCGCGCCGCGCGCGCCGCCTCGCCGTGCCGGTCAGCCCCGACGGCGCCACGCTGCGCCGTGCCGACCCGGCGCAGCCGCTGCTGGACAAGGCCGAGCTCAGGCAGCATCCGGAACGCTTCGTCCGCCCGCGCCGGCCAGGTTCCCTGGTGCGCAACACGATCCGCACCAGCGGCACCTCCGGCTCGCCGCTGGCGCTGGTGCAGACGCTCGGCGCCGCCATCCGCGAGGAAGCCTTCGTCTACCGCCAGCTGCGCTGGATCGGCTACCGCCACGGCCAGCGCCGCGCCTGGATCCGCGGCGACATCGTATGCGGCGACACCCCCCGGGATGGGCGCTACTGGTGCCGCGACTGGGTCGGCAACGCCCTCATGATGTCGTCCTACCACCTGTCGAACGCCACCATCGGCGCCTACATCGACGCGCTCGAGCGCTTCGATCCGGTCGTGATCCAGGCCTATCCGTCCTCGATCGCCGTGCTGGCGAACTGGCTGAACGCGGCCGGCCGCACGTACCGGGGCAAGGCCCTGCGCGGCGTGATGACCTCCTCCGAAACGCTCGAGCCCGATGTGCGCGCCGCCATCACCCGCGCCTTCGGCGTGGGCGTGTTCGACTGGTACGGCCAGGCGGAGCGGGTGGCGGCGATCGGCACCTGCGAGCATGGCCAATACCATGTGCTGACCGACTACGGCGGCGTCGAGCTGCTGGCGCGCGAAAACAGGACGGCCGAGATCGTCGGCACCAGCCTGAACAACGCCGCGATGCCGCTGGTGCGCTACCGGACCGGCGACCTGGTCGTGCTCGGCGACGGCGACCCGTGCCCCTGCGGCCGGGTGTTCCCGACCGTCAAGCGGGTGCTCGGCCGGCAGGAGCAATGCATCACGCTGCCGGACGGCCGCATGATCACGCGCCTCGACCGCATTTTCCAGGGGCACGAGGGCAAGCTGGTGGAAGGCCAGGTGCTGTACCGGGGCGGCGCCCGCTTCATCCTGCGGGTGGTGGCGACCGCGCGCTTCGGTCCGGTGGACGAAGCCGCACTGGTCCGGAAGTTCCTGTTGCGGGTGCCCGGCGTGGACGTGCAGGTCGAGCGGGTGGCGGCGATCGCCCGCGGTCCGAACGGCAAATTTGAATTTATTACAGTCGAGCACTGAATCGTGCGCATCTCGGGAGAAACATTGTTATATTATTTTAAACAATTTCTTTCTTGCAAACTCCTGTGGGAGAACAGGGCGGCATGAACCAGACATCGAGTCCTGCAGCACACGCACCCCGGGTGCTGATGCTCGGTACCGCGCCGGCCGGGCGCGGCGGTGTCGCGACCGTGGTGTCCCTGCTCCAGCAGGACGGCCTGTTCGAGCGCGAGGGCGTGTGCTACGTGCCGACCCATACCGAGGGCAGCCGCGCGGACAAGCTGCGCGCTGCCGCCAAAGGCCTGTTCGGCACGCTGGCCTGCCTGATGCGCCGTCCGCAGCTGGTGCATGCGCACGCCGCCTCGAACGGCAGTTTCGTGCGCAAGTCGCTGCTGCTGGCGCTGGCGCGGGCCGCGGGCTGCAAGACGGTGTTCCACCTGCACGGCGCCTGCTTCGACAGTTTCATCGACAAATCCGGCCCGTGGATGCGGCGCTGGATCCGCCACACCCTGGAGGCGAGTTCGGTGGTGATCGCCCTGTCGAGCCGCTGGGCCGGCTTCCTGCGCGGATTCGCGCCCGGCGCGCACGTGGTCGTGATCCCGAATTCGGTGCCGCTGCCGCCGGCAAGCGGCGTCGCCGTCCAGCCGGGCCGCATCCTGTTCCTGGGACAGGTCGAGCCGCGCAAAGGCATCTACGAGCTGGTGGAAGCGCTGGCGCAACTGAAGGACGAATTCCCGCACGCCGAGCTGGCCATCGGCGGGCAGGGCGAGCTGGAACAGGTGCGCCGCCGCGCCGCCGAACTGGGCGTGGCCGACCGCATCGTGATGCTGGGCTGGGTGAAGGCCGAGCAGAAGCAGGAGGAACTGGCACGTGCCGCCATCTTCTGCCTGCCGTCGCATGCGGAGGGATTGCCGATGGCGATGCTTGAGGCCATGGCTGCCGGCAAGGCGGTCGTGGTGAGCGGCGTTGGGGGCATTCCGGACGCGGTCATGGACGGCGACAACGGATTGATGATCGAACCGGGCGATGCGAGTGCGCTGGCGGCGGCGCTCGGCAAGCTGCTGCGCGACGACGGCGAGCGCCAGCGCCTGGGCGCCCGCGCCCGTGCGACCATCGAGCAGCGCTTCGAGTCCGGCGTGGTGATCGGACAGATATCGGCGGTGTACGCGCAATTGCGCGGCGAGGGTGGAACAGCCCGCTGAGCGGCGTGGCAGGTCGGAAAAAGCGGGAGAGAAACAGGAATCAGGAAGCAGGACCAGGAATCAGGCGACAGGAACAAAGCGGACTAGAAGCGGTGCAATCGACGTGAAACAAGTGTGAAACAAGCGTGCAGGAGCGCGCGACAACTTCGTGAACTGGGGGGGCAATGAACGCAACAGTGAGGATCGGATGGCTGGTCAATCGACTGCGCTGCATGTCGGTTGCGGAAGTGGGGTACCGTATGCGCCAGGCCGCGGCCACCAGGATGGCGCGGCGCATGGCCGGCCGCACTGCTCCCGCGCCCTTGCCGCGCGCCCTGACGCTGGCCGTCGACGGCGCGCCCCGGCTCGACGCTGCCGAGATCGAGGCCCTGTTGCTCGACGCCGACCGCATCTGTGCCGGCCACGTGGTCCTGTTTGCCGAGCGCCGCTTCGACGTCGGCGTGCCCACCGTCTGGAACCGCGACCCGGAAACCGGCGTCACCGGTCCCGCCGTCTATGCCGGCGACATCGCCATCACCAACCGCGACCAGGTCGGCGACATCAAGCACGTGTGGGAGCTGAACCGCCACCTGCACCTGGTGCGCCTGGCGCAGGCCTGGGCCCTCAGCCGCGACGTGCGCTGGCTGCACGCGCTCGAACAGCAATTGCGCAGCTGGCTCGACCAGTGCCCGCCGCTCACCGGCCCCAACTGGACCAGCTCGCTCGAACTGGGCATCCGCCTGATCAACTGGAGCCTGGTGTGGCAGCTCGTCGGCGGCGAGTCCAGCAGCCTGTTCGCCGGCGAAACCGGCCAGAAGCTGCGCGCCGACTGGTTCGACAGCATCCACGCCCACTGCCGCAGCATCGCGCGCCACCTGTCGCGCCACTCCTCTGCCAACAACCACCTGATCGGCGAACTGGCCGGCCTGTACGTGGCCGCCAGCACCTGGCCGTGCTGGAAGGAGTCGGGCGACTGGCTGGCGCAGGCGCGCCGCGAACTCGAACATGAAGCCGTCGCCCAGTTCTCGCGCGACGGCGTCAACCGCGAGCAGGCCTTTGCCTATCACATCTTCTCGAGCGAGTTCCTGTTCGTCGCCGGCCTGGTCGGCCAGGCCTGCGGCCAGCCGTTCTCGCGCAACTACTGGGCCTCGCTGCAGCGCGCGCTGCGTTTCCTGCGTTCGGTGCGCGATGTCGGCGGCAACGTGCCGGCGGTCGGCGACGCCGACGACGGCTGCGTGTTCCGCCTCGATGCGCTTGGCGGCGACCGCGCCGCGCAATTGCTGGCGCTGGGCGACACCGTGCTCGGGGGCGCGGCGGGCAAGGGCGCCGACAGCCACCCGGGCGTGCGCTGGCTGCTGCACGCGCTGCCCGGCCGCCGCCCGGACTGCGACCCGCACGAGGTCGATACCGGCTGGGCCTTCCCGGACGGCGGCTACCTGTTGTTCGGCAACCACTTCGGCGAAGCGAGCGAGATCAAGGGCATGCTCGATTGCGGCCCGCTCGGCTACCTGGGCATCGCCGCCCATGGCCATGCCGACGCGCTGGCGATGACCTTGTCGGTGGCCGGCGAGGAATGCCTGATCGATCCCGGCACCTACTCGTACTGGCAGGACCAGAAGTGGCGCGACTACTTCCGCGGGACCTCGGCCCACAACACCGTGCGCATCGACGGGCTCGACCAATCGGTGAGCGGCGGGCGCTTCATGTGGCTGCGCAAGGCGCAGGCCCACATCGACCGCATGCCGAGCTCGCCGCATGAATTCGATTTCCGCGGTTCGCACGACGGCTACACCCGCCTGTCGGACCCGGTGCGCCACATGCGCAGCGTGCGCTTCGACGGCGCCAGCAACACCCTGGTGGTGCGCGACGAGGTCTCGGCGCGCAAGCAGCACAAGGTCGAGCTGTTCTGGCACTTCGCGCCCGAACTCGACGTGCGCCTGACCAGCCATGGCCTGTCGGTACGGGGCAAGCGCTTCGTGCTGCAACTTGCCGCCAGCGGCGCCGACCTGCAGCTGGAGCTGGTGCGCGGGGCCGAAAACCCGCCGCTCGGCTGGTGCTCGCGCACCTACGAATCGAAGCGCCCGTGCGAGGTGCTGCGTATCACCACCGTATCGTCCGCCGTTCCAGTCGAATGCAGGTTTACAATAACGTTTTTGCATTAAAAAATAATTATTAGTTTTTAATTAATAAAGGGAAATGTCCTTATGCTGATTTACCTCGTCGCCGGTGCCCGTCCCAACTTCATGAAGATCGCGCCGATCGTGCGTGCGCTGCAGGCGCAGGACGCGTTGTCGTTCAAGATCATCCACACCGGGCAGCACTACGACCGCGAGATGAACGATGTGTTCTTCGAAGAACTGGGCATTCCCCAGCCCGACGTGTTCATGGCCGCCGGCGGCGGCAGCCACGCGCAGCAGACCGCCAAGATCATGGTCGCGTTCGAGGAGCTGTGCCAGGCCGAGCGCCCAGCCGCGGTGCTGGTGGTGGGCGACGTCAATTCCACGCTGGCCTGCTCGATCGTGGCCAAGAAACTGGTGATCCCGGTCGCCCACGTCGAGGCCGGCCTGCGCAGCGGCGATATCAGCATGCCGGAGGAAATCAACCGCCTCGTCACCGACAGCATCTCGGACTGGTTCTTCGCCACCGAGCCGGCCGCCGTCGAGCACCTGCGCCGCGAAGGCAAGCCGGATACGGCCGTGCATTACGTCGGCCACGTGATGGTCGACAACGTGCTGTACCAGGCCGACAAGCTGGGCCGCGCCGATACCTCCGCCTTCGAGACCAGCGGCTTCAAGGCCGGGCAGCAGGCATCCGGCAAGCGCTACGGCGTGGTCACGCTGCACCGCCCGAGCAACGTCGACGATCCGGTGACGTTTGCCCGTATCGCCGGCGCGCTCAAGGACATCGCCGGCGAGCTGCCGCTGATCTTCCCGGTGCACCCGCGTACCCGCGCCAACATCGAGAAATTCGGCATCGACCTCGGCCCGAACATCACGCTGGCCGGCCCGCAGGCCTACATGGCCTTCCTCAACCTGTGGAAGGACGCGGCCGTGGTGCTGACCGACAGCGGCGGGCTGCAGGAGGAAACCACGGCGCTGGGCGTGCCGTGCGTAACGATCCGCGAAAACACCGAACGTCCGGTGACGGTCGAGGAGGGCTCCAATGTCCTGGCCGGCACCGATCCGGAAGTCATCGTCCGCGAAGCCCGCAAGGTGCTGCGCGGCGAGGGCAAACAGGGCCGCCGCCCGCACCTGTGGGACGGCAAGGCGGCCGAACGCATCGTGGCCGTGCTGGCGACCGAGCTCGCCAAGCAGGCGCATCACGAGGCGCAATCACGCTAAAGGACATCCGCATGAATGATCGCATCACGTTGATGGGTTGCCAGGTCGATAACCTGACAATGGAAGAGACGCTGGGAAAAGTCGAGGGATTCATCCAGACCGGCTTGCCCCATCAGCACGTGGTGGTCAATGTGGACAAGCTGGTCAAGGCCAGCCGTGACCCCGAGCTGCGCCAGATCATCAACGACTGCGCGCTCGTCAACGTGGACGGCATGCCGGTGGTGTGGGCTTCGCGCCTGCTCGGCAAGCCGCTGAAGGAACGGGTCGCCGGCGTCGACCTGTTCGAAGCGCTGATGCGGCGCGCCGGCGAGAAGGGCTGGCGCGTGTTCCTGCTCGGGGCGCGCGAGGAAGTCGTCAGCAAGGTCGCCGAGACCTACCAGCGCAAGTACCCGCGCCTGGTACTGGCCGGCTACCGCAACGGCTACTGGAAGGGCGAGGAAGAAGAGCAGCAGGTTGCCGAGCAGATCCGCGCCAGCCGTGCCGACCTGCTGTTCGTTGCGATCAGCTCGCCGAAGAAGGAACAGTTCCTCGGTAAATACCAGGCCCACATGCGCATTCCGTTCGCGATGGGCGTGGGCGGGACCTTCGATGTTGCCATCGGCAAGGTCAAGCGGGCGCCGGTCTGGATGCAGAAATCGGGCCTCGAGTGGTTCTACCGCTTCCTGCAGGAGCCGCGCCGTATGTTCCGGCGCTACTTCATCGAGGACATGGCTTTCATTGGGCTGTTCATCAAGGAAGCCTTTGCCTCCAGGGGCAAGCAGGTCAAACAGGGATAAGGGCGGCCGTAGAAGCCGCCTGTACAAAAACGCATGCCCCCCCGCGACTGCCCGCCTTGGCGTGGCCGCCGCATGGCCGTGCATTGCCGCTCTGCTCCGGTAATTCCAGCAGTGATTCATTCAAGCAGAGCTTGCGCCATCATTAATACATATTACATATCACAGAGAGCGAAACGACATGAAGATTCTGGTTACTGGCGGAATGGGTTACATCGGCTCGCACACCGTCGTCGAACTGCAGAACGCAGGCCATGACGTGGTCGTGGTCGACAACCTGTCCAACGCCGTGGCGTCGGTGCAGGAACGCGTGCAGCGCATCACCCGCAAGGCTTTCCAGTTCGAAGAGGCCGATATCCGCGACCGCGGCGCCATGGAGCGCATCTTCGGCGCCCACAAGGTCGATGCCGTGATCCACTTCGCCGGCCTGAAGGCGGTGGGAGAATCGGTGGCCCAGCCGCTGCGCTACTACGACAACAACGTCAACGGCAGTGTCATCCTGTTCGAGACGATGGCCAAGTTCGGCGTCAAGTCGCTCGTGTTCTCGTCCTCGGCGACGGTCTATGGCGATCCGGCCTCGGTGCCGATCCGCGAAGACTTCCCCCTGCAGGCGACCAATCCCTACGGCCGCAGCAAGCTCATGATCGAGGACATCCTGCGCGACCTGTCCAAGGCCGAGCCCGACTGGCGCATCGCGCTGTTGCGCTACTTCAACCCGGTCGGCGCCCATGAAAGCGGACTGATCGGCGAGGAACCGAACGGCATTCCAAACAACCTCGTCCCCTACATCGCCCAGGTCGCCAACGGTCAGCGCGAGAAACTGTCCGTCTTCGGCGGCGATTACCCGACCCCGGACGGCACCGGCCTGCGCGACTACATCCACGTGGTCGACCTGGCGATCGGCCATGTGAAAACCCTCGACCGCCTGGCCAAGGGGCCGGGCCTCGTGACCTACAACCTCGGCACCGGCCGCGGCAACAGCGTGCTCGAGATGGTGCGTGCCTTCGAAGCGGCCTGCGGCCGCCCGATTCCCTACCAGATCGTCGACCGGCGTCCCGGTGACGTCGCCAAATGCTACGCCGACCCGGCCAAGGCCCGCGAAGAATTGGGCTGGACTGCGGAGCGTGATGTCGCTCAAATGTGCGCCGATGTATGGCGCTATCAAACCACAGCCAAATAAACTTAGTTACGTAAAGGACGGTCTGATGAAAGCCATGATTCTCGCTGCAGGCAAGGGCACGCGTGTACGCCCGCTGACCTATGACCTGCCAAAACCCATGATTCCCCTGCTGGGCAAGCCCGTGATGGCTTACCTCGTCGAACATCTGAAGAAGCACGGCGTGACCGAAATCATGGTCAACGTCAGCTGGCTCCACGAGAAGATCGAGGAGTACTTCGGCGAAGGCGAACAGTTCGGTGTCCAGATCGGCTACTCGTTCGAGGGCTACATCAAGGACAACGGCGAAGTCGTGCCCGAGCCAATCGGGTCGGCCGGCGGCATGAAGAAGATCCAGGAATTCGGCGGCTTCTTCGATGACACCACCATTGTGCTGTGCGGCGACGCGCTGATCGACCTCGACCTGAAGGCGGCCCTGCTCGAGCACCGCCGCAAGGGCGCGATGGCCACGGTCATCACCAAGGAAGTGCCGTGGGACAAGGTTTCGTCGTATGGCGTGGTCGTCACCGACGCCGAGGGACGCATTACCGAGTTCCAGGAAAAGCCGAGCGAAGCCGAGGCGAAGTCGAACTTCATCTCCACCGGCATCTACATCTTCGAGCCGGAAGTCATCGACCTGATCCCGTCGGGCGTGCCGTTCGACATCGGTTCCGAACTGTTCCCGCTGCTGGCCGAGCGCGGCCTGCCTTTCTACGCCCAGGGCCGTCCGTTCAACTGGCTCGACATCGGCACCATGAGCGACTACTGGGAAGTGCTGCAGACCGTCCTCACCGGCGAAGTCAACCACATGGACGTGCCGGGCATCCAGATCGAGCCGGGCGTCTGGACCGGCCTGAACACCAGCATCGACTGGAACGGCACGGTCATCGAAGGCCCGGTCTACATCGGTTCCAACGTCAAGATCGAGGCCGGCGCCCGCATCGTCGGCCCGACCTGGATCGGTCACGGCAGCCACATCTGCGAAGGCGCCGAGATCGTGCGCAGCGTGTTGTTCGAATACACACGCGTGTTGCATGATGTAACATTGCATGAAATGATAGTTTTCAAAGATTACAGTGTCGACCGCAAGGGCGAGATGAAGCATGCCTCCGAGTATTCCTCGGAAGAGTGGCTGAACGCGCGCGACCGCCGACGCTCCCGCCGCAAGGAAATCGACAACGCGGTCGACCACGCAATAGAGAAAATCAAAGAGAAAGTAAGCGCATGAAAATTTATCCAGTCATCCTCTCCGGCGGTGCCGGTACCCGTCTGTGGCCCTTGTCGCGCGCCGTGCTGCCCAAGCAGCTGCTGCCGCTGGTTGCCGACAAGACCATGCTGCAGGAAACTGCGCAACGGGTGGCCGGGTGGCCGGGAGTGATGGCGCCGCTGGTCGTGTGCGGCAACGACCACCGTTTCATGGTGGCCGAACAACTGCGTGAGATCGGCATCACCCCGCTCGGCATCCTGCTCGAGCCGGTCGGCCGCAACACCGCTCCGGCGGTCGCGGCGGCCGCGCACTACCTGAAAGCGATCGATCCGGAAGCGCTGATGCTGGTGCTGCCGGCCGACCACGTCATCGAGAACGGCGCCGCCTTCCGCGATGCGGTCGAGCGCGCCGTGACCCTGGTGTCGCAGGGCGCCCTGGCCACCTTCGGCATCGTGCCGAAGAGCCCGGAAACGGGCTACGGCTACATCCGCCGCGGCGAGCAGGTGGCCAACTGCGGCGACTGCTACCGGGTGGCGCGCTTCGTCGAGAAGCCGGACGCCGCCACCGCCCAGGGCTTCCTGGACGAAGGCGGCTACTACTGGAACAGCGGCATGTTCATGTTCCACGCCCAGCGCTTCCTCGACGAGCTGCAGGAGCATGCCCCGGGCATCGCCGCCGCCGCCGAGAAAGCCGTGACGACCGGCTACCGCGACCTCGACTTCTGCCGCCTGGAAGAGAAGGCTTTCACGGACAGCCCGTCCGATTCGATCGACTATGCGGTCATGGAAAAGACCCGCGACGCCGCCGTGGTCCCGGCCGATATCGGCTGGAACGACGTCGGCTCGTGGTCGGCGCTGTGGGAAGTGCAGCCGAAGGACGCCCATGGCAACGCCCAGCGTGGCGACGTCTACCTGGACGGCGTGAAGAACTCGCTGGTGCGCGCGGAATCGCGCATCGTGGCCGTGGTCGGCGTGGAGGACCTGGTCGTGGTCGAGACCCAGGACGCGGTGCTGGTCACCCACAAGGACCAGGTGCAGCGCGTCAAGCAGGTGGTCGACCACCTCAAGTCCAAGGCGCGCACCGAGCACCTGCACCACACCCGGGTCTATCGCCCGTGGGGCCACTACGAGGGCATCGATGCGGGCGAGCGCTTCCAGGTCAAGCGCATCACCGTCAAGCCGGGCGAGAAGCTGTCGCTGCAGATGCACCACCACCGCGCCGAGCACTGGGTCGTGGTATCGGGCACGGCGCGCGTGACCTGCGGCGAGAAGGTGAGCCTGCTGTCCGAGAACGAGTCGACCTACATTCCGATCGGCATGAACCACCGCCTGGAAAATCCGGGCAAACTGCCGCTGCACATCATCGAAGTGCAGTCCGGCAGCTACCTCGGCGAGGACGACATCGTCCGCTTCGAGGACATCTACCAGCGCGCCTGAGTCCGCAAGGATAGCGCCGGGAGGGCCTGCCGCCATGACGGGGCAGGCCCTTTGTTTTGTTTGCGTCGCAGAACCGTGCGGCCGTCATGATTTGACGCGGCTTAGAATGGACTGACGAGAAAAACCGAGGGAGAACAGCATGAAACCAATCATTGCGGCAGGCACCCTGGCAGTCATCCTTGCGGCCTCGGCGCCGCCCGTCCAGGCGCAGGCAAACGCGCCATTGTTGGACCTCACCCTCTACGGCCAGCTCGAACGCTGGCTCGGCGCCGGTCCGCTGGACCTGCGCAACATCTACACGCGGCAGCTGGGGCACAATTCGCGCGATTTCCACGCTGCGGCCGACGGCGCCGGCATGACCTTCACGCTGCTCCAGGTCAGCGACGACCTCGGCAACAGCTGGGTCGTCGGCGGGTACAATCCCCGGAGCTGGTCGTCCACCGGCGGCTGGCACGAAACGCCCTACGACTGGCAGCGCACCGCCTTCATCTTCAATTACACCGACGCGCAGCTCTGGCGCCAGGTCGGCACCGGCAACATCCTGCCGAGCCGCGGGGTGCGCCAGACCTTCAACGAGCCCAACCACGGCCCGACCTTCGGCGCCGGCCCCGACCTGTTCGTCAACGACCGGCTCAACGCGGCCTTGAGCTGGCAGGTGAGCTACGGCGGCGACGCCGAAGGCATCAGCATCATCGACGGCAGCACCGGCGGCCAGCTGTTCCGGGTCGATGCGCTCGAAACCTATTCGATATCGCTGGTGCCCGAGCCGGCCACCACGGTGATGCTCGTCGCCGGCCTCGGCATGGTCGGCTGGGCGGCAAGGCGCCGGGCAGGGCAGGGCCGCCGGCACTGACGGGCAGGAAGGTCGAGAGGGAAGTCCTGCCCAGCCGTGAGCGGCCTGCGCGGCCGCTTGTGGCATCATGGCACGGCCTACCGTCCACCCATCGATCGATCCATGCGACCAAGCCTGCGTGCTTTCCTGCGACGTTTTTTCCAACGTGTTCATGTGCCGTGCCTGGCCCTGCTGTGCGCTGCCGGCGCGATCAACGCTCCCGATGCGGCCGCCGCGCTCAAGCCGGAGCAACTGGCGATCGTCATCAACGACGAGGACCCGAACAGCGTCGCGGTGGGCGAGTATTACCGCAAGCGCCGCGCCATCCCGGCCGCCAACGTCGTGCACGTGCGTATCCCGGGCAAGCCGCGCCAGATCAGCCCTGCGCAGTTCCGCCTGCTGAAGGAAGACATCGACAGCAAGCTCGGCCCGCAGGTGCAGGCCGTGCTCATGATCTGGACCGCACCCTATGCGGTGGACTGCAATTCCATCACCGGCGCGTACACCCTCGGCTTCGACGGCAGCCAGTGCGCCGTGACCTGCCGGGCCGGGGAGCCGAGCCCTTACTTCAACAGCAAGTCGGCCCAGCCCTTCACCGACCACAAGCTGCGACCTTCGATGTTGCTGCCGGTCGAGTCCGTGCAGGGCGCGAAGGACCTGGTCGACCGCGGTATCGCCGCGGGTTTTCGCACGGTACCCGCCAGCGCCTACTACCTGGCGACCTCGGAAAAGGCACGCAATTCGCGCGCCGGTTTCTTCCCGCAGCCAGGCCGGGTGCCCGGGCGCCGCCTGACCACCCGCGTCATGCAGGCCGACGTGCTGGAAGGCGCGCAGGACGTGCTGATCTACCAGACCGGCATGGCCCATGTCGCCAAGCTGGACACCCTCAAGTTCGTCCCCGGCGCCCTGGCCGACCACCTGACCTCGCTCGGCGGCGACCTGCTCGGCACGGCCCAGATGAGCAGCCTGCGCTGGCTGGAGGCCGGCGCGACCGCCAGCTACGGCACGGTCAGCGAACCGTGCAATCACTGGCAGAAATTTCCGAATCCCTCCGTCCTGCTGCGCCGTTACCTCTCCGGCGACAGCGCCATCGAAGCCTACTGGAAAAGCGTCGCCTGGCCCGCCCAGGGACTGTTCATCGGCGAACCGCTCGCCGCGCCTTATCGTCCCCGCTGAGCACAGCCGCTGAGCGCAGCCGCTGCCGGCAGCGCCGGAATCCGTCGTCCCGCGGCCCCCTTTACCCATCCCGCATGGATTAATCCGAACGGATCAATCCCTGGTCATCATGTTGTCAATTTGCGCATTTACTATCCATTTTGCAATGTAGTTTTGCCAACAATAGCGACCACCCCTCGGGAAATCCATGAAAAACACCGTCGTATCGATCATTCCTCGCCGTACCCTGCTGGCCACGCTGCTGGCAGGCTTCGCGGCCTCGGCCTTCGCTGCCCCGAACAATATCGTCATCAGCCAGGTCTATGGCGCCGGCGGCAATTCCGGCGCTGTCCTGAAGAAGGACTACATCGAGTTGTTCAACCGCAGCGCCGCGCCGGCCAGCCTGAAAGGCCTGTACCTGCACTACCATTCGGCGACCGGCACCGGCGCCAGCAGCCTGACCGCGCTGCCGGACGTCATCCTTGAGCCGGGCCAGTATTTCCTGGTGACGGCGGCCGGCGGCAGCAACGGCGCCGACCTCGCCGACGGCGACCATGTCGCCACCAACATCAACATGTCCGGCACCGCCGGCCGCGTCTCGCTCTCGACCCAGGGAACCTCGATCCCGGCCGGTTCGCGGCACGCGTCGATCGTCGAGATGGTCGGTTACGGCAACGCCAACGTGTCCGAGGGCTTGCCGGCGCCGGCGGCGTCGAGCACCACCAGCGTCCAGCGCAAGGGTGCGGGCTGCATCGACACCGACAATAATGCGCAAGATTTCGGCACCGGCCCGGCGACCTCGCCGCGCCGCCTCGATTCGCCGCGCACGACCTGCGACATGGACACCGGCCCGGTGGCCGCGCCGATCGTGACCAGCTGCCCGGCCACCCTGCAGGCGCGCCAGGGCGCCATGGCGACGGCGGCGCTGTCGGCCAGCGACAAGGACAGCATCGTCAACGGCGCCAGCATTGTCAGCGGCGCCGTCGCAGGCATCAGCCTGGTCGGCCTGGCGCCGGCGACCACCGTCGGCGGCGCGGCGCAGGTCACGCTGCAGGTCGATGCCGGTGTCCCTAGCGGCAACTATCCGGTCCGCGTCCGCTTCACCAACGGCGACGGCCAGGAAGCCAGTTGCACCGTCAACGTCGGCCTGGCCGGCCAGGTCGGCATTCCGCAGATCCAGGGCAGCGGCCCGACCAGCCCGTACGTCGGCACGGTCCAGACCACGCAAGGCGTGGTCACCCACAAGCTCGGCAACAGCTTCTTCCTGCAGGATCCGGACGGCGACGGCGACCCGACGACCTCGGACGGCATCTACGTGTTCAATCCGCCGGCCAGCAACGTGCAGCCGGGCGACCTGGTGCGCGTGACCGGCACCGTCGAGGAATACCGTCCAAGCGGCGCGACCCGCACCTATACCGAACTGACCGGCGTGACCGGCGTGACGAAGCTCGGCGTCGGCCCTGTCATCGTCCCGACCAATGTCGAGCTGCCGAACGAGGACCTGGCGCGCTACGAGGGCATGCTGGTGCGCTTCGTGACGCCGCTGACCGTCAACCAGAACAAGTACCTGGGCGACCGCGGCGAACTGACCCTGGCCTACGGCCGCCGCGAGAACCCGACCAACCGTCATCCGGCCGGTTCGCCGGAAGCGGCCGCGCTGGCGAAGGAGAACGCCGCCAACATGCTGGTGCTCGACGACGGCATCTTCACCGCTCCGCCGGTCATCCCCTACCTGGGCGAGGACGGCACCGTGCGCGCCGGCGACACCGTTACCAACCTGACCGGCGTGCTCGATTTCGGCGCCATCGGCGGCGGCGGGGCGGCGTTCAAGCTGCAGCCGACCGAGCCGCCGGTGTTCTCGCGCACCAATCCGCGCACGCCGGCGCCGGCCCTGCCGGCCGGCATCAAGGTGGCCAGCGCCAACGTGCTGAACTTCTTCACCACCTTCACCAACGGCGGCGATGCCTGGGGCCGCAGCGGCCAGGGCTGCACCGTCGGCAGCCGCACCAGCGCCAGCGAATGCCGCGGCGCCGACAACATGGCCGAGTTCGTCCGCCAGCGCAACCAGATCGTGGCTTCGCTCACCAGCCTGGACGCCGACGTCATCGGCCTGATGGAAATCCAGAACAACGGCGACGTCGCGGTCAGCTACCTGGTCGAGCAGCTCAACGCCGCCGTCGGCTACCCGGTCTACGCCGTGGTGCCGAAGCCGGCGGCAACCGGCACCGATGCGATCCGCGTCGCCATGATCTACAAGCCGGCCGTGCTGACGCTGGCGGGGGCCTCGCTGTCGGACGGCGACCGCGTCCACAACCGTCCGCCGATGGCCCAGACCTTCAAGGCAGCCAACGGCGCGAAGTTCTCGGTGATCGTCAACCACTTCAAGTCGAAGGGCAGCTGCAGCGGCGCCACCGGCGGCGACCGCGATCCGGGCGACGGCCAGGGCTGCTGGGACACCACCCGCCTGAACCAGGCCGCACGCCTGGCCGACTATTTCGTGCCCCAGGTGGTCGCGGCCGCCGGCGACCCGGACGTGCTGGTCATCGGCGACCTGAACGCCTACGCTTTCGAGAACCCGATCAACCACCTGGCCGGCAAGGGCTTCGTCAACGAGATCGAACGCTTCGTCCGTCCGCACGGCATGCCGTACTCGTACGTGTTCAACGGCCAGGCGGGCTACCTGGACCACGTGCTGGCCAGCGCCTCGCTGAGCCCGCAAGTGGCCGGCGTCGCCGAATGGCACAGCAATGCGGACGAACCGGAAACGCTCGACTACAACCTCGGCGATACGGCGCAGGACCCGTACCGCGAAGGCGCCTACCGCGCTTCGGACCATGATCCGCTGCTGGTCAGCCTGAACCTGGCCGCGCCGTACGCCGACGTGACGGCATCGGTGAAGGTGGTCCTGGGTGGCCTGACGATGAACCGCGCCACCCTGAAGTACAGCGGCAAGGTCAGCTTCACCAACACCTCGGGCGCAGCCCTGACCGGTCCGCTGCACTTCGTGCTGGAAGGGCTGACCGAGGGCGTGAGCCTCGACGGCGCAAGCGGCACGCACAACGGCGCGCCGTACCTGACGCTGCCGGAGACCACGATCGCCCCGGGCGCCACCGTGACCGTCACCGCCACCTTCAGCAACCCGTCGAAGAAGGCGATCGGCTACACGCCGAAGCTGCTGTCGGGCTCTTTCTAACATCAAGGAAACCACATCATGACCAACATCCAGAACCTGTTCCTGCGCGCGCTGCTGGCGCTGTCGATCCTCGTGGCCGCTCCGGCGGCACTGGCCGGTCCGCTGTACCGCGTGTCGCTCGAAACGGCCGCGTGGGCCGGACAGTCCGGCTACCTGGACCTCAGCTTCGGCGGCTACACCGGCGTCGGCCCGGCCAGGGCGACGGTCACCAACCTGCGCGGCGACTTCGACGACAGCATCGACGTTTACTTCGAATCGCTGGCGGGCGGCAACCGTGCCGAGGGCTTCACGCTGGTGGCCAGCGACATGCTGTCGCTGGTGAGCCAGGCCGTGACCTTCGGCGGCATCTTCAGCTTCGACCTGCGTTTCGACGAAGCGGCCACCGGGCTGGGGGCGGACTTCGGCATCTCCCTGGTCGATACCGACTTCGCCCCGCTCACTGGCGACTTCCCGGCGCTGACCTTCTTCCTGGTGCCGGGTGAAGAGACCACCCTGGTCGGCGCCGAGCTGGCCCGGGTCGAGACCCTGGCCGAAGTGCCGGAGCCGTCCGATTGGCTGCTGGTGGGCACCGGCCTGTTCCTGCTCGGCGCGACCCGTCGCCTGCAGCAGCGCCGCTGATCCGGTCTGGCCTGTCGAAACACCTGCCTGCGGGCAGGTGTTTTTATTTATACAATATATTTACAAAAAGTCTTAATTCGTAAAGGAAAATATATTATTCAGGCGGCGGCGCTTGCGGCATAGTCGGCGCATTGTCAAACGGGCTCTGCCAAAAGGCGGGGCCAATGCCGCGCCATGTCCCAAGTTTTCGTGGTCGATCCCGACGTGCCGACGCAGCTGCTGCTGGTGCAAAACCTGCGCAGTGCCGGCCACCACGTTCGCTGTTGTCCCGACGCCGAGTCGGCCCTGGTCCTGCTCGACGAAGCGGTGCCGGACATGCTGCTGTCCGAATGGGACCTGGCCGGACAGAGCGGCGAGGCGCTGGTGCGCCGGCTGCGGGCGGGGCCGCGCACGCGCGAGCTGCCGCTCATCATGGTGAGCGCGCGTTGCGCCGAACCGGACAAGATCCTGGCGCTCGAGTCCGGCGCCGACGACTACCTGACCAAGCCCTTCAGTCCGCGCGAACTGCTGGCGCGCATGCACGCCGTGCTGCGCCGGCGCGCGCCGCAGCCGTCGAGCGACACCATCCAGCTGGCCGGGCTGCGGCTCGATCCGGGCACCCAGCGGGTCAGCGCCGGGGCGCGCCAGATCGTGCTCGGTCCGGTGGAATTCCGGCTGCTGAACTTCCTGATGCACCATCCCGAGCGCGTCCACACGCGCTCCCAGCTGCTCGACAAGGTCTGGGGCCGCCACGCGGTACTGGACGAGCGCACCGTCGACGCCCACGTCGGCCGGCTGCGCAGCGCCCTGCAGCCCAGCGGGCACCAGGAACACATCGAGACGGTGCGCGGTACCGGCTACCGCTTCGTGGCCTGGAACGCACGCGCACGGCTGGGCTGGACGCCGGCGACCTGAAACGGGCGACGACAAACGGGCATGGTCATCCTCAGCAAGCTCGAGCAGGAATACCTGCTGCGCACGATCGAGTCGGGCATGGACCTGGCCGACCTGCACGCCTTGTTCCTGTGGGCGCAGGGGCCGCTGCAGGCGCTGCTGCCGCACGAGGCGCTGCTGTGCCTGCAACTGGACGGAAAGGGAGAGGTGCTGCGCAGCGAGTGCCTGCACCGCACGGTGCTGGACGACGGCGCGCTGGCGCTGCTGAAAGGCGCCGCGGGACTGCGGCTGGCACGGTGCTGGCGCACCGACCCGGCCGCGCCGGGCGTGCTCGACCCGGGCGTGCCGGCAGGGCACATGGCCGGCTGCCTGGGACTCCTGTGCGGCACCGGCTTCGACAATGCGCTGGTGTACGGCAGCCCGCTGCTCGAACACGGCGCCACGGTATTTGTCCTGCTGGGCTTGCCGTTCCGGCCCGGGCCGCGCCACGCATACTTCCTGCAGTTGCTGCTGCCTTACCTGCATCTGGGATACCTGCGCGCGCCTGCGCGGCCGGCGCAGCGCTGCCGGCTGCCGGCACGGGCGCTGAGCGCGCGCGAAGTGGCGGTGCTGGCCTGCGTGCGCAACGGCCAATCGAACGAAGAGGCTGCCCTGGCCCTGGGGATCAGTGCGCTGACGGTGAAGAATCACCTGCAACGGATCTACCGTGTGCTCGGCGTGGCCAACCGGGCCCATGCGGTAGCCCGGTGCCTGGAACTGCGACTGCTGTGATGGAGAAGCGGCGCGGTCCGCTTTTCGCGCGGGCCGCAATGCGTGGTTCTGGAAGGATCAGCTGTTTTCGGCCGCTGCGCGGCGCATCGCATCGATGCGGAAGGCTTCGGCGTTGCCGTCGATGATGCGCAGGCGTGCGCAGCCTTCCGCGGCGCAGTCCGGCGCCGGCATGTTCGGGCCGACTGCGGCAACGGCCGGAACGGTGGCGGCGGCGGGCGCGCTGACCACGGTCGCGGCAGGCGCCGGGATGACGTCGCTGTGCACCGATGCCAGCTGCATCGGGGCCATGCTGTCTTGCTGGCCGGCGCCGCACGCGGTGAGGAGGGCGGTCAGGGCGATAACGGTAATGGAACGGAAGCTGGAGAATTTCATGATCGTCTTGAGCAAGCTCGTCAGTAACGAAGCTATTGTAGTGAGTAAAGTTTTCCGGTGCTCAATTATTTTCGTTAGCGAACAGCAAAGATTAAGTTTTAGAAATAAAATTGCGCGACGTTAGGCGATGAAGCGCGCAGTTCTAGTGTGTGTCTTGAGGGAAATAAAAGATTCTTCAAAGAAAATGATGTTATGGGGCAACATGTAGCGTTGTAACTCTACGACGTTGTCGACGAGCTTTTGGCATTTGCTAAACAACCGGCATGCATACCGGGATTCGCTTGACCACGCCTGAGCAAGAAGGGAAGATGAACACATGCGAAAACTCCTCTTTCTCTTCGTGCTTGCCTGCGCGGCTTGCACGACCCAGGCGCAGGATCCAGGCAAGCAAGCCGCGCTAGCGCGGGCGCCGGCTGCCCAGTCCGGCACTGCCGCGCCAGGCGACACCCTGGCCCGGCTGCGCGCGATGGTGCGCGACGCCACCTGCGTCGAGAGCGCCCAGTGCCGCACCGTGGCGGTCGGTGCGATGGCGTGTGGCGGGCCGGAAAGCTACCTCCCGTACTCCATCGCGCGAAGCAACGAAAAGGCAGTGCGCGAGCTCGGCGAGCGCTACACGAACGAGCGCCTGGCGCAGATCAAGGCCGAGGGCATGATGTCCATTTGCCGCCATATTCCCGACCCGGGCGCCGTCTGCACGAGCGGAACCTGCCAGCTCGGCGGGTCGTCCCCGGCCGCACGCTGATACACAGCCGTCCAGCAAGCTCATACGTGCTATGCGTTTGCGCAACGCCAGGAGCGGGCGCGGCTGAGATATTGTCGAGTTGGTTCGGTTGCGATGGCAAAAAAACAAAGAAATGTTGTGTAGGCACTGATGGGCGTGGTAGCCTTCAACGCCAAGCTTTTCGTAAGAGCAATTAGGAGTCGGTCGGATGCACCCAGTGTTGAAACAGCGTGTCACCCCGTGTGCCGCGGCGCGCCGCGCCCGTGCAGGCTTCACCCTGCTCGAGTTGCTCGTCGTTATTGTGATCATCGGCCTGCTCGCGGCCTATGTCGGGCCCAAGTACTTCTCGCAGCTCGGCAAGTCCGAGGTAACGGTTGCCAAGGCGCAAATCGAAGCCTTCGACAAGTCGCTCGACACCTACCGCCTCGACGTCGGCCGCTACCCGACTGCCGAAGAGGGCCTGAACGCCCTCATGACGGCGCCGCCGAGTGCCGGCGCAAAGTGGAACGGCCCCTACCTGAAGAAAGGCATCCCGCTCGATCCGTGGGGTCGCCCATACCAATACCGTTCTCCAGGCAGCAAGGGGGAGTACGAGATCATTTCCTTCGGCAAGGATGGCCAGCCGGGCGGCACCGGCGACAACGCCGACATCTCCTCGAATTAACCTGAACCGTTTCTTGACCTGAGTTCCAAGCCGGGCACGCCTCCATGCAGTTCGCCGTTCGTACCCTTGCGCCCGACATGTCGATCTCGAACCTGGTCGTCGACGCCGTCGACGCGCTCGACGCGCGCCGCCAGGTCGAGGCGCGCGGGCTGTTCGTCAGCGCCGTCGAACCGGCGCGCGCCGCGCCGTTTTCCGGCATGCGCAAGGGGGGAGGCAAGCTTTCCATCGTCCTGTTCAGCCAGGAACTGCTGGCCCTGCTCAACGCCGGACTCGGCATCGTCGAAGGGCTGGAAGCGCTGCTCGAGAAGGAAGCCAGTCCGGGCGCGCGCGGCGTGCTCGAACGCCTGCTCGCCGGCCTGCGCGAAGGCAAGCGCTTTTCCGCCGTGCTGGCCAGCCAGCCCGACCTGTTTCCGCCGCTGTACGTCGGCATCGTGCGCGCCGCCGAGGGCACCAGCGACCTGCCGCGCGCGCTGTCGCGCTACATCGACTACCAGCAGCGCATCGACCTGGTCCGCAGCAAGATCGTCAGCGCATCCATCTACCCGGTGATCCTGCTGCTGGTCGGCGGCGGCGTCAGCGCCTTCCTGATCGGCTACGTGGTGCCCAAGTTCGCCGAGGTCTACCACGGGGCGGGGCGCTCGCTGCCGTGGATGTCGCAGCTGCTGCTCGACTGGGGCCAGTTTGCTTCCCGCCACGGCAGCGCGATCCTGGTGGCGGCCCTGCTGCTGCTGGTCGGGATCGGTGCCGGCGTGCGCCATTTGCTGCGCAGCGGCGGCATCGCCCGCCTGCTGGCGCGCCTGCCCGGCATCGGCGAGCGCGCCCGCATCTATGAACTCTCGCGCCTGTACCTGACGCTCGGCATGCTCACCGAGGGCGGCATCACGATCGTCAACGCCATCGAGACCGTGCAGCCGATGGTGTCCGGCACGGTGCGCAAAGGGCTGGCCAGCGCCCGCGCCGCCATCGAATCGGGCCAGCCGCTGTCGAACGCGTTCGAAGCCAACGGCCTGACGACGCCGATCTCGCTGCGCATGCTGCGCGTGGGCGAGCGCACCGGCGACATGGGGCCGATGCTGACCCAGTCGGCCGCCTTCTACGACGGCGAGATCACGCGCTGGATCGACCGCTTCACGCGCACCTTCGAGCCGCTGCTGATGGCGGCGATCGGCCTGGTGGTGGGCGCGATCGTGGTGCTGCTGTACATGCCGATCTTCGACCTTGCCGGAGACATGTCTTGAGTGGTGAAGGGTTGAAAGGCGATGCCGTGAGTGCGCATGTGAAAGTGAATCTCCTGGACCCGGGCCTGCTGGCGCGTGCCCGCGCGCTCGCCGCGCAGTCGCGCCGCGGCCTGGTCTCCGAACTCGAAGGCTTGACAGGCATGGAACCGCGCCAGATCGTACGCGAGCTCGCCGCGCCGTTCGCGCTGCCGGTGATGGAGACGGCGGGCATGCTGGCGCTGTCCCCCGCGTTCGACCTGCTGCCCCTGGCGCAGGCAATGTCGCGCCACTGCGCGCTGCTGCGCGACGGCAGCGGACGCCTGACCGGCGTGCTGGCCGATCCCTTCGACCTCGACCTGCAGACCTGGCTCGGCGCGCAGGCGCGCGCCACCGCCAGCCGTCCGCTCGAACTGAGCCTGGCGCTGCAGTCCGATATCCAGGCGTATTTGTCGAAGCAGGAAGAATCGGCGCGCGCCGTCGACAGCCTGGTCGGCGGGGCGGGGGACGCGCGGCGCGACGGCAAGGCGGCCCAGGTGCTGTCCTTCGCCTCGGTGTCGGAAGCGGGCAGCCCGGCCGTCAAGCTGGTCAACTCGACGCTCTACGATGCGCTCAAGGCCGGGGCCTCCGACATCCACCTCGAGAGCACCGCCAGCGGCCTGGCGGTGAAATACCGCGTCGACGGGGTGCTCGACCATGCGGCCACGGTCGGCGGCATCGAACTGGCCGAGCACATCATCTCGCGCCTGAAGGTGCTGGCCGAACTCGACATCGCCGAGCGCCGCATCCCTCAGGACGGCAGCTTCCGGGTCGAGTCCGGCGGGCGCGACATCGACCTGCGCGTGTCGATCATGCCGAGCATCCACGGCGAGGACGCGGTGATCCGTATCCTCGACAAGCGCGCCATGATCGAGTCCTACGGCGCCCTGACGCTCGAAGCCCTGGGCTTCGACGCGCCTTCGCTGGCCAGCCTGCGCAGCCTGGCCCAGGAAGCCTACGGCATGCTGCTCGTGACCGGGCCGACCGGCTCGGGCAAGACCACCACGCTGTACGCGGCGCTCACCGAGATCCACAACGGACGCGAGAAGATCATCACCATCGAGGACCCGGTCGAGTACCAGTTGCCCGGCATCCTCCAGATTCCCGTGAACGAGAAGAAGGGCCTGACCTTCGCCAAGGGGCTGCGCTCGATCCTGCGCCATGACCCGGACAAGATCATGGTCGGGGAGATCCGCGACCGCGAAACCGCCGAGATCGCGGTGCAGTCCGCGCTCACCGGCCACCTGGTGCTCACGACCGTCCACGCCAACAACGTCTTCGACGTGTTCGGGCGCTTCACGCACATGGGGATCGACCCGTATGCCTTCGTCTCGGCACTGAACGGCATCTGGGCCCAGCGCCTGATCCGCATGAACTGCCCGCACTGCGCGACGCGCTACGAGCCCGATGCGCTCGAGCTGGCCTCGGTGCACCTGGAGCGCGAGGACGTGGCGGACTACGTCTTCATGCGCGGCAAGGGCTGCGGCGACTGCCGTGGCACCGGCTACCGCGGGCGGCGCTCGATCGCGGAGATCCTCACCCTCAACGACGAGATCCGCGAGCTGATCGTGGACAAGCAGCCGATTCGCCGCATCAAGGCCGCCGCGCATGCCAACGGCACCCGCAGCCTGCGCCTGGCCGCGCTCGACCTGGTCAAGCGCGGGGCCACCACCATCGATGAAATCAAGCGGGTGACCTTGCATGCTTAGTGAAGTCAAATTCGGCGCCAAGCCTCTGCGTTTCGGCCAATCCCTGCGCCTCGGTATCGCCGCCGATGGCCTGGCGCTGCTGCGCGTCGGCGGCTGGTTCAAGCCGGTGGCCGACGTGCTGGCCGTGCAGCCGGTGCAAGCCGGTACCCCCGATGCGCTGGAAAGCGGCCTGCGCGCGCTGCTGGCGCAAGCCGATCCGCGCGGCTGGACGGTGAGCGTGGTGCTGGCCGACGACCTGGTACGGCTGTGGCAGGTGCCGCCGCCGAAAGGCGCCAGCCGTCCCGGCGACCTGCAGGCGGCCGCCGCGCTGCGCTACCAGGCCCTGTTTGGCGCCATGCCCGCCGGCTGGCGCATCAGCGCCGACTGGAACGCCACGCAACCCTTCCTGGCGGCCGCCGCGCCGGAGCCACTGCTGGCGCTGCTCGAGACCCTGGCGCGCGCGCACCGCTTCCACCTGGTCGAGGTGGTGCCGCAGTTCGTCGCCGCGCTCAACGCCACGCGCCGCGACCGCCGGTCCGGCGCCTGGTTCGGCCTGGTGCACGGCGGCGTGCTGTCGCTCGCGGCTTATGAAGGCGCGGCGCTGGCGGCCGTGCGCACCGCCGTGATCCCCGAAGGCGCCGACCGCGACTGGCTGGAAGCCCTTGTCGCGCGCGAGGCGCTGCGGGTGGGGGTGGGACGGCCCGAGCGCCTGCAGCTGAGCGGGCCGGCGCCGGCCGGCTGGGCCAGTTCGGCCGGGCGCCTGAAATTCGCCTGCACCCTGCTGGAAGACGAGGATGGCGCGCCAGGCTGGCCGCTGCATGCGCGCCTGGCGCGTACGGGGATGCAGGCATGAAGCGCGTGCACATCGATTTCGCCACGCCTTCGCTGCGCCGCAGCCTGTTGCGCACGCCGCTGCGGCTGCTGCCTTTCCTGTTCGCGGTCGCCGTCATGGGGTTCACCGCGGTCACGCAGCTGGCCCGCTACGAGGAAGACCAGGAGCAGCTCGAGGCGCTGCGTGCCGCCCTGGCGGCCCGCAGCACGGCTCCCCGTCCACTGCCGGTCGCCGCGCAACCGAAGCTGAGCGTGCCGGAAGCCCAGGCCCAGGCCGTCAACGACGCCGTCATGCAGCTCAACCTGCCATGGCGCGACCTGTACGACGCGGTGCGCGCCGCGACGTCCGCCGACGTGGCCCTGCTGGCGCTGGAGCCGGACGCCAAGCGCCGCACCCTGCGCATCACGGCCGAAACGCGTAACAGCGACGACATGCTGGCCTATGTGGCGAGGATGCAGGAGCAGGAATGGTTCGGCTCGGTGGTGCTGACGCGGCACGAGATCGCCGAACAGGACCCGAACCGTCCGCTGCGGTTCCAGGTCAGCGCGCAATGGGGAGGGGCGCAATGAAGAACATTGCCATCGCTTCGCTCTGGCTGCGGATACGGATCGCGCTCGGCCGCATGAACCCGGTGATCGCCGGCGGGGTCCTGCTCCTGGCGGCTTCGGCGGGCACCGTGGCCTGGCTGGCGCACGCCCGGATCCAGCTCGAGCAGGACTATGAAGCGGCGCGCCGCGAGGCCGCCCGGCCGGCGCCGCCACCGCAGGCGGTGCAGGCGCCGCCGCCGAGCGCCGACCAGAACCTCGCGCTGTTCTACGATTCGCTCGGCCAGCGCCGCACGGTCGACCGCCAGCTCAAGGACCTGTTCGCGCTGGCGCAGAAGCACGGCCTGGTGCTGCGCCAGGGCGAATACCGCAGCAGCCACGATCGCGCGGCAAGGTTCTACACCTACCAGCTCAACCTGCCGGTCAAGGGACGCTACGAAGCGATCTGGCAGTTCGCTTTCGACGCCCTGCAGGCGGTGCCGCATGCCTCGCTCGACGACGTGAGTTTCCGCCGCGATGCGATCGGCGACGAGCACGTCGAGGCGCGCCTGCGCATGACCCTGTACCTGTCTGCCGCGACGGGAGCGCCGCAATGAAGCCGCAGCCGCGCCACATTGCCATGGGGGTGGCCCTGCTTGTCGCCGCGGGTCTGGTCGTGTTCGGCGACAACACGCCGGAAGACGCAGTCGCCGAGCCGGTCGAACGCGCGCCGGCCACGGCGGCGGCCGGGCCGGCAGCCGGCGAGGGCGCGTCCGCGCGCCAGGAGAACGGACCGGCCATCCTGCGCCTGGTGCCGCGCGACACCCTGATCGGATCGAACGACGAGCGCTTCGGCGCGGACGACGGCGGGAGCGGCGGCGCGGTGTTCGGACGCCAGGACTGGACCCCGCCACCGCCACCGCCGCCGCCCCAGCAGGAGGCGTCGCCGCCGCCGCCCCCCAGCGCGCCGCCGTTGCCGTTCACCTATATCGGCAAATCGCTGCAGGACGGCACCTGGGAGATCTACCTCGCGCGCGGCGACCGCACCTACCTGGTGCGCGCGGACACCGTCATCGACGGTACCTACCGCGTCGATGCGATCCGGCCGCCGGTGCTGACCCTGACCTACCTGCCGCTGAACCAGGTTCAGCAGCTCAATATTGGAGTATTCGACTGATGGTTCGTTTCCGGAATCAGGCATTGGCGCTGGGCGCCGCCGCCCTGCTGCTCGCAGGCTGCGCGGGGCAGCGCGCCTACCAGGAAGGCAACGCGCTGGTGGCGCAGGACCAGGTCGCGGCCGGCCTCGTGAAGTACCAGGAGGCCGTTGCCGCCGATCCGGCCAATGCGCAGTACAAGCTGGCCTACCTGCGTGCCCGCGACAGCGCGGCGGCGCGCCTGCTCGGCCAGGCCGAGGCCGCCATGGCGGACGGCAAGCCGGAGCTGGCGCTGGCGGACTACCGCCGCGTGCTGGCCTTCGACCCGGCCAACGAGCGCGCCCGCGCCGGCCTGCGCCAGGTCGAGGCCGACCGCCGCCACGCCGGCATGCTGGACGCGGCGCGCGCCGCCGTCGAGAAGGGCGAGCTCGACACCGCCCGGCAGCGCCTGGGCGCGATCCTGACCGAGCGTCCCGGCCATGAGCCGGCGCGCCAGTTGCTGCTCGAGGTCGACGAAAAGGCGGCAGCAAGCCCGGCGGGCGAGGCCACGCTGGCCGCCGCCTTCCGCAAGCCGATCAGCCTGGAGTTCCGCGACGCGCCGCTCAAGCAGGTGTTCGAGATCATCTCGCGCCACTCCGGCCTGAATTTCGTGTTCGACAAGGACGTCAAGGCCGACACCCGCAGCTCGATCTTCCTGAAGAACAGCACGGTCGAGGCGGCGGTCTACTATCTCCTGATGACCAACCAGCTCGAGCGCCAGGTCATGGACGGCAACACCATCCTGATCTACCCGAACGTGGCGGCCAAGCTGAAGGAATACCAGGAGATGACGGTCAAGACCTTCTTCCTGGCCAATGCGGAAGCCAAGAACATCGCCAACACCTTCAAGACCATCCTGAAGTCGCGCGACGTGGTGATCGACGAAAAGCTCAACCTCGTGATCCTGCGCGACAGCCCGGAAGCGGTACGCGTGGCGACCCAGCTGGTGGCGCTGCAGGACGTGCCGGAGCCGGAAGTCATGCTCGACGTCGAGGTGCTGGAGATCAAGCGCAGCCGCATCACCGACCTCGGCATCGCCTGGCCGGGCGCGGTGTCGTTCGCGCCGCTGGCGGGGCTGGACGGCACGCCGCTGACCATCGATGACCTGCGCGGCCTCAACCGCGGCAACATCGCGCTCAGCGAACTGTCGGCCACCGTCACCGCCAACAAGACCGACGGCGATTCCAACACCCTGGCCAATCCGCGCATCCGCGTGCGCAACAAGGAAAAGGCCAAGGTCGTCATCGGCGACAAGATCCCGAACATCTCGACCACGATCTCCTCGGGCGTGGGCGGCTTCGCGTCCGAATCCGTGAACTACGTGGACGTCGGCCTGACCCTCAACGTCGAGCCGACCATCTACCTGAACAACGAAGTGGGCATCCGCATCTCGCTCGAGGTGAGCACGCTGGGCGAGTCGGTGACGACCCGTTCCGGCACGGTGGCCTACCGCATCGGCACCCGTTCGGCGACCACCTTCCTGCAGCTGAAGGATGGCGAGAACCAGGTGCTGGCGGGCCTGATCAGCAACGAAGACCGCTCCAGCGGCAGCAAGGTGCCGGGCGTCGGCGACCTGCCGATCGTCGGCCGCCTGTTCGGCAGCACGCGCGACACCAAGGACCGCACCGAGATCGTGCTGTCGATCACGCCGCGCCTGCTGCGCACCGTGCAGCGCCCGCCCGCCACCGCAAGCGAATTCGGCGCCGGCACCGAGGCCAGCTTCCGCCGCCGTCCGGACAATACCGCGCGCGCGCCGGTGCAACTGCCGGTCAGCGCCGGCGCGGCCGCGGCCGCTGCCGCAGCGCGCGCCGCAGGAACCGTCCAGGGCACGGCCGCTGCGCCCGACGGTTCGACAACTGGCCCGGCCGCCGGGGCGCCGGAGCGCCCGACATCGGTGCCGCCGTCGCAGTTGCCGGTGACGCCGCAGATCGGTTCGCCGCAATCGGCTCCGCCCGGCGCCGTGCCTGCGCCGCCCGCAGCGGCGCCGGCCGTCAATGTCCAGATCACGCCGATTCCGGCGCCGCCGCCCGCGCAGCAATGATGTTCCGGCGCGGCTTCACACTCATCGAGCTGCTGGTGACGCTGGCGATCCTGGCCCTGCTGGGAACGCTGGTGGTCCCGGTGGCCCAGGTCACGGCCCAGCGCCGCGACGAAGTGGAGCTGCGCCGCGCGCTGCGCGAGATCCGCGCCGGGATTGACGCCTACAAGAAAGCGAGCGACGAAAACCGCATCGCCAAGGCCGCAGGCAGCACCGGCTATCCGCCGCGGCTCGAGATGCTGGTCGAGGGCGTGCGCGACCTGCGCAGCCCGAAGCAGGCCCAGATCTACTTCATGCGCCGGCTGCCGCGCGACCCCTTCCATCCCGACCCCGACGCGAGCGACGCCGAGACATGGGGCAAGCGCAGCTACGCCAGCGAACCGGACGAACCGAAGGAGGGCGAGGACGTCTACGACGTGTACTCGCTGTCGGAAAAGCCGGGGCTGAACGGCATCCCCTATAACAAATGGTGAACACCATGGCAGGCTTCCCCCGGCGCCTTCGCGCCTTCACGCTGATCGAACTGCTGGTGGTGCTCGGCATCGTGGCCCTGCTCCTGACGCTGGCCGTGCCGCGCTTTTTCCCGAGCATCGACAGCACCAAGGAAACCATCCTCGCGGATAACCTGCGCAACACGCGCGCCATCATCGACCAGTTCCATGCCGATACCGGCCGCTATCCGGAGTCGCTCGAGCAGCTGGTGGAAAAGAAGTACCTGCGCGAGCTGCCGATGGACCCGATCCTCGAGTCGCGCGAAGGCTGGATCGTCGAGCCCCCGCCGGAAGGCGAGCAGGGCGCGGTGGGCAACGTGCGCAGCGGCGCGCCGGGCAACGACCGCAAGGGCACGCCCTACGCGGAGTGGTAGCATGCGCGCCCGTGCGCTCGTTCACGTGCAGCGGCGCCAGGCAGGGTTCACCTACCTTGGCCTGATCATTTTCGTCTTCATCATCGGCCTGGTCGGCGCGGCCACCCTGAAGGTCGGCGCGTTGCTGCAGCGCGCCCAGGCCGAGCACGAACTGCTGGAAATCGGCTACCAGTTCAGCGCCGCGCTCAGGAGCTATGCCGAGGCCACTCCGCGCGGCCAGCCAACCCAGCCGCAGACGCTGCAGGACCTGCTGCGCGACCGCCGCTTCCCGAACCCGCGCCGGCACCTGCGCAAGATCTTCGTCGACCCGGTCAGCGGCAAGGCCGAGTGGGGACTGGTGACGGCCGGCGACGGCGGCCGCATCCTGGGCGTGCACAGCCTGTCGCAGGCCAGGCCCTTGAAAGTGGGCGGCTTCGATGCGCGCTTTCCCGGTTTCGAGAATCGTGAGCGCCTGTCGGAATGGAAATTCATGGCGGCCGAGCAGGGCGCCGGCGCGCCGCTCGCGCCCGGCGGCGCACCGGCCGGCATGTCCCCGCTGCCCGGCACGGCGCCGCAGCCCCAGCCCGGCACGGCGCCGCCCGCGCCGCCGCCGCCCGCGCCGCCGCCGGCCCGGCAGCCCGAACCCGAACCCGAACCACAACCGGAACCAGAGCCGGAACCGCCGAAGGAAGAACCGCCGGCGGCCGAGCCGGAAAGGGAGGCGGCGCCGGAAGAAACGGAACCGAAGCCGCCGCCCGGCCAGTCGCAGGATTCCGGGCGCTAGGGCTCGTTCACATCACGGTCATGCAGCCCGTTCGAACGCGCATCTGCTCGCTGGACGCGCGGTCGGCCGGGCCGGCCGCTTACTTGGCGCGGCGCTTGAAGTCGCGCGGGCGGAAGCCCAGCGCCAGCAGCACGGCAAAATAGGCGACCGCCGCGACGCCGATGATCGCCGCCAGTGCGCCGGCGCGCAGCAGCGGGGTGGCGCGCAGGGCAATCCAGTCGAACTGGGCCTGGCCGAACCAGCACACCGCGCCCATCACGGACACCGCCACCAGCAGCTTGAGGTAGAACATGCCCCAGCCCGGCTGCGGCACGTAGATCTGGCGGCGGCGCAGGCCGGCGTAGAGGAAGCCCGCGTTGATGCAGGCGCCCAGGCCGATCGACAGCGCCAGGCCTTCGACGCCCAGGCCCATCCCCCAGACGAACACCAGGTTCAACAGTTGGGTGACGACCAGCACCCCGAGCGCGATCTTGACCGGCGTGCGCACTTCCTGGCGCGCATAGAAGGCCGGCGCCAGCGTCTTGACCAGGATGAAGCCCAGCAGGCCTGCGCTGTACGCCATCAGCGGCAGCGCCGAGGCGCGCACGTCGCCGGCATCGAACACGCCATAGTGGAACAGGGTCGCGATCATCGGCACCGCCAGGGTCGCCATGCCGACCGACGAGGGGACCGCGAGCAGGAAGGTCAGGCGCAGGCCCCAGTCCAGCAGCGACGAGTATTCCTGGGTGTCGCCCTCGGTGTTGGCCTTCGCCAGGCTGGGCAGCAGGATGGTGCCCAGCGCCACGCCCAGCAGGGCAGTCGGGAATTCCATCAGCCGGTCCGCGTACTGCAGCGCGGTCACCGCGCCCGCAGCCAGTCCGGCCGCGATGGTGGTGTTGATCAAGAGGCTGATCTGGGCCGCCGAGACGGCGAACACTGCCGGCCCCATCTTGCCGAGCATGCGCCGCACGCCCGAATCGCGCAGGCCGGTGAGGGGATTGAGCGAGATGCGCGGCAGCATGCCGAGCTTGACCAGGGAGGGGATCTGCACCGCCACCTGCGCCAGGCCGCCGACGCAGACACCCACCGCCATGGCGTAGATCGGCTGCTCGAAATAATCGGCCAGCACCAGGGCCGACAGGATGAAGGAGATGTTCAGCAGGACCGGGGTGAAGGCCGGGATCTTGAACTGGCGCCAGGTGTTCAGCACGCCGCTGGCGAGGGCCACGAAGGCCATGCACACGATGTAAGGGAACATCATGCGCGTCATGAGCACCGCCGCGTCGAAGGCTTCCGGTTCGCGCTGCAGGCCGCCGCCGATCAGGTAGATCAGCACCGGCGCCGCCAGGATGCCGGCAAGGCTGGTCAGCACGGTGGCCCAGATCAGCACGGTCGCCACATGGTCGACCAGGGTCTTGGTCGCCTCCTGGCCGTGCTTGGTCTTGTACTCGGTGATGATCGGCACGAAGGCCTGGGAGAACGCGCCTTCGGCGAACAGGCGCCGCAGCAGGTTGGGCAGGCGGAAGGCGATGTTGAAGGCATCGGTGAAATTCGAGGCGCCGAAGGTGGCGGCAAACAGGCTGTCGCGCAGCAGGCCGGTGACGCGGGACACCATGGTCATGCTGGAAATGGCGGCAAGGGTACGGAGCAGGTTCATGGCGGGCGATTATACTTGGGCAACACCTGTCCGAGACCAGCGCACACCGGCACAACGCGAGAATTATTCGCCCAAGCTATGGGGCCGGGGCGACAATTATGCATTTATGAATTGCCCTGACCCGTTTCCTTCGCTATAATCGTGGGCTGTACTGAATTCTGTTAGCAGACACTAATCGTTGGGCAGGCACGGAAAAAGCGCCGGTTTCACTCGCTAATGTTTGCAAACGCAACTTGACCCCGATTTAGGAAATTTCATGGCAAATACCGCACAAGCGCGTAAGCGCGCTCGTCAAGCAGTTAAGCAAAACGCGCACAACTCGTCGCAGCGTTCGACCCTGCGCACCGCAATCAAGGCAGTCCGCAAGGCCATCCAGGCCGGCGACAAGGCCGCTGCGACCACCATCTTCCAGCAGTCCGTGTCGACCATCGACAGCATCGCTGACAAGAAGATCATCCACAAGAACAAAGCAGCCCGCCACAAGAGCCGCCTGGCCGCTGCCCTGAAGGCACTGTCCGCTTAATTAGCGAGGTGCGTGCGGCCCCGGGCCGCGCAGGCAGTTCTGTGCAGAGAAAGACCCGCCCGACCCTTGGTCCGGCGGGTTTTTTCGCTTGTCGTATGCGCTCGGGCTCGCCTGAAGTTTGCGCCTGGCGGTGCCTGGCGCGCCGGCGCCCGCGGTGGACGGCGAATATTCTAAAACCGTGGCGCACAGTAAAATACTGGTGCATAATGTGAAACGCCGTCTTATGTCTTATAGAAGACTTACCGAAGTCTCGCACTTCAAGACCCGAGCGTTACCACCTGTTTTTTGACATCGTGCGACCCGCGCGATCATCGAGGAAAAAGCGTATGAGCAGTGATCCGACCATCATCTACACCCTGACCGACGAGGCGCCGCTGCTGGCGACGCACGCATTCCTGCCCGTTGTCAGCACCTTCACCAAGCCGGCCGGCATCAAGGTCGAGCAGGCCGACATCTCGGTCGCCGCCCGTATCCTGGCGCAGTTCCCGGAAAACCTGACTCCGGAACAGCGCGTCCCGGATGTGCTGACCGAACTGGGCAAGAAGACCCTGGAGCCGGACGCGAACATCATCAAGCTGCCGAACATCTCGGCCTCGGTGGGC
This sequence comes from Massilia consociata, assembly GCF_042432755.1. NCBI lineage: Bacteria > Pseudomonadati > Pseudomonadota > Betaproteobacteria > Burkholderiales > Oxalobacteraceae > Massilia > Massilia consociata. The sequence continues at coordinate 354,058 of NZ_JBHLWP010000003.1, forward strand.
CAGCTGACCGCCGCCATCAAGGAACTGCAGGCCAAGGGCTACAACCTGCCGGACTACCCGGCCGACCCGAAGACCGACGAAGAAAAGGCCATCAAGGCCAAGTACGGCAAGTGCATCGGCTCGTCCGTGAACCCGGTGCTGCGCGAAGGCAACTCGGACCGCCGCGCGCCGAAAGCGGTCAAGGAATATGCCCGCAAGAATCCGCACTCGATGGCCGCCTGGTCGCAGGCATCGCGCACCCACGTGTCGCACATGACCCATGGCGACTTCTACCACGGCGAAAAGTCGATGACCCTGGACGCCGCCCGCGACGTCAAGATGGAACTGGTCACCAAGAGCGGCCAGACCATCGTCCTGAAGCCGAAGGTCGCGCTGCAGGCCGGCGAGATCATCGACTCGATGTTCATGAGCCGCAAGGCCCTGCTGGCCTTCTACGAGAAGCAGATCGCCGACGCCAAGGACACCGGCGTGCTGTTCTCGCTGCACGTCAAGGCGACCATGATGAAGGTCTCGCACCCGATCGTGTTCGGCCACTGCGTGCGCATGTTCTACAAGGAGGCGTTTGAAAAGCACGGCGCCCTGTTCGACAGCCTCGGCATCAACGTCAACAACGGCATGGCCGACCTGTACAACAAGATCGCCGCGCTGCCGGCCTCGCAGCGCGAAGAAATCGAGCGCGACCTGCACGCCTGCCAGGAAAACCGTCCGGCGCTGGCCATGGTCGACTCGACCAAGGGCATCACCAACTTCCATTCGCCGAACGACGTGATCGTCGACGCGTCGATGCCGGCCATGATCCGCGCCGGCGGCAAGATGTACGACGCCACCGGCTCGCTGAAGGAAGTCAAGGCGGTGATCCCGGAATCGACTTTCGCCCGTATCTACCAGGAGATCATCAACTTCTGCAAATGGCACGGCGCATTCGACCCGCGCACCATGGGCACCGTCCCGAACGTGGGCCTGATGGCGCAGCAGGCCGAGGAATACGGCTCGCACGACAAGACCTTCGAGATCCCGGAAGACGGCGTGGCCAACATCACCGACCTCGCCACCGGCGAAGTGCTGATGAGCCAGAACGTGGAAACCGGCGACATCTGGCGCATGTGCCAGACCAAGGACGCCCCGATCCGCGACTGGGTCAAGCTGGCAGTCACCCGCGCGCGCAACTCGGGCATGCCGGCCGTGTTCTGGCTCGACCCGTACCGTCCGCACGAGAATGAGCTGATCAAGAAGGTCAAGACCTACCTGCAGGACCACGACACCACCGGCCTGGACATCCAGATCATGTCGCAGGTTCGTGCGATGCGCTACACCCTGGAGCGCGTCAAGCGCGGCCTGGACACCATCTCGGTGACCGGCAACATCCTGCGCGACTACCTGACCGACCTGTTCCCGATCCTGGAACTGGGCACCTCGGCCAAGATGCTGTCGATCGTCCCGTTGATGGCCGGCGGCGGCATGTACGAAACCGGCGCGGGCGGCTCGGCGCCGAAGCACGTGCAGCAGCTGACCGAAGAAAACCACCTGCGCTGGGATTCGCTGGGCGAGTTCCTGGCGCTGGCCGTGTCGCTGGAAGACCTCGGCATCAAGACCGGCAACGAGAAGGCCAAGATCCTGGCCAGGACCCTCGACGCCGCCACCGGCAAGCTGCTGGACAACCGCAAGTCGCCGTCGCCGAAGACCGGTGAACTCGACAACCGCGGCAGCCAGTTCTACCTGTCGATGTACTGGGCCCAGGAACTGGCCGCGCAGGGCGAGGATGCCGAGCTGGCAGCCAAGTTCGCACCGCTGGCCAAACAGCTGGCAGACAACGAAGCCAAGATCGTCCAGGAACTGCTGGAAGTGCAGGGCAAGCCGGTCGACATCGGCGGCTACTACAAGGCCGACGACGCCAAGGTCAAGGCGGTGATGCGTCCGAGCGCGACCTTCAACGCTGCGCTGGAGTCGTTCGCTGCCTAAACGATAGACTGCATCAAACGAGAACGCCGGCTTCGCGCCGGCGTTTTTTTATTCCCCTAGCCCCAAGACCGTCGTTCCCGCGCAGGCGGGAACCTAAGTTCGTCGCGTCACGTTGGCGGGTGCGCGCAAGCGCTTGCGAAACGCACCGAAACTGGATCCCGGCCTGCGCCCTAACGTACATCCACATTCCTGAAACATCGATTCGGCGTATGCTGACGCGATGGTTTCAGGATTGTGGAGGCGGCCGTGAGTACGGAAGAGCTGTTAGCTGATGAGCACTGCATTGGCCTGT
>NZ_JBHLWP010000030.1:0-13529 GCF_042432755.1 Massilia consociata
GGCTACTTCGACCGACTGGGCGTACCCCGCCTGTCTTGACCTCAACTACTCGAACCGCCCGGTGCGGACCCGCATGCCGGGTGGTGTGGCAGGGGAGCGGCCCTCAGGGCCGCCCCCTATGCCGATCGACATTGCATACAGGTTTTTTAGGGTGGTCGGCTCTGCCGACCACCCTACAGTTGCAAGATTTCCACTTTCAGTTGATACTGTATGCAATTACAGTAGTCGGCCTGAGTTGGCCCCACCTCGGGGCGGCCCCGTCTCGTGAACGCTCCGCTCCGTAAAATCATCCACTGCGACTGCGACTGTTTTTATGCATCGGTCGAGATGCGCGACGATCCGTCGCTGCGCGGGCGTCCGCTCGCCGTCGGCGGCCGTCCGGACCAGCGCGGCGTGATCGCCACCTGCAACTATGAAGCGCGCCGCTACGGCATCCATTCGGCCATGGCGACCGCCCAGGCGATGAAACTGTGCCCGCAGTTGCTGGTGATCCCGCCGGCGATGGAAAAGTACCGCATCGCCTCGCGCCAGATCATGGACATCTACCGCGACTACACCGAGCTGGTGGAGCCGCTCTCGCTCGACGAAGCCTACCTGGATGTCACGGACTCCCCGCACTGCAAGGGCAGCGCCACCCTGATCGCGCAGGAGATCCGGCGCCGCATTGTCGAGACCGTCGGCATCACCGCCTCGGCCGGCGTGGCGCCGAACAAGTTCGTGGCCAAGATCGCCAGCGACTGGAACAAGCCGGACGGGCTGTTCCTGGTGCGGCCGGAAGAGGTGGACGCGTTCGTGGCGGCACTACCGGTCAAGAAGCTGTATGGCGTGGGCAAGGTGACGGCCGAAAAAATGAACCGGCTCGGCCTGCAGACCTGTGCCGACATGCGCCACTGGAGCATCGAGCGGCTGACCGAACACTTCGGCAGCTTCGGCTACCGCCTGCACAAGCTGTGCCGCGGCATCGACGAGCGTGAAGTCAATACCTCGCGCGAGCGCAAGTCGATCAGCACAGAAGAAACCTACACGCCGGACGTGCCGGACCTGGCCGCCTGCCTGCGCCTGCTGCCCGAGCTGGTCGAGCACCTGCTCGGCCGCATCAAGCGCAACGGCGCCGAGAAATTCATCCACAAGCTCTTTGTGAAAATCAAGTTCTCGGACTTCCAGCAGACGACGGTCGAGTGTGTTGGCCATGCGCCACATATCCCGACCTATGCACGCCTGATGGAAACCGGCTGGGCCCGGCATAGCCGCCCGGTGCGGCTGCTGGGTGTGGGGGTGCGGCTGGGCGATACCGAGACGGTCGAGCAGTTGCGCCTGTTCGACGATGGGCTGCCGGCAGCGATCGTCGAAGCCGTTGGCGACTCGGCAACAGAATAAATTTTTGCGACGGCTGCCGGGTGAAATTTCCATCTAGCAGCGTAGAATGTCGTTCCCTTGAAATACTGAAACAATCGGATAACAGCGTATGTGGTTCAAGAATCTCCAGATCTATCGCCTGCCCGCTCCCTGGGCGTTCAACCCGGAACAAATGGAAGAAGCGCTGCAATCGCAGGCTTTCACGCCTGCCAGCAGCAACGAGCTGCTGCGCCAGGGCTGGGATTCGCCACGCGGCAACGGCAAGCTCGTCCACGTCGTCAACAAGCAGATGCTGATGATGCTGGGCACCGAAAAGAAGCTGCTGCCGAGCTCGGTCATCAACCAGGTCGCCAAGGCCAAGGCCGCCGAGCTGGAAGAGCAGCAGGGCTTCCCGCCGGGCAAGAAGGCAATGAAGGAACTGAAGGAACGTGTGGCCGACGAACTGCTGCCGCGCGCCTTCTCGATCCGCAGCAACGTCTGGGTCTGGATCGACCCGGTCAACGGCTGGCTGGTGGTCGATGCCGCCAGCCCATCGAAGGCGGACGACGTCATCAAGCTGCTGCTCAAGGCAGTGGACCGCATGCCGCTGGAGTCGCTGCGCGTGCAGCGTTCCCCCGTCGCCGTGATGACCGGCTGGCTGGAAGCGGACGAAGCGCCGTACGGCTTCACCATCGACCAGGATACCGAACTGCGCGCCACCGGCGAAAGCCGCGCGGCCGTGCGCTACGTGAAGCACACCCTGGAACCGGACGACATCCGCCGCCACATCGCCGCGGGCAAGCAGTGCACCCGCCTGGCCATGACCTGGAACGACCGCATCAGCTTCGTGCTGACCGAATCGCTCGCCATCAAGGGCGTCAAGCCGCTCGACGTGATCAAGGAAGGCGAAGCCGTCACCTACAGCGACGACGAGCGTTTTGACAACGACATCACCTTGATGACGGGCGAGCTGGCCAAGCTGCTGGCCGATGTGGTCGAAGCGCTGGGCGGGGAAGCCAAGGCGTAATCGTCGCCACCGGCGCGGGCACAGTGATACACATGCCGGCGACCGTCGCAGTTTGAACGTCGTTCCCGCGCAGGCGGGAACCCAGGTTCTGTTTGTGTTACCGATACGCTTGCAAAATTGGGGCTCCCGCCTTCGCGGGAGCGACGTTTATAGACCGACGACGTTTCCAGTAGTTTGCAGCTGTTCAACGACAGCGCAATGCACCGCCTACTTGGCCGCAGCCTCCTCGCTGGTCGACGGCTCCTTGCCCGTCGCATCTCCCCCCTCGAGCTTGCCGCTCGAATAGGTCGCCCCCTGCCGGTTCTGGTGCGGCGCCGGCTTGCCCGGCAGCGGCGGCAAGGCCTTCGCGCGCTCCAGGTCGATGCCGGCCACTTCGGCCACGCGGCGGCCGTAGTCTTCGTCGCAATGCCACAGGTGCCATACCATGCGCAGCTGGATCGGCTCCGGGCACTTCTTCAGGTCGCCGCCGACATTGTTGACCAGGTCGTCGCGCTCCCAGTCCTCGAAGGTCCGGTAGCGCACGCCCGCCTGGGCATAGTCGTCCATCGTGCGGGTGGTCTGGTAGCGGCCCAGGTGGCCCTGCACCCACTGGTGGTACTCCTTCGCCGGTTTCGGCGCTTCCTGGAACCCGCCCATCAGGCTCGGTTCGTAGTTGATGTGCTTGTCCTCGCCGCGGCCGTCCACGTAAAAGGTCATCTGGCCGTCGCGCTGGTTGGTGCGCGCCGTCGCGCCTTCCTGCGGCTGGTTGATCGGCAGCTGCAGGTAGTTCGGCCCCACGCGGTAGCGCTGGGTGTCCGAATACGACAGCGTGCGGCCCTGCAGCATCTTGTCGTCCGAAAAGTCGATGCCGTCCACCAGCACGCCGGTGCCGAAGGCCGACTGCTCGGTTTCGGCGAACACGTTGTCGGGATTCTTGTTCAGCACGATGCGGCCCACCGGCAGCAGCGGGAACTGGTCTTCCGGCCAGCGCTTGGTGTCGTCGAGCGGATCGAAGTCGAGCTCGGGGTGCTCGTCGTCGCTCATGACCTGCACGCAGAATTCCCATTCCGGAAAGTCGCCGCGTTCGATGGCCTCGTACAGGTCGCGCGTGGCGTGGCTGGTGTCGTGAGCCTGGATCTCGGCCGCTTGGCTGGCGGTGAGGTTGCGCACGCCCTGCTTGGGCTGGAAGTGGAATTTCACGAGGTGGGCCACGCCCTGGTCGTTGACCAGTTTATAGGTGTTCACGCCCGAGCCTTCCATCTCGCGGTAGGTCGCCGGGGTGCCCCACGGGCTCTTGACCCAGGTGACCATGTGCAGCGCTTCCGGATGGCTGCAGATGAAATCGTAGAAGCGCCACGGTTCCTGCTGGTTGGTGACCGGATCCGGTTTGAACGCGTGGATCATGTCCGGGAATTTGATCGCGTCGCGGATGAAGAAGACCTTCAGGTTGTTGCCGACCAGGTCCCAGTTGCCGTCGACCGTCTTGAACTTGATGGCGAAGCCGCGCGGGTCGCGCGCCGTCTCGGGCGATTCCTTGGCCCCGATCACGGTCGAGAAGCGTACGAAGATGGGCGTTTGCACGCCGAGCTCGTTGAGGACGCGCGCCCGCGTGTACTTGCTGGCGGGCTCGCCGCCGATGGTGCCGTAGGGCTCGAAGTAACCGTGCGCACCGGTGCCGCGCGCATGCACCACGCGTTCGGGAATGCGCTCGCGGTCGAAGTGCGTGATCTTTTCGATGAACTGGTAATTCTCGAGCGTGGCCGGACCGCGCTCGCCTACCGAACGCAGGGACTGGTTGTCGCTGACGGGGTGACCCTGGCGGGTGGTCAGGATGGGACGCTGCTCGCTCATTGCTCTCTCCTTCGTTTTGGGACAGTCGAAGAAAGCAGTATAGGAAGCGGTGGGGAAGGGCAGCGCGCGGCTGCCCTCCGGAAAAAAGCGGGTGGTTACCGCTGCATCACAGTTGCTGGAACACGCCGGCGGCGCGGTTCTTGGTGACGTTATCCCACGGGAACACCTGTCCGTTCATCGCCACATAGACCCCGGCCGGCAGGGTCTGCGCGACGCCGCAGGCAAAGCCCAGGTTGAACAGGGCGTCCGAGTTGGCGATCTCGTACGGAATCATGGCGCCGGTCAGGATGATCGTCTGGTCCAGCCCGGCCGCACCCAGCACGGCTGCCGTTTCGCGCATGGTGTCGGTGCCGTGGATGATGACGATGGCTTTTTCCGCCGCCGCCTGGCAGGAGGCCAGCACGCGCTGGCGGTCGGGGTCCTGCATGTCGAGCGAATCGAGCAGTGGCAGCACTTCGAGCTCGACCGGAATAGTCATGCGCGAACGCGCGATCACGGCCGGCAAATGGCTCTCGGCAAAGCCGAGCACGCCGTTCAGTTCGTTGTAGTGTTTGTCGAAGGTGCCGCCGGTGGCGATGATTCGCAAAGTCATGTTGGTTTGTCCACGTGCAGAAAAAAAGGTGGGTAATGATAGCCGCAAACGGTAGTGTATCCGACTGCGAAGCGCTAGAATCGGTTGGATCGGATGAGTAACATGTGCGTCCGCCGTTCCCTTCCTTTCCTCTTCACACTATCCACCAGAGTCCATGAAAGCCGTCGCACCGGGCACCGTCATTTTCCACCGCCATCGAGGCTATGGCGTGATCACCCACGTCAACCTGCTGACCGGCTGGATCTCGGCACGCTTCGGCAGCGAGCAGCGCACGCTCGACCTCAACCTCTCGAGCGACGAAGTGCAGCACGCGGACGGCGAGCCCATCCTGTTCCGGCGCGCGCCGCCGGACCGCATGCCGCATGCGCGCCTGATGGACGTGGTGCGCGAGCTGCACAAGGCGGGCTACCAGAAGCTGTACCTGTATTCGTGGCCGAAGCCGTCGGGGCTGCACTGGCGCTGGCACCTGTTCACCGGCCCGCGCAACTGGATGCAGCGCACCTGGCGCGAAGGCTGGTATGGCTCGGGCGCCGACTACAACAACAATCCGGTCATGGGCTGGGGCGATTCGCCGGGCGCGACGACGGAAGAGCTGATCCACGCGCTGGCCAGGTTCGATCCGCAGGGACTCGCGCAGGCGCTGGGGCGCGACGAAGACCACACGGCCTGGTTCGCGCAGGTGTGCGAGCTGCTGCTGCCAGGCTACATGTACAGCCTGAACATGGAACGCCCCGCAGGCGGCAAGCTGGTCGAGGCGCCGCCGGTGCCGGTGGTACCGGTGCGCGCGGGCCTGCAGCCGTATTCGGGGCCGGTGATCGGCTGGCCGCCGGGCTGGGCGGGCTTGTGGACCGGCACGCATGTGATGCCGGCGCGGAAGGTCAATCTCATTACGGGTGAGCCAGAGCTGCGCTGATTGCGCTGCTCGCTATTGCTCGGTTCTGTTGTCACTGCGTTACGAAATTGGATCCCGGCCTTCGCCGGGATGACGTTTCGACGTTGAGGCTCAATAGTGATGTGGCTGCCTTGCACGTCAACCTGAAGACCGTCGCTCCGGCGAAGGCCGGAGCCCAATTTCTGCATTCAAGTCGCACGTTTAGCGCTTCCCCAACGCTTCCGGATTCAGGATATTGTCCGGATTCCCTTCAGCAAACCGCAGCACGTTCTCGAACGCCGTCTGAAAATAAATCTCGTAGCTGTCCTGCTCCACGTAGCCCAGGTGTGGCGTCGCCAGCACGGTCGGGATGCGCAGCAGCGGCGAATCGGGCCGCAGCGGTTCATTGCTGAACACGTCGAGCGCCGCATGGCCCGGCCGGCCCGCACGCAGCGCCTGTTCCAGCGCCCCTTCCTCCACCAGTTCGGCCCGGCTCGTGTTGACGAACAGCGCGTCCGGTTTCATGCGCGCGAAGTCCGCCGCCTTCACGATGCCGCGCGTCGCCTCGCCCAGGCGCAGGTGCAGGCTCAGCACGTCCGCCTGCGCGAACAAGGCCTCGCGCGACACCGCCGCCTCGAAGCCATCGTTCACCGCCGCCTGCCGGCTGCCTTCGCTGCCCCATACCAGCACGCGCATCCCGAAGGCCCGCGCATAGCCCGCCACCAGCTGCCCGATCTTGCCGTATCCCCAGATCGCCAGCGTCCGCCCACGCAACGAGCGGCCCAGGCCGTTGAGGACCGGATTGGTCGAGGCCGTCTGCCACAGGCCGTCCTTCAAGTTGTTCGCGTAGGGAACGATCTTGCGGCTGGCCGCCATGATCAGCGCCCAGGTCAGTTCGGACGGCGCCACCGGTGAGCCGATGCCTTCGGTGATGGCGATGCCGTGTTCGGTCGCCGCCTCCACGTCGACGTGCCCGCTGACCTTGCCGGTTTGTGAGATCAGTTTCAGGTTCGGCAGTTTGGACAGCAGCGTACGCGGAAAGGCGGTACGTTCGCGGATCAGGACCAAGGCATCGAACGGCGCCAGCCGCGCGGCCAATTGGCCCAGGCCGCGTGCGGAATGGTTGAAGACCTTGACCTCATGACCGTCGAGCAATCGGAAGCAGGCAAGACCGCGCACCGCGTCCTGGTAATCGTCAAGTACAGCTATTCGCATGGGAGTTTCTTCCATTTAATGTTTGTCGCGTAGCTAAATAACAGGTTCCAAAAACATGGCGAATAGCCTACTACATTAATCGGGAATATTTTGCTACTTTTTTGTAGTAGCTGAGCTGAATCCGGGTTTTCAAGGTGTACAATCGGCCAATTAATTAAGGGTCTGGCATGTATCGCCGACCCCAGCAGCACCGTTCCCGGCCTCAGCCGTGAGGCCGTCGACACGACCGCCCGCCGTAACACCGCGCCGCGCTCCGCTGGAGCGAATGCCATTGTAAAGGCAAGGCCAGACGGACGATCCTGCCGTGCCCGGGACAGACAGCATTCTTAATTGGCATTGGAGGTATCTATGAACCAGCCCGTGATGGGTGGCGTCGCCGCACTCAACGTTCCAGCTCACGTCAAGCACCAACAGCTCATCAATTGGGTGGCCGACATCGCCGCCCTGACCAAGCCTGACAGCATCTATTGGTGCGACGGTTCGGAAGAAGAGTACGACCGCCTGTGCGCGCAGATGGTCGAAGCCGGCACGATGAAGAAGCTGAACCCGGCCAAGCGTCCGAACTCCTACCTGGCATGGTCGGACCCGTCGGACGTGGCCCGCGTCGAAGACCGCACCTACATCTGCTCGGCAACGAAGGAGCAGGCTGGCCCGACCAACAACTGGATGGACCCGGCCGAGATGCGCCGCACCCTGAACGGCCTGTTCGACGGCTGCATGGCCGGCCGCACGCTGTACGTGGTACCGTTCTCGATGGGCCCGCTGGGCTCGCCGATCGCCCACATCGGCGTCGAACTGTCCGATTCGCCCTACGTTGCCGTCAACATGCGCATCATGACGCGCATGGGCAAGGCCGTGTATGACGTGCTGGGAACCGACGGCGAATTCGTGCCCTGCGTGCACACCGTCGGCATGCCGCTGGCCGCCGGCCAGAAAGATGTGCCGTGGCCGTGCAACCCGACCAAGTACATCGTCCACTATCCGGAAACCCGCGAAATCTGGTCCTACGGTTCGGGCTACGGCGGCAACGCGCTGCTGGGCAAGAAGTGCTTCGCCCTGCGCATCGCCTCGAACATGGGCTACCAGGAAGCGCAGCTTGGGGGCACCGGCTGGCTGGCAGAGCACATGCTGATCCTGGGCGTCGAATCGCCCAAGGGTGAAAAGAAATACGTGGCAGCCGCCTTCCCCTCGGCCTGCGGCAAGACCAACTTCGCCATGCTGATCCCGCCAAAGGCCTTCGACGGCTGGAAGGTCACCACCATCGGCGACGACATCGCCTGGATCAAGCCGGGTGCGGACGGCAAGCTGTACGCCATCAATCCGGAAGCCGGCTACTTCGGCGTGGCCCCGGGCACCAACGACAAGACCAACCCGAACTGCATGGCCTCGCTGCGCGAGAACGTCATCTTCACCAACGTGGCGCTGACCGACGACGGCGACGTGTGGTGGGAAGGCATGACCAAGGAAGCACCAAGCCACCTGATCGACTGGCAGGGCAAGGACTGGACGCCGGCCTCCGGCACCAAGGCCGCCCATCCGAACGCGCGCTTCACCGTGGGCGCGACCCAGAATCCGGTCATCGATGCCGCTTGGGACGACCCGGCCGGCGTGCCGATCTCGGCCTTCATCTTCGGCGGCCGCCGCTCCACCACGGTGCCGCTGGTTACCGAGGCCAACAATTGGGTCGAAGGCGTGTACATGGCCGCGACCATGGGCTCGGAAACCACCGCTGCCGCTGCCGGCCAGATGGGCATCGTACGCCGCGACCCGTTCGCCATGCTGCCGTTCATCGGTTACAACATGAGCGACTACTTCCAGCACTGGCTGAACCTGGGCAAGAAAATCGAAGCGCAAGGTACCGCCCCGAAGATCTTCTGCGTCAACTGGTTCCGCACCGGCGAAGACGGCAGCTTCGTGTGGCCGGGCTACGGCGACAACATGCGCGTGCTGAAGTGGATCCTCGACCGCGCCGAAGGCACGGCCGCCAAGGGCCAGGAACACCTGTTCGGCACCTCGCCCAACTACGGCGACCTGAACTGGGACGGCGTGGACTTCACCGAGCAGCAGTTCACCCAGATCACCTCGATCGACAAGGACGCATGGCGTGAAGAGCTGAAACTGCACAGCGAGCTGTTCGAGAAGCTGGCATACCACCTGCCGCAAGAGCTGGTGGCGACCAAGGAGCAACTGGAGCGTCGCCTGGCGGCGTAATCACGTCCGGCCAAGGGCGCTGCCGCAGGCAAGCGCCCAGGCGGCGCATCAGCAGCACATAAGCAAGCAAGGGATAGGCAGCCGCCTGTCCCTTTTTTCATTTGGACAGAGGAATTTCCATGAACAAGCTTATTGAGTTCAATGTACCGGGTGGCAGGGTGCTCGTCGAAACCCAGGAAGCCGCCACAGGGAGCGTCGTGCGTGGTGTGGGTGTTGCCGAGGTCACGGAAAAAGTCGGCAAGTCGTTCGAGGATGCGCTGTCGGTTATCCATTCTGTTGCCGAAGCGGCGATGAACACCTGCAAAGGCCTGGATGTTGCGCCGGACCTGGTCGAAGTCGAGTTCGGTCTGAAATTCGGCGCGAAGGTCGATGTCGTGATCGCGAAAGGCATTGCGGAAGGGAACCTGCGCATCAAGCTTGCCTGGAAGCCGGCATAGAAGCAGGCACAAGCACTTCGCCGCCCCGAGGCGCCCCCCTGCCGGCGCCGATGACGTTATTTTCTCTTCTGCGCATATTTTTTGCGCGATGCTGTCTAAGGCACATGGCTCTCTTCGCATACCCGTGTGAGCGCCATGTCGTGGATCGCATTGGGGTTGCGATGATTTATCAAAACTTCGATTTGGAGATCATTCGCCCGCACGGCGGCGACCACCTGTGCGCGCGGGTGCTGGAGTCGCCGCAAGGAGACTGCCCCTTTGCCGACGTGAAGTGGCCGTTCGACGCCGAAGAGGAAAACGAACGGCTGACGGAAATCTACGGGGGGCTCAGGCAGCGCGGGTCGCGTTCGAGCAGGGCGAACATGATCCAGGACTTCGGCGGCAAGCTGTTCGAAGCGGTTTTTACTGGCGACATCGAACACCTGTTCCGGTCATCGCTGGATGCCTCCTTCCGTGCCGGCAAAGGATTGCGGATACGCCTGCGGCTGCCGGAAGACAGCGAACTGCATGTAAGGCCATGGGAGTTCCTGTTCGACACTGAGAGCCGGGAATTCCTGGCAGTCAGGGAGCACACGCCTCTTGTCCGCTATTTGCCGGTCAAGCAACCGACGCCGCCGATCATGGTCGAAGGACCATTGCGGGTGCTCGTGGCATTGTCCTCGCCGCGGGACCACCCGCGGCTCGACACTACACGCGAGTGGGATATCCTGTGCGATGCACTCGAACCCTCGATCACCGCCGGCCGGCTCGAACTGCGCCAGGTACCGGGACGCTGCACCTTCGACAATCTCAGGGATTCGCTTCGGCATTACGGTGCCCATATCTTCCACTTCGTGGGGCACGGGGTGCCAGGCAAGCTGGTGCTCGAGCAGGAGTCCGGCAAGGGCCAGGAGATGGAAGCGACCCATTTGCGTGCCGTCTTTCCCGGCGGGGCGCTGCCGCGGCTCATCGTGCTGAACGCCTGCTCCGGCGCCATTGCCCAGGACGTTCCTTTCTCGGGCCTGGCGCAAGGATTCCTCAGGCAGGGCGTGCCTGCCGTGGTGGCGATGCAGGCCTCCATCACGGATGAGGCCGCAGTTATTTTCACCCGCTATTTTTACCGCGACCTGATCGAGATCGGCGCGGTCGATACCTCGTTGACCGAAGCAAGGCTGCGCATGCAGGCAAACGGCTACCCCATCGAATGGGGCACGCCCGTCCTGTACATGCGCGCACTCAGCGGCCAGCTGTTTCTACCGCCGGCGAACCGGCTTGCGAGCCCGGCTCCCAGCCCGGTTGAGCCCGACAAGCCATGGGAGCCCCCTGCGCCTCCTCCCGGCATGGAGCCGGGCCTGGAGGGGGGAGAAAGACACGGCAGGAGCAGGAAATCCGGACGCAGCAGAGCGCGGTGCCGCTTCCGGCAGAGGCAAGCCCGTCCAGAACGAAAAAGACGGGGACTACCCGTCCCAAGGAGAAGGAGCGTCTGTCGGCCACCAGGCCCCGGCCGGGCCGGGACGAACGGAAGGTCGTGTCGCCAGCACCGGCGCAGGCGCCCGCACCACCCGCGCCACCCTTGTCGCCGGAACCGGGTCCGGCCGGGCAACCCATCGCGCCACCCATCCAGGCGCTGGGGCCTGCACCGCCCCCCGCTCCGCCACCGCCCCCGCCGGACCGGCTCGACAGTCCGCTGGAGGGAGCAGCGGCACAGGCCGTAACGGGGCCCGAACCGGAACCGCCTCCGTTGGAGCACGACATCACGTCCCGGGTCGAGGCAACGAAACCCATCCCATCCGAAAAATTGGGGCTTCCCCCGAACGAGCCACCTGTACCCCCGAACGGCCAGACGAACAGGGACACGCCGCGATCCGGGCAGGAGCCCACCCTGCAGCGGGACATTCCCCCGAGCGCCCCACCGGCAAAGGTGGCCCCGGTCCAGACTCCGCACGGCAGGCGCTTCCTGCTGACCGGCGCGGCAGCGCTCCTGCTGGCCGCTGCCGTGGGCGTGACGATCGGCCCGGACAAGTTTTCTCTTGATGGGGACAGCACCCCACCGCCGGCCGCAAAGGAAACGCCAGAGCCAGCGCCGGCCACAGACGCCGCATCGACGGCCCCACCGGCGCCCGCCAAGCCCGATACCGAGTCCCCACCGGCGCCGGAGCCGACGCCGGGGCCGACGGACACCCGATCCCCGGGCACGCCGGGCGAGGGTGCGCACATCGCTCCGGGGGCCGGCGACCCGGCCAAGCAGCGCCCGAAAACCGGGGCAACATCGTCCGCGGTCAAACCAAAGCCGGGCGCCTCTGCCGAACCAGCCGAAACGGAAGCCAAGCCGCCACCCCCCACCGGCGATTGCAGTAATCGCGTGGTCAGCGAAAGAAGCGCGGATTGTTTGTTCGATAAACAATAAGATTGGAGGTTGCCAATGAAGTCCCGTATGAAGGCGAGTGTGCTGGCGTGTGTACTGGCAGGATCGGCATCCGGTGCCGTTGCACAGGGCGATTGCTACGAGAAAATCAGCACGATCCAGAAAATCGGGGATGTCCAGTCGGCACTGAGCTGTGTGGAGGGCCGCGTCGCTGCCGAGGCCGAACGCTTCAAGCAGCATACGGAAAGCCACAAGAAGCAACTGTTCCAGCAGATCGTCGACCAGCTCGAGCTGGTGACCACCAACGTGCGCCATGTGTCGTTCAAGGAATCCACCAATGGCGCCTGGAAGCAGATTCCGGATTCGGCCAATGCGGACGCCTGCTTCCTCTCCTCCGTACGCCTGCCTGCACAAGGGCTGTGCCAGGTCACGTACCAGGGCGCGCAGGGACGCTGGACCTACAACGTCAGCGATCCCGCCTCTGCGGGTTTTACCTGTACGGCCACATGCGTCTGGATGGACATCCGCCTCAAGGAACAAGGCGGCCAATAGGGTGTCATATCCACCAGCCACCCGGTAGCCGAAGGATGGCAAGCCTGATTTCCAACGTCATGCAAGGAGGACCAGACCATGAACCCGACCATGAAGCGAGTTGTCGCGACTACCCTTGTCGCGCTGTTGGCCGGAACGACCGGGCTTGCCACTGCCCAGGTCGGGCCGGCAAGGGAGGCCGGCACGCCGGGCACGCAGCGCAACAAGGAAGAGATGAAGAATGCGACCGAGCACGTCAACAAGGCCGTGCAGGTCGTGCAGCAGATGCAGGCGTCGCAGGAGATGCGTTCCCTGCTGCAGCGTTCGAAAGGCGTGTTCGTGGTGCCGGACTACGGCGGTGCGGCGCTCGGCGTGGGCGCACGCGGCGGCGCTGGCGTGCTGCTGGTACGCAACGGCAATACCTGGAGCAATCCGGCCTTCTACAACATGGGCAGCCTCAGCGTCGGGCTGCAGGCGGGTGCGGAGGCCGGCGCGATCGCCTTCGTGCTCAATGACCAGAAGGCGCTCAACAGCTTCATGCAGAACAACAAGTTTGCCCTGAATGCCGACGCCGGGCTGACCCTGGTCGACTGGTCGAGGAAAGGCGAAGGATCGGCCGGCTGGGGCAACATCACGGTGTGGTCCGACACAGAAGGACTGTTCGGCGGCGCAGCCATCAACGTGAGCGATATCGACTACGACGAAGACGAGACCTCGGCCTATTACCAGCGCCAGGTGGCCGCACGCGATGTCCTGACCGGCAAGGTGAAGAATCCGCAGGCCGATATGCTGCGGCAGGCATTGGCCAATGCGTCGAGCGGCAGCGCCGCGGCAAGCATGGGCGGTAGCGGGACGCGTGGGACGACGTCGGGGCAGGACTCCAAGAGCGAGTCGGAGCGGGAGCGCAGCAGGTAGGAGCGGGCTGCGTGGACAAAAAGAACAGGGGCAGCGCCGCAGGCACTGCCCCTGTTTCGTCAGTGCCACCAGTTTATGAACCGTCATCCCGGCGAAGGCCCTAACGTACATCCACATTCCTGAAACATCGATTCGGCGTATGCTGACGCGATGGTTTCAGGATTGTGGAGGCGGCCGTGAGTACGGAAGAGCTGTTAGCTGATGAGCACTGCATTGGCCTG
>NZ_JBHLWP010000031.1:0-15412 GCF_042432755.1 Massilia consociata
TGCCGGTTTCGAAATCGATCCACTGGATCGATTTCGCTCACTCAAAATACTGACCGTCACTCATTGCTGAGCAACGTATTTCTTTTTTGTGAACATTTGATAATTTAAGTATGCAGCTGACCTAAGTCAGCCGGCACCTTCATCAAACGCCCACACTTATCGACTGTTGATTGTTAAAGATCGGTTTCTTGCACCTTGCTGTATCTAACGAAGCGTTGTGTTCGTCAGCAGCAGAGAAGTGATATTATGCAGTGTTTCGCGCTTCTCGTCAACTCCCTCTTTTCCTTCGCTTCGCTGCTTTGACAGCTGCGCCGGCGTCGGAGAAACGAAACTATAGCAAACCGCGAACCGGCTTGCAACGCCTGTGGCTATGCTATCGTCGCGTTTTTCCTACCTTATCTTTTCCACAATGCACATTCCTTCGATTGCACCGACCAATGACGCCGCACTGTCCAGGCTGCTTGCCGATGCCATCAATAACAAAACGAAACCGCTCGGCAGCCTTGGGCGATTGGAGACGCTGGCCGCACAGCTTGGATTGATCCAACAATCGACCAGGGTGGCAATCGACCAGCCTGCCATCCTGGTGTTCGCGGGCGATCACGGTATCGTCGCGGAAGGCGTGTCGGCCTATCCGCAGGACGTCACCTGGCAGATGGTGGAGAACTTCCTGGCGGACGGGGCGGCCATTAATGTATTCGCCCGCCAGAACGGGTGCGCGCTGCATGTCGTCGACGCCGGCGTCAACCATGACTTCGGCCGGCGCGCCGGCCTGCTCGACCGCAAGGTCGGTCCCGGCACCCGCAATTTCGCGCATCAGCCGGCGATGTCACGGCAGGAGTTGGGCACGGCACTGGAACACGGCATGGCCCTGGTGCGCGACCTGCCGGGCAACGTCGTTGGCTTCGGGGAGATGGGAATCGGGAACACCACCGCGGCGGCGGCCCTCATGCACAAATTGACAGGCCTGCCGCTGTCCCGGTGCGTGGGTGCAGGCACCGGCCTGTCGGCTGAGGGTATCCTGCGCAAGGAGCAGGTCGTCGCGGCCGCCGTCGAGCACCACGTGGGCGTCGTGGAGCCGCTCGACGTGCTGGCCACCTTCGGCGGCTTCGAAATCGCGATGATGACGGGCGCGATGCTCAAGGCGGCCGAACTGCGCAAGGTGCTGCTGATCGACGGCTTCATCGTGACCAGCGCCCTGCTGGTCGCCGCACGCCTGCAGCCGGCCATCCTCGACTACTGCGTGTTCGCGCATTGTTCGGACGAAAACGGCCACCGTCTGATGCTCGAGGCGCTGGGCGCGCAACCCCTGCTGCACCTCGGCCTGCGCCTGGGCGAAGGCACCGGCAGCGCGCTCGCCCTGCCGCTGCTGCATGCGGCGGCAAACTTCCTGGGCGAGATGGCGACCTTCGCCTCGGCCCAGGTCAGCACGGCGTCCGAATAAGCATGCACCAGCTGCGCCTGTTCTTCATTGCGGTCCAGTTCTTCACCCGCCTGCCGATCCCGCGCTGGGTCGGCTTCGAGGCGGACTGGCTGCACCACGCCTCGCGCTACTTTCCGCTCGTCGGCCTCGTGGTCGGCATGATCGGCGCCGCGGTCTACGCGGCTGCCGCAACGGTCCTGCCGGTACCCGTCGCGGCCGTACTGTCCACCGCCGCCACGATCTACGCCACCGGGGCCTTCCACGAAGACGGCTTCGCGGATACCTGCGATGGCCTCGGCGGTGGCATGACGCGTGAACGCGTGCTCGAGATCATGAAGGATTCGCGCGTGGGCGCATACGGCGCGATCGGCGTGGTATGCATGCTGGGAGCGAAGATCACCGCGCTCGCCATGCTGCCGCCCGCTGGCGCCATCGCCGCCCTGCTGCTTGCCCATCCAATGTCGCGACTTGCGGCGACCTCGCTCATCTGGCGCATGGAGTACGTGCGTGCCGAGGGTAAAGCGAAACCGCTGGCCCAGCGCATGAGCACGATGGAATTCGGGATCGCCGCGCTCACGGTCGCGCTCACGGTAAGCGTGCTGGCCGCAAGCGGGGCGCTCGGCCTGTCCAGCCTCGCCGCCGCACTGCTGGCCTGCGCCATCTCCGCGTGGTGGCTTGCCCACAAGTTCAGCGTGCGCCTCGGTGGCTATACCGGCGACTGCCTCGGCGCCGTGCAGCAGCTGTCCGAAGTGGCGATCTACGTGGCGGTCCTGGCAACGCTCGGCCACGGTGCGTTGGCGTAAGCATGCGGCTCTGCCTCGTCCGCCATCCGCAACCCGATGTTGGTCCCGGCATCTGCTATGGCAGGACCGATCTCAGCGTATCCGCCACGGCCACCGCACAGGTTGCGGCAAGCCTGCGCGCGGCGGGCCTGCCCGGCGAGCTGCCTGTCTTTGCCAGCCCGCTCGAACGGTGCACCGGCCTGGCTGCGCAGCTCGGCCCACCGGTCGAACGCGATGCCCGCCTGGCCGAGATGGACTTCGGCGCCTGGGAGATGCGTCCATGGAGCGAGATACCGCGCGCCGACGTCGACGCCTGGACGGCCGACCTCCTCCATTACCGTCCGGGCGGCGGCGAAAACGTGCTCGATGTCGCACGGCGCGTCGCCGCCTTCCGCGATGAACTGCTGCGCTCCGGCCATGCCGGCGCCCTCCTCGTCTGCCACGCCGGCACCATCCGGATCATGGCGGCGCTCCATGCCGGTGGAACCCTTGAACAGGCCGCGCTACGTGCCGCATCAAGCCCGCACCGTATCGCGTACGGTGAAGTCATCGAGCTGAAAGAATGACAATGCCGCGACACCGAACGCGCGTCTCTACCGTATAATGGCGCCGTTTTGGTGCTCGCGCCTGTGTCCACAGGCGCAGTTAAACGGGAAACACGAAGCCCTACATAGGCCAACGTGTGCTGCCCCCGCAACGGTAAGCAAGTACCGCATTGAAGGATGATGCGGCAAACCGTCTTCCACGACCACTGTGCGCTTCGCATGGGAAGGTCCGACGGCCACACTTGCCAGCCCGGATACCGGCCAAAAGGTGGAAGCGTGCCAACAAGGCGCTTCTGTTCAATCTGGCTGACGGGGACGTCGGCTGGTTGTCCTTGATGTGAAAACTGTTCATGAACCTTCCTGTAACACGGCAAGCGGCCGCGCCTGCGCTCGCACTCGCCGTCCTGTCGTCTTTCGTTTCGTCCGCCTTTGCCCAATCCGCCGATACGGTGCTCGTGACCGCCAACCGCATGCCCCAGCGTGCGCTTGATGTCATCGCCGACACCACCGTCATTCATGCCGAGGAAATCTCCCGCTCCGGCGCCGGCTCGGTGGCCGACGTGCTGCAGCGCCAGCGTGGCATCGAGATCGCCCGCAATGGCAGCGCCGGCGCCTCCACCAGCGTGTACCTGCGCGGCGCCAACAGCAACCAGGTCGTGGTCCTGCTCGACGGCGTGCGCATCGGCTCGGCCACCAGCGGGGCCGCCGCATGGAACGCCGTACCGCTCGGGACCATCGAGCGCATCGAGATCGTCTACGGCCCGCTCAGTACCCTGTACGGCGCCGATGCGATCGGCGGCGTGATCCAGATCTTCACGCGCAAGGGCGAAGGCGGCCCGGCCCTCGGCGCCTCGGCAGGCCTAGGCAGCAACGCAACGCGCCAGCTCGACGCCAGCGTGCATGGCGCAGGCAGCGGCGTGCGCTATGTCTTCAGCGCCGGCCACGAAGAATCGGACGGCTTCTCCGCCACGCGTCCGGGCGCTTTCGGCTACAACCCGGACAAGGACGGCTACCGCCGCCGCAACGCCAACGGCCAGCTGTCGCTCGCCCTGGCCCCGGGCCATGAGGTCGGCGCCCAGTTCCTGCACAGCGACCTGCGCGCGCAGTACGACAGCGGCCCCGGCCCCTACGACGTGCACAACGAACAGGATTTGAACACCGCCGCCGTCTACGTCAGCAGCCAATTCCTGCCCAACTGGCGCAGCACGGTGCAGTACGCACGCTCCGACGACAAGCTGGGCAGCTTCACCAGCGCCGCCGCCTCCGGCGCCAGCCAGATCGATACGCAGCAGGATGAACTGACCTGGCAGAACACCATTGCCCTCGGCCCCGATACCTTGCAGGTGCTCTACGCCCACCGCAAGGAAGACGTCGCGTCGAGCTCCAGCGCGGCGCTGACGCGTGCCCGCATCACCAATGCGTACGCGGCCGCCTACTCGGCCAGGCGCGGCAGCCACCTGGTCGATGTCAGCGCCCGCCACGACCGTTCGGTCTACGGCAACAAGAATACCGGCGCCGCCGGCTACGGCTACAACTTCGGCAACGGCTGGCGCGCCACCGCCAGTGTCGGCACCAGCTTCCGCGCCCCCACCTTCAACGAACTGTACTTCCCGGGCTATGGCTTGCCCACCAACCGGCCCGAGAAAGGCCGCAACCATGAAGCCGGGCTGCGCTACGACGCCGGCCCGGTGCAGTTCGACGCCACGGTTTTCCGCAACCGCCTCACGGACATGATCGTCAACGCCAACCCATGCCCGGGCCGCACCGGCAGCTGTGCGTATAACGTCAACCAGGCCACCCTCGAAGGCCTGAGCCTGTCGGCCGAGACGCGCATGGCCGGCATCAGCCTGCGCGGCAGCCTGGACTGGCAGGACCCGAAGGACGAGACGACCGGCAGGCAACTGGCGCGCCGCGCAAGGAAACACGCCAGCTTCATGGCCGATTACACCGTGGGTACCGTGAAGGCCGGTGCGGAACTGCTGCTGTCCGGCGAACGCTTCGACGACGCCGCCAACCAGCGCCGCCTGGGCGGCTACGGCCTGCTCAACCTGTACACTAGCTGGCAGGTCACGCCCGACGTGTCGCTGCTGGTCCGTGTCAACAACGCCGCCGACAAACAGTACGAACTGGCGCGCAATTACGGGACGAGCGGACGCACCTGGTTCGCCGCCCTGCGCTACGGCCTTCGCTGACCGCGCGCAACGCAACAAGGAGACGCATGCATCACCCTGCCCTTCCGGTCTGGATCCATCCTCCGCGCCAGCGCGCCCTGCTCGTCATCGGCACGCTGCTGCTGTGCGCCGTCGCAAGCCTGCTGTTCGCCGGGATGACCGGATCGATCGCGGTGCCGCTGGCCGACGTGCCGGATGCGCTGCGCCGGCTGGCGCAGGGCGAAGCCGGTACGCTCGCCGCATCGCTGATCGAGCTGCGTGCCAGCCGTGCGCTGACGGCCTTCGTCACCGGTGGCGCGCTCGCCCTGGCCGGCGTGATGATGCAGGCGCTCCTGCGCAATCCGCTTGCCGACCCGTACGTACTGGGCATCTCGGCCGGCGCCTCGGTCGGCGCCCTGCTCGCGCTGCTGCTCATGGCGGCATCCATCGTGGTGGACATGGCTGCGCTCGGCGGGGCGGTGGCGGTTTCGATGTTGCTCTACCTGCTGGCCCGGCGCGACCTGCGCGGCGGGCTGGCGGCCGAGGGCGGCACTTCGATGCTGCTGCTCACCGGCGTGATCCTGTCGTCCGCCTGCATGGCCCTGGTGACGCTGATGCTCTCGATCGCACCGGAAGGACGCTTGCGCAGCATGATCTTCTGGATGATCGGCGACCTGGCCGGCGCACCGCTGCGCTTGGCGCCGTGGCTGGTGCTCGGCGCCGCCCTGCTGTATGCCTTGCGCAATGCCCGCGCCATGAACGTGGTCGCACTGCATGCGGAAAGCGCCGCCACGCTCGGCATCCGCGTCGGCAGCCTGCGCAAGGGCCTGTTTTTTGTGTCCGGCGTGCTCACTGCCAGCGCGGTGACCAGCGCCGGCTCGGTCGGCTTTGTCGGCCTGATCGTCCCGCATGCCTGCCGCTTCGCCTTTGGCCCCGACCACCGGGTGCTGATTCCGGCGGCGGTGCTGGCCGGCGGCAGCTTCCTGGTGCTGTGTGACACCCTGGCCCGCACCGTCATCGCGCCGCAGCAGCTGCCGGTCGGGGCGATCACCGCCATCATCGGCGCTCCGGTATTCCTCTACCAGCTGCACCGCCTGCGGAGGTGACATGATCCAGACCGAACGACTCGACCTGAACATCGCCGGACGCACGCTGGTACGCCAGCTCGACTGGGCGGCCCGTCCCGGCGAATGCTGGAGCATCATCGGCCGCAACGGCGCCGGCAAGAGCACCCTGATGCGCACGCTGGCCGGACTGCACCGGCCGAGCGGCGGCGCCGTCCTCGTGCGCGGCCGCGCCCTCGACACGTGGGCGCCGGACGAACTGGCGCGCGAACGCGCCTTCCTGGCGCAGTCGCGCCACGATGCCTTTGCCTACAGCGTGATCGAAACCGTCCTGTCTGCGCGCCATCCCTACCACGCCAACCGCTACTGGGAAGGCAGCGACGACCACCAGGCGGCGATGAGTGCCCTCGAAGCGATGGAAGTGGCCGACCTGGCGGGCCGCGATGTGCGCACGCTGTCCGGTGGCGAGCGCCAGCGCGTGGCGATCGCCGCCCTGCTGGCCCAGGAGACCCCGCTCCTGCTGCTGGACGAGCCGGCCAACGCGCTCGACCTGGCGCACCAGGTGAGCGTCATGGGCCTGCTGGCCGGCCTGTGCCGTGAGCAGGGCAAGACCGTGGTCATGATCGGCCACGACCTGAACCTCGCCTACCGCATTTCCACCCATGCCCTGCTGTTGATGGGCGACGGCCGCTGGCAGGCCGGTCCGGTGGCGCAGACCATGCAGCCGGGGCTGCTGGGCGACTTCCTCGGCCACCCGATCGAGATGCTCGAACACGGCGGCCGCCGCATTTTCATTCCATTCGAGGCCACAGCATGAACGACATGAGCAATATGAGCGAAGACGAGATCTCGGCGCTGAACGAGCGCCACCGCCAGCGCATGGAGCGCAAGAAGGCGGTGATCGACGCCAAGATCGCGGCCGCCGACAAGGAAATCGGCATCATCATCGTCAATACCGGCAATGGCAAGGGCAAGAGCTCGAGCGCCTTCGGCATGGTCACGCGCGCCCTCGGCCATGGGATGAAGGTCGGCGTGGTCCAGTTCATCAAGGGCGCCATGTCGACCGGCGAAGAGAAATTCCTGCGCCGCTTCCCGGACGAGGTCAGCTTCCACGCCATGGGCGAAGGCTATACCTGGGAAACCCAAGACCGCGAGCGCGACATCGCCAAGGCAGCCCAGGCATGGGAACAGGCGAAACGCTTCCTGCAGGATCCGGCAATCGGCATGGTCGTGCTGGACGAGCTGAACATCGCACTGAAGTACCGCTACCTCGACGTGCACGCCGTCATCGCCGACCTGCTCGACCGGCCGGTCATGCAGCATGTGGTGGTGACCGGCCGCGCGGCGCCGCCCGAGCTGGTGGCGGTGGCCGATACGGTCACCGAGATGAACGTGGTCAAGCACGCCTTCAAGGCAGGCATCGCGGCGCAGGCCGGGACGGAGTGGTGAGATGAACCGGGATGCAGGCGCCCGCGCCATACTGGTTGCGGCGATGGCATCGGGCCAGGGCAAGACCACCGTCACCGCGGCCCTTGCGCGCAAGCTGGTGCGCCAGGGCCTGCGCGTGCGGGTCTTCAAGTGCGGGCCGGACTTCATCGATCCGATGCTGCTCGAACGCGCTTCCGGCGCGCCGGTCCATACGCTCGACCTGTGGATGGTGGGCCTCGACGAATGCCGGCGCCGCCTGCACGATGCGGCGCGCGAAACCGATGCGATCCTGGTCGAGGGCGTGATGGGCCTGTACGACGGCTCGCCCTCTGCGGCCGACCTGGCGCGCGCGTTCGACATTCCCGTGCTGGCCGTGATCGATGCGTCGGCCATGGCGCAGACTGCGGGCGCGGTGGCCCGGGGCCTGCGCGACTATGGTCCGGTGGCGCTGGCCGGCGTGGTCGCCAACCGCATCGCCAGCGAAGGGCATGCCAATATGGTGGCGGCCTCGCTGCGCGACATCCCGCTCGTCGGCTGGCTGCCGCGCCAGGACACGCCGCTGCCGGAACGCCACCTCGGCCTGGTCCTGCCCGGCGAAGTCGACGGCCTGGAAGACCTGCTCGACAGGCTGGCCGACGCGCTGCATTTCAACGAACAAGCGTGGGAGGCACTGCCGCTCATGAGCCAGTCGGCAGCGGAATGGCCGGATGTCCCTCCTCTGCTGCAAGGACGAACCATCGCCATCGCACGCGATGTGGCTTTCTGTTTCCTCTACCCGGCCAATCTCGACGTTCTACAAAAAATGGGCGCGCGGCTGCGCTATTTCTCGCCCGTGGCGGACGAAGCGGTACCGCCGGACGCCGACGCCGTCTTCCTGCCCGGCGGCTATCCGGAACTGCACTGTGCCGCGCTGGCGAACGCCGGCCATTGGCAAGCGTCGGTCCGGGCGGCGCATGCGCATGGCCTGCCGATCGTTGCCGAATGCGGCGGCATGATGGCGCTCGTCGACGGCCTCACCGACAAGGACGGCAGGCGCTGGCCGATGGCCGGCCTGCTGCCGGGCGAAGTCCTGATGCAGTCGCGCCTTGCCGGGCTGGGGGCGCAAGCGATGCCGACGCCGCAGGGACCGCTGCGCGGACACACCTTCCACTATTCCAGGCTCGAGACCACGACGCCGCCGCAGGAGCATACCGTCAAGACTAGCACCGGTACCCAGGGCGAAGCGGTGTTCCGCATCGGATCGCTGACCGCGTCCTACTTCCACAGTTATTTCCCATCCAATCCGCCTGCCGCGGCCGCACTGTTCGGTGGAGGTCCGGCATGACGTGTACCCTCGTCTTCGGCGGGGCACGCTCGGGCAAGAGCGCCTATGCCGAGCAATTCGCCGAACGGGTCGCTGCCGAGGCCGGAAAGGACGTGGTCTACGTCGCCACCTCGCGCGGCGGCGATGCCGAGATGGCCGCGCGCATCGCGCAGCACCGCGATCGCCGCCCCCGGCACTGGCAGACCGTGGAAGAGGAACTGGCCCTGGCGGCCGTCCTGCGCGCCTACTGCGCCCCGCACCGCCTGGTGCTGGTCGACTGCCTGACGCTGTGGCTGAGCAACCTGATGTTCTGCGACGGCCGCAGCTATCCCGATGTCGGCGAGGTGGCGCTGCCGCAGCGTTTCCATGACGAGCGTGCCGAGCTTCTGGAGCTGCTCGATGCCGGCACGGCGGGCGACGTCGTGTTCGTCTCCAACGAGGTCGGCATGGGGATCGTGCCCTGGGGCGCGGTGTCGCGCTGTTTTGCCGATGAAGCGGGCCGGCTGAACCAGGCAGTGGCGGCGCGCGCAGACCGTGCGGTATTCGTGGCGGCCGGGCTGCCGCTGATCCTGAAAGGCCAGGCATGCTGAGCGGCCTCTCGCTTCCCGAACTGGCTTGCCTGCTCGTCGCCGGCGTGCTGCTCGATCTCCTGCTCGGCGAACCGCGCCGCTGGCATCCGCTGGTCGGCTTCGGCAAGCTGGCCCAACACATCGAAGAGTGGCTGAACCGCGGCAAGCTGCTGATCGGCCGCGGCGTGCTGGCATGGATGCTTGCCGTGCTGCCCTTGAGCGTACTGGCCTGGCTGGCTGCGGACCACGCCGGCATCTGGCTGCACGCCTTCCTGCTGTATGCCTGCATCGGACTGCGCAGCTTGCGCGACCATACCGCGCCAATCGTGGATGCACTGCGCGCGGGCGACTTGCAAACGGCGCGCACGCGCACGTCCTGGATCGTCAGCCGCGATACGCAGCATGCGCTCGAACCGGACCTGGCCAAGGCGGGCGCCGAGTCGCTGCTGGAAAACGGAAACGATGCGGTGTTCGGTACCCTGTTCTGGTTCATGGTGCTGGGGGGCGCCGGCGCGGTGCTATTCCGGCTCGCGAATACGCTCGACGCCATGTGGGGCTACCGCAACACGCGCTTCAACCTGTTCGGTCGCGCGGCGGCGCGCATCGACGACGCGCTGAACTACCTGCCGGCGCGGCTCACCGCGATGTCGTATGTACTGCTGGCCGGACGCGCCCGCGGGCGCGCCTGGCAATGCTGGCGCCGGCAGGCACCGGCGTGGAGCAGCCCGAACGCAGGCCCAGTGATGGCCAGCGGCGCCGGCGCGCTCGGGGTGTCGCTCGGCGGCGCCGCGGTCTACGACGGACAGGTGGAACAACGCCCTCCGCTTGGCGAGGGGCCGGCGGCCACGGTCACCGACATCGTCCGCGCATGGCGGCTGGTCCTGCACACGACCATTCTCTGGCTCGGCGTGGCCGCGTTCCTCGCAGCGCTCATCGTCGTTCTGCAACGGGGGCCGCATGCTTGAACACGGCGGCAACCTGCGTGCGGCGGCGCAGCTGTATGGCCGGGACGACTGGGTCGACCTGTCCACCGGCATCAACCCGCACGCGTATCCCGTCCCGGCACTGCCCGCGAATGCCTGGCACCGGTTGCCGGAGCCCGATCCAGGATTGGTCGCAGCGGCATGCGCCTATTACGGCGCGCCCGACCTGCTGCCTGTCGCCGGAACGCAGGCGGCAATCCAGGCGCTTCCGCGCCTGCGCGGACCCTCGCGCGTGACCGTGTCGGCTCCATCGTATGCGGAACATGCGCACGCATGGAGCAAGCATGGACACACGCTGAGGCTGGCGTCCTATGCCGGGCTGGATGAGGCGATCGAGGACAGCGATGTCGTCGTCGTGGTCAATCCGAACAACCCGACCGGGGAAACCGTCGCGCCCGAACACCTGCTGGCCTGGGCCCGCCGCCTCGGTGCGCGTGGCGGGTGGCTGGTGGTCGACGAGGCATTCGGCGATACCTCCCCTTCGTTGAGCCTCGCTGCGCATGCGGCGCAGCCGGGACTCATCGTCCTGCGATCGGTCGGCAAGTTCTTCGGGCTTGCAGGCCTGAGACTGGGATTCGTTGGCGCCGAGCGGCCGACCCTGCATGCACTGGCCGACCTGCTCGGGCCATGGGCCGTGAGCGGCCCGGCCCAGGCGATTGCGCAGCAAGCGCTGCGCGATACGGCCTGGCAGCAGGACACCCAAGCGGCACTCGGTGCCGCCGGGCGCCGGATGCGCGCTCTGCTGCAGTCGCACGGCATCGCGGCGGCCGGCACGCCGCTATTTCACTGGTGGCCGGAAGTCCGGCCGGAAGCATTTCACACACACATGGCGCGCCGCGGCGTCTGGTGCCGGCTGTTTGCCGAGGCCGCGCGCGGCATCCGGATCGGCTTGCCGCCCGACGAAGCGGGTTGGCAGCGTCTCGAACGAGCACTTCAGGAGTGGAGCAATCGATGAAGGCAATGGTTTTACTGGTGGCGCTGCTGGCGGCGCAATCCGCCTGGGCGGTGACGGTGCGTGACGACGCGGGCAATGCGGTCACGCTAAACCAGCCGGCAATGCGGGTCATTTCGATGTCGCCGCACGTGACCGAGCTGCTGTTCGCCGCGGGCGGTGGCGACCGCATCGTCGGCACGGTCAGTTACAGCGACTATCCCGAAGCCGCCAAGAGCATCCCGCGCATCGGCTCGAACCGCGAGATCGACCTTGAACGCGTGATCGCGATGAAGCCGGATCTGGTGGTCGCATGGATGCACAACAACTCCGAACGCCAGATCGAGATGGTGCGCAGGCTGGGGGTCCCAGTATTCCTGAGCGATCCACAGACGCTCGAAAGCATTCCCGAGAAGGTCGGACGGTTGGGCCAGCTGATGGGCACGGAGCTTGTCGCGAACGCGGCAGCGGCCGAGCTGCGCCGGCAACTGGCCGGCCTGCGCAGCCGTTACGCAGGCCGCCCGACCGTGCGTACCTTCTACCAGGTATGGGACAAGCCGCTCTACACACTGAGCGGAAGGCACATCATCACCGATGCGTTGCGCCTGTGCGGCGGCGAGAACATCTTCGCCAAGCTGACGGTCACCGCGCCCATCGTGTCGGTGGAGAGCGTGCTGCAGGCCGACCCGGAAGCAATCATCGGCACCGCCGAGAAGAACTATGGCGGCGTCGCCTTGTGGAAGCCCTACGCCACCTTGACTGCCACGCGCAACGACAACCTGTTCACGGTCGACGGCGACCTGCTCAACCGCGCAGGACCGCGAATGATCGCCGGCACCGCCATCCTCTGCGAAAAACTCGAGCTGGCGCGCCGGCACCGCGTGAAATGAACGGCCTGCCCTTTACGACCCTGATGGTGCAGGGCACGACGTCCGATGCCGGCAAGAGCACCGTGGTCGCGGCCCTGTGCCGGCTGCTCAAGCGCCGCGGGATGCGCGTCGCGCCGTTCAAGCCGCAGAACATGGCGCTCAACAGCGCGGTGACGCGCGACGGCGGCGAGATCGGCCGCGCCCAGGCGCTGCAGGCGGCCGCTGCCGGCATCGAACCCCATACCGACATGAACCCGGTGCTGCTCAAGCCATCGAGCGATACCGGCGCCCAGGTCATCATCCACGGCCGGGTCCGGGCCGACATGAATGCGCGCGCTTACCATGAGTACAAGACGGTGGCGATGGCGGCGGTGCTGGAGTCGCACGCAAGGCTGGTGTCGCAGTACGGCACGGTCGTGGTCGAGGGCGCCGGCAGTCCGGCCGAGATCAACCTGCGCGACCGCGACATCGCCAACATGGGTTTTGCCGAAGCGGTGGACTGCCCGGTGATCCTGGTCGCGGACATCGACCGCGGCGGTGTCTTCGCACACATCGTCGGGACGCTGGCCTGCCTGTCGGATTCCGAACGGCGGCGCATCGTGGGCTTCGTCATCAACCGGTTCCGCGGCGACATCAAGCTGCTGGAACCGGGCCTTGCTTGGCTCGAGGAGAAGACCGGCAAGCCGGTGCTGGGTGTGCTGCCCTACCTGCACGGCATGCAGCTCGACGCCGAGGATGCGGTGCAGGCTGCGCAGTCGGGCAAGGGCCATTTCAGGGTCGTGGTCCCGAGCCTGCCGCGCATGAGCAACCACACCGACTTCGACGCGCTGCGCGCCCATCCGGACGTCGACCTGCGTTTCGTGCGCATAGGCGAGACTATTCCCGCAGCCGACCTGATCATCCTCCCGGGCAGCAAGAACACACGCGGCGACCTCGCATGGCTGCGGTCACAGGGCTGGCCCGCGCAGCTGGCGCATCACCTGCGCTACGGCGGCAAGGTGATCGGCATTTGCGGCGGCTTCCAGATGCTGGGACGCTCGGTAGCCGATCCGCTCGGGGTGGAAGGCCCTGCCGGGGCGTCGCCGGGGCTTGGCCTGCTCGACATCGATACCGAGCTGGCCAGGGAAAAGCGGCTGGCCCTGGTGAGTGGCCGCAGTACGCTGGCAGACGACGTCGACGTGCAGGTGCGCGGTTACGAGATCCACATGGGCGTGTCGGCAGGCCCGGCCATGGAGCGGCCGGCCTTCGTCATCGAAGGACGCGACGAAGGTGCGCGATCGGCGGACGGCCAAGTCCTGGGCACCTACCTGCATGGGCTGTTCGATCATCCGCAGGCCTGTGCAGCGCTGCTGCGCTGGGCGGGACTACAGAGCGGGCACCTTGTCGATACAGCGGCGCTGCGCGAGTCGAGCCTGGACCGGATCGCGGATGTGACGGAACCTGTGCTCGACCGTGTGCTGGCAGTGCTCGCGCAAAGCTGATCAGTACGGATCGGCGATGCGCGATAGCGCGAGATTCGACGTAACCAGACCCTGCAGCATCTTGATGTCGGACGCGGCGACCAGGCTGAACGCACGGGTCGTTCGGCGCTGCAGATTGTCGTCGAGCTGCCGGCTCACGCCGGTCGATACCACGACAGGTGCACCGTTGCGTATCAGTAGCGCTTCAGGCCTTGCGGTGTTGCTGTTGACATCGACGGCCCACACCGCACCGTCGTGAAATGGACGGACGCTGTCGACCAGCGTATGGCCGGCGACAATCGCATTGGCCCCGAAATGCGCGAGCACGCAGCTGACTTGCGTCGTCGTCGCACGCGTGTACCGCCGTTCGCCATCCTTGAAATAACCGCGGTATTGCGTCACGCCAGCAGGACCGAGCACGGCGTCGAGTTCCATCTTGTTAAGCATGTCCCCGGACCAGTAAGCGCGCATGGCGCCGTTGAGCTTGTGCACGGTCAGGCCCGCATCGGCGACCACAGGGTTGATGCCAGCGTGCGTGATGACGGTCTTCCCGCTTTTGATCACAACCGGCTGCAAGCGCAGCCATTGCCCGATCAGCGTATCGGGGCCGAATGCCTGCGCCTGGCCGCCCATCCGGACGAGCGCGTACAGATGATCGCGGTTGACCTCCAAAGTATTGCCGCGCAGCAGATTCTGCTCCTGGTTCCCGAGCAGAAGATGGACGCTGCCTCCGGCTTCCTGCGCCTGCAGACTGAGCCCATACAACCGCCACAACACCGCGAACGCGTCGCGCCCGCGACCGACCGCATCGCCGGCGATCACCAAGTGGTTACGGCCATAACTCCAGTTTCCAGCCTCATCCGCCACCTGGAGCGATGCCAGGCCGGCGCCGAGGAAGCGAACGTTACCTTCGATATTGCTGAGGATGAGCGTGTCGCCTGGTGTATCGAAGACAGGATTCGGTATCTCCGGATTGCGCGCAACTGGGTAGTGCCGGGTCTGCCCGGCACACTCGATTGCCAATACGCTCCCGCTACCGGCGAGGTGCTGTACTTCATCCTCGCAGAACCAGGTGGCATTCCAGCTACCATCCGCTTTTTTTCGGACGATGGGACCGTCGAGGAACCCGGGCATGCGTACCTCGTCACCGGTGCCGGCATAAGTATTGATGGCAGCGCTGACAGAACCAAGGGAAAGAAGAAGACGTTGATGGACGCCCGATGCCGTCAGCTCGATGCTCGAATTCGCCAATGCAATAGCGAACAGGAGCAGGAACAGCCATAGGGTGACCGCTAGGCTGCGAACGACGATGGTGCGCGTCTTTTTCATCACATCTTGCTTTTGATAAAGAAAACGAGCAGTGTAGCGCATCTGTATTTACAATTGGCTCGACGCAGGCGGGGCGGACCAATTCTATGCAGCGGGCGTAGCGGCGCAATGCATGACGCAGTTCGAGAGGGCCGGACAAGCTATAAGCCCCCGCAAGGAGCAAGGCTTGGTGTCGTCGATTCCCTGTGCCCAAAGCAAAAAACCCCACCAGGATCACCTGGTGGGGTTTTTCATATAACTAGCCTGACGATAACCTACTTTCACACTGGTTGCAGCACTATCATCGGCGCAAAGTCGTTTCACGGTCCTGTTCGGGATGGGAAGGGGTGGGACCGACTTGCTATGGTCATCAGGCTTTGACTTGTAAGAGAGTTGGCCAGTTGGCCAACATCCCTGCAATCCGGGAAGAAGTATGTTTTTGTTCTTGGGGTAATTCGTATCAACAAGCATGCGCTGTATTTCCTGACCTGGCATGACTGCCAAGGTTATAGGGACAAGCCGTACGGGCAATTAGTACTGGTTAGCTTAATGCATTACTGCACTTCCACACCCAGCCTATCAACGTCCTGGTCTCGA
>NZ_JBHLWP010000032.1:0-19632 GCF_042432755.1 Massilia consociata
ATTATGCAGTGTTTCGCGTTTCTCGTCAACCCCTCGTTCGCTTCGTCGCAGATTTTTTCTGCCGGTCTTGTCAACTCAACCACTTGATTTCGTTGAACTTTTCGGCCCGTGCTTTGCAGCACTCCCTGAAGCGGAGGCGAATCATAGCAAAACCCGGTGGGCCTGCGCAAGCCCCTCCGCGTGAATTTTCACAACAGCCAATCGATCGGCAAAAACGACAACAGATGCACCCCTGCGCGTTTCCATATGGTGGTGCCGGGCTCCTGGTCGTGACGCAGCACTTTGCCGCCCGTGCGCTCGATCCAATGCAATTTGCCATCCTCGTCGAGGCGCACTTCGTAGGCCCGCTCGGGCATGCTTTCCTCGAGCGTCTGGCTCAGCTGGCCTGCCAGTTGCGGGCTATCGATGACGAGCCCCATTTCCGTGTTCAGGTCGATCGAGCGCCTGTCCAGGTTGAACGAGCCGACAAACACACTGCGCCCGTCGACGCCGAAGGTCTTGGCATGCAGACTCGACGCCGAACTGCCGAAGCGCCCTCGCCCCTGGGCGGGTAGCCCACTCCCCCAGCTGCGGCGCAATTCGAACAGCGTGACGCCGGCCGATAGCAACTCGCGCCGCCACTTCGCGTAACCGGCGTGGACTGCCGCCACATCGGTCGCCTCGAGCGAGTTGGTCAGCACCCGCACCTGCGCTCCACCGCGCGCGATGTCTCCGATTGCTTGTGCCGCTTCCTTGCTGGGAACCAGATAAGGGGACACGAGGTCGAGTTGGAGCTTCGGCTCTCCCAGCTGCTTGCGAAGGTGGACGGCCATTCGCTTTTGCGGCGGCGCCTTGCCGAGTACCTTCGCCGGGTCGTCGCTGACCAGGCGGGTGGCACTCCACTCCAGTGGCAGGCGCCCCTGTACCAGTTGCTCGACGAAGGGCAAGGTTCGGATGGTGTCCAGGTAACGCTGCGCCTCGGGATGCTCCCGCGCGCCGTCCGCGCGCTTTGCCAGCGCATCGGGGCGCTCGGCAACTGCAGGGTCGACCAATGCCGTAATGGGGTAGGCGGACGCACTGTTCCAGTAACGGTCGAAGTCCTGCGACACGTCGCGCACGACCGGCCCGACGGCCAGCACGTCCAGGTCGACGAACAGCATGTCGCCGGTCGCGCCGAAGTATTCGTCGCCGACATTGCGGCCGCCGACGATCGTGGCCTGGTTATCGGCCGTGAAGGATTTGTTGTGCATGCGCCGGTTCAG
Organism: Massilia consociata; assembly: GCF_042432755.1. Classification (NCBI taxonomy): domain Bacteria; kingdom Pseudomonadati; phylum Pseudomonadota; class Betaproteobacteria; order Burkholderiales; family Oxalobacteraceae; genus Massilia; species Massilia consociata. The sequence continues at coordinate 1,242 of NZ_JBHLWP010000032.1, forward strand.
TCGGCTGAAATCGAGCAGGAAACCAAGGCCGCGCCATCCACGCATGCTGAAAGGATTGAACAGGCGCACCTCGATGTTCGGGTCGCGGTCGAGGGCGGCAAGCGCCGGGTCGAGCCCGGCGGTATTGTTGTCGTCCAGGAGCAGGCGGACACGCACACCACGCGACGCGGCGTTGCGCAGGGCGTCCGCCAGCAGCGTGCCGGTGAGGTCGTTGCGCCATATATAGTACTGAACGTCGAGACTGCGCTCAGCGTAGCCGGCGAGCAGCACGCGGGCCGCAAAGGCGTCGCGGCCGTCCGGCAGGGCGTGGATGCCGGACAGCCCCGGATGGGTGGCCGCCAGCGGTACAATCGCCTGGCCCAGCCGCGTGGTCTCGGTGCCGTCCAGCGCCATGCTCGCGGTGCGCGGCCCCGGCGGCGGTAGCCCGGTGCAGCCACCGGCCGCGAAGGCGACGATCACGAGCGCCGCTGCGCCTCGACAAAACGGCGCTGCGCGACCATGGGGCGCCGCCCCCATCCCTTACATCCCTTCGAAGTTCGGCTTGCGTTTCTCGAGGAAGGCCGACATGCCTTCTTTCTGCGCAGGCGTACCGAAGCCGGCGTGGAAGTAGCGGCGCTCGTAGCGCACGCCTTCGGTCAGCGGCATCTGGTAAGCCTGGTTGACGCAATCCTTGATCTGCATGGCGACCGACACCGGCATCTCGGCGATGCCCTGGGCAATCTTGATCGCCTCCTCCATGACACTATCGCCCGGATACACACGCGACACCAGGCCGGTGCGCTCGGCTTCGGCTGCATCGATCATGCGGGTCGTCAGGAGCATGTCCATGGCCTTCGATTTCGAGATCGCGCGCGGCAGGCGCTGGGTGCCGCCGGCGCCCGGCGTCACGCCGACCTTGATTTCCGGCTGGCCGAACTTGGCGCTGTCGGCGGCGATGAGGAAGTCGCACATCATGGCCAGTTCGCAGCCGCCGCCCAGGCAGTAGCCCGAGACGACGCCGACCACCGGCTTGCGCACGTTCAGGATGTGCTCCCAGTTGCGGCCGATGTAATTACCCGGATAGGTGTCCGCCGCATAGGTGTAGTTCGCCATGGCCGCAATGTCGGCGCCTGCCGCAAAGACCTTGTCGCTGCCGGTCAGGACGATGACGTTGACCGCCGGATCGGCATCGTACTGGTACAGCGCATGACCCAGTTCGTTCATCATGTTGTCGTTCAGCGCGTTCATCGCCTTCGGACGGTTCAGGCGGATCACGACAACCTTGCCGTGGTTCTCGATCAACAGATCTGCGTATTCCATGTGACATCCCTTCAAAGGTTGGCTTGATTGCCGAGATTGTAACGTCTCGCGCAGCGCAAAACACAGGTATGATTATTTACTCGGCAACACCTTGCGTGAGATCGTCATTCCACTCCCAGGCAACCATCGCTTCGGCAAGCATATCCCTGCCGACTCGCTCCTGCGCAACGCCGATTTCCGCCGTTTCTGGCTGAGCAGCATCCTGGCCCAGTTCGGCGCCCAGGTCACCCTGCTGGCTTTGCCGATCTGCGCCGTGCTGCTGCTGCACGCGACGCCGGCCCAGATGGGCATCCTGGCCGCCTTCGAATCCCTGCCCTTCCTGTTATTCGGGCTGCCTTCGGGCGTCCTGCTCGACCGCAGCCGGCGCCTGCCGATCATCATGGGCAGCGACCTGATGGTGGCAACGGCATTGGCCACCGTTCCGCTCGCATGGTGGATGGACATGCTCACGGTGCACTGGCTGTATGCGGTGGGCTTCGTGATTGGCGCCGGCCACGTGGTCGGCGGCAGCGCCGAGCAGGTATTCCTGACTTTCCTGGTCGGACGCAGCGGCTTGGTCGACGCGCAATCGAAGTTCGCATCGACCGAATCGGCCGCGCGCGTCCTTGGGCCGGGCATGGCCGGCGGCCTGATTCAGCTGCTCGGCGCCCCCGTCGCGATCTTGTGCAACGTTGCCGGCTTCATCGTTTCGCTGCTGAATCTGCGCCGGATCCGCGCCCGCGAGCCACAGCCGCCTGCTACGCATACCCATCCGCTGCGCGACATCCGGGAAGGCCTGGCCTTCGTCTGGAACGCGCCCCTGCTGCGCACGCTTGCATGGGTCTCGGCCTGCTGGCACCTGCTTTTCTATGGCTACACGGCCCTGCATGTGCTGTTCGCAACGCGCGTGCTCGGGATGGATGCGGGCACCATGGGCATGGCGAACATGCTGGGCGGCCTGGGCGTGCTGGCCGCCGCCCTGCTGGTCAAGCCGCTGTCGCGCCGGCTCGGCACCGGTGGCGGCATCCTGGTCGGACTGTGCGTTTCCGCATTCGGTTTCATGCTGGTGCCGGCAATCCCGGCATCGCTGTTCGGCAGCGCGGCGCTGACAGTGGCGGCCTATGCCGTCGTGGTGTTCTGGATCGACTGCGGCGCCACGTTGTTCTTCGTGCCCTATATCGCCCTGCGCCAGCGCGTGACGCCCGATGCGGTGCTGGGCCGGATGGTCGCGACGATGCGCGCGCTCACGGTCGCCACGGCGCCGCTCGGCGCCCTGCTGGCCGGTGCCCTCGGCGAGGGATTCGGCGTGCGCACGGGATTGGGCTGTATCGCGGGAGGGGCGCTGCTGCTTGCCGCCGGCGGTGTCTTCGGCACGCGCCTGAAAGATGCGAAAGAGTAGAGCAAAGCGCAGCGCTACAGGCTGGCAGCTTTACTGCGCAGCAGCGCGCGGCATCAACACCCAAACCATGCCAGGCTGCCTCATCTTGCCCGCCCTGTCCATCGCCTCCGGCCCGAACCCGTAGAAGAAGTCGGCGCGCACCGCACCGCGGATGGCGCCGCCGGTGTCCTGCGCCACCATCAGGCGCCGCATCGGCACCTCGCTGCCGGCTTCCGTGGTCGCCAGGAACAGCGGCGCGCCGAGCGGCACGAAGGCCGGGTCGATCGCCACCGAACGCCCCGGGGTGAGCGGCACGCCAAGCGCGCCCTTGGGCCCCAATGACGGATCGGGCAGCTTCTCCTCGCGGAAGAAGATGTAGCTGGGGTTCACGTTGAACAGTTCCTGGCGGCGGCCGGGGTTCGCGGCAATCCAGGCGCGGATGCCCTGCGCCGTCGCCTGCTCGGTCGTCAGTTCGCCCTGCTCCACCAGCCAGCGGCCGATCGCTTTATAGGGATGGCCGTTCTGGTCTGCATACGCCACGCGCACCGTTTCACCCGTATCGAGTTGCACCCGGCCCGAGCCCTGCACCTCGAGGAAGAAGGCTTCCACCGGATCGCTCACCCACAGCAGTTCCTTGCCCGCGAACGGCGAGCGCGCGATCTCGGCGCGGGTGTTGTAGGGAACGACGGTCTTGCCGGACAGGCGGCCGCGCAGGCGCATGCCCTTCAATTGCGGATAGACGCTGCCCAGGTCGACGGTGAGCAGGTCCTCCGGCACGCGGTAGAGCGGCGTCTGGTAGGCGCCGCCGCGCTTGCGTGCGCCGTACAGCATCGCCTCGTAGTAGCCGGTGATGAGCCCTGTGTCGGCGCCGTCGCTGCTGCGCATCAGGTTCGGTACGAAGTTGGTTTCGAAGAACCGGCGTACCGCCGCGGCGTCCGCGGCATCGATGCCGCGCGCCGCATTGCACGCGCTCTTCCAGGCCGCCCGGTTCACCAGCACCCGGCACGACTGCATGAAGGCCGGCCAGGCCTGGCGCAGGTCGTCCTGCGCCCAGCCCGGCAGGTCGCCGAAGGTGGCGGGCGTCATCAGCGGAACCGGCGCCGGCGGCTGGGGCGGCTGGGACGGCTGGACCGGCGGCGCCTGGGGCGCGGGCTGCGGCGGCACATAGACGGGACCGACCGGCGGCGGCATGCGCACCGGTTCCGCGGGCTTGGCGGGTGGTGCCTGCTGCGGCGTGGTGGAACAGGCCGCCAGGAAAGCGACGAGGGCGAGCGAAGCGGTTACACTGCGGCGTGTTGAGAACATAAGAATGATGGACGGAGACAGAATATGTGGATCTTGATGCTGGAAGCGGGCGTGGCCTTGTTCCTGATCGTCTTTATCGTCTGGTGGACCATGTTCGCCGGACGCAAGGACACCCGGCAGGATGACCCGGCGCAGAAGGATGGCGACTCCCGCGAACAGTGAATGCGCAGTCGATCAGCTCAATGCAGCTTAATGCAGCGTGCCCGGCAGCGACAGCGCGAACTCGGGAATCGGCACCTCGAAACGGTGTCCGTCCTCGGCCACGCAGAAGTATTCGCCGTACATCGAGCCCTGCTGCGTAGGCAGCTGGGTGCCGCTGGTGTACTGGAACTGCTCGCCCGGCTGCAGCAGCGGCTGGTGGCCGACCACGCCCAGGCCGCGCACTTCCTGCGTCCCGTTATTAGCGTCGGTAATCACCCAGTGACGCGAAATCAGCTGGGCTGCGATGCTGCCCGTGTTCTTGATGGTGATGGTATAGCTGAACACGAACTGGTCCCGGTCCGGGTTGGACTGTTCCGGCAGGTATTGGGTCCTGACAGTGACAGCGAATTCATAGGCGGGCATGGCATTCCTTGCGTGATCGTCAACATTATCCGGCCGAGCCGGCGCGCCGGTGTGGCGCAAACGACAATCATACCGCGCCGCGCCATTCGAGGTCGCCCTCCCCGCTGCGGGAGAGCGCCTCATCGGCGTAAAATAGCGGATTCATTTCACCAGCACCGTCACCCATGACCACCTACCGTATCGCCCCCAGCATCCTGTCCGCCGATTTCGCCCGCCTGGGCGAGGAAGTGCGCAATGTCGTCGCCGCCGGCGCCGACATCATCCACTTCGACGTGATGGACAACCACTACGTCCCGAACCTGACCATCGGCCCGCTGGTATGCCAGGCAATCCGTCCGCACGTGCAGGTGCCGATCGACGTGCACCTGATGGTCAAGCCGGTCGACCGCATCATCCCCGACTTCGCCAAAGCCGGCGCCGACATCATCACCTTCCACCCGGAAGCCTCGGAACACATCGACCGCACCCTGCAGCTCATCCGCGACAACGGCTGCAAGGCCGGCCTGGTGTTCAACCCGGCCACCCCGATGCATTACCTCGAGCACGTGATGGACAAGATCGACATGATCCTGATCATGTCGGTGAACCCGGGCTTCGGCGGCCAGTCGTTCATTCCGGAAGCGCTCAAGAAGATCGCGATCGCGCGCCGCATGATCGACGAGTCGGGCCGCGACATCATGCTCGAGGTCGATGGCGGCATCAAGGCCGAGAACATCGCCGCGGCCGCAGCAGCAGGCGCCGACACCTTCGTTGCCGGTTCCGCGATCTTCGGCAAGCCGGACTACAAGGCCGTGATCGACGCCATGCGCGTCGAACTGGCCACCGTGGGCAGCAAGTAAGATGCGGGCCGGCGCAGCAGGCATCCGGGCCGCCATCATCGACCTGGACGGCACCATGCTCGACACGGTGCCCGACTTCGAGGCGGCCCTGAACGGCATGCGCGCCGAGCTCGGGCTCGCTCCCATCACGCAGGACACCATCAAGCCGCTGGTCGGCAAGGGCTCCGAAAAACTGGTGCGCGACGCGCTGCTGCTCGACTGGGATGCGGCGCGCGTGGATGCGGCCTTCGAGGATGCGCTGGCCGCCTACCAGCGCCACTACCTCGCCATCAACGGCCAGCGCAGCACCCTGTACGAGGGTGTGCTCGACGGCCTGGCGGCCATGCGGGACCAGGGCTTGCGCCTGGTCTGCGTGACCAACAAGCCTATTGCTTTCGCTTTGCCCCTGCTGGACCAGAAGGGTTTGACACCCTATTTCGAGCGCGTGTTCGGCGGCGATTCCTTCGCGAAGAAGAAGCCGGCCCCGATGCCGATGCTGGGCGCCTGCGCCGCGCTGGACCTGTCGCCGTCACAGGTGGTGGTGATCGGCGACTCATCCAACGATGCCGAAGCCGCGCGTGCCGCTGGTTGTTTTGTGCTCACCGTGCCATATGGTTATAACCACGGACGGCCTATACAAGAAATTAATTCTGATGGTATAGTGAGTTCGCTGCTAGAAGCAGCCGCGCTGATAACGGCGCATAACCAGACCTCAAAATAAGTCATCTATACATGTTTTTCACCAAAAAACACACTGTCAACCAGACCGGCGCCCTTGAGGCCTGGCTGTGGCGACGCTGGCAATCCTGGGCTAACTAACCCGTCTTGATTGCTGCCGGCCGCGCTCATGTGCGTTCATCCCCGGCAGGTTTTTTGAAGTGTGAACCACCGCCCTTCCCTCCCCTGGGCGGTCCGGAGAAAAGCATGACCGAACTCGAATTCAAATCGCTGGCCAACCAGGGCTACAACCGCATTCCCCTGATCGCAGAAGCCTTCGCCGACCTCGAAACCCCGCTCACGCTCTATCTCAAGCTGGCCCAATCGCAGCAGACCGGCAAGAACACCTTCTTGCTGGAGTCGGTGGTCGGCGGCGAGCGCTTCGGTCGCTATTCCTTCATCGGCCTGCCGGCATCGACCCTGATCCGCAGCAGCGGCAATCGCCTTGACGTCGTCAAGCACGGCGAGGTGATCGAAACGCACGAAGGCAATCCGCTGGAGTTCATCGAACAGTACCAGTCGCGCTTCAAGGTGGCGCTGCGTCCCGGCATGCCGCGCTTCTGCGGCGGCCTGGCCGGCTACTTCGGCTACGACACGGTGCGCCACATCGAGCACAAGCTGGCCAACAGCTGCCCGCCCGACGAACTGGGCCTGCCGGACATCCAGCTGATGCTCACCGAGGAACTGGCGGTGATCGACAACCTGTCGGGCAAGCTGTACCTGATCGTGTACGCCGACCCGGCCCAGCCGGAAGCCTTTGCGAAAGCGCGCCAGCGCCTGAAGGACCTGCGCGTGATGCTGCGCCGGAGCGTCGATGCGCCGGTGACCTCGAGCTCGGTGCGCACCGAAGCCGTGCGCGACTTCAGCAAGGAAGACTACCTGAAGGCGGTGGCCAGGGCCCACGAATACGTGATGGCGGGCGACCTGATGCAGGTGCAGATCGGCCAGCGCATCCGCAAGCCCTACGTGGATTCGCCGCTGTCGCTGTACCGCTCGCTGCGTTCGCTGAACCCGTCGCCGTACATGTATTACTACAACTTCGGCGACATGCAGATCGTCGGCGCCTCGCCGGAGATCCTGGTGCGCAACGAAGCTCTACCGGACGGCGGCAAGAAAGTCACGCTGCGCCCGATCGCCGGCACCCGCCCGCGCGGCGCCACGCCGGAACGCGACCTCGAGCTGGCCGCCGAACTGCTGGCCGACCCGAAGGAAATCGCCGAGCACGTGATGCTGATCGACCTGGCGCGCAACGACATCGGCCGCATCGCGGAAACCGGCAGCGTCAAGGTGACCGACCGCATGGTCATCGAAAAGTATTCGCACGTGCAGCACATCGTCTCGAACGTCGAAGGCAAACTCAAAGACGGCATGTCGAACCTCGACGTGCTGCGCGCGACCTTCCCGGCCGGCACACTCACCGGCGCGCCGAAGGTGCGCGCGATGGAAGTCATCGATGAGCTCGAGCCGGTCAAGCGCGGCATCTACGGCGGCGCCTGCGGCTACCTGTCTTTTGGCGGCGAGATGGATGTCGCGATTGCGATCCGCACCGGCGTGATCAAGGACGGCAACCTGTACGTGCAGGCCGCGGCGGGCATCGTTGCCGACTCCATTCCCGAGATGGAATGGCAGGAAACCGAAAACAAGGCGCGCGCCGTGCTGCGCGCAGCCGAACAGGTGCAAGACGGCCTGGATGGGGAGTTCTGACATGCTGCTCATGATCGACAACTACGATTCGTTCACCTACAACATCGTCCAGTACCTGGGCGAACTGGGCGAAGACGTGCGCACCGTTCGCAACGACGAAATCACGCTGGAGAGAATCGAGCAGATGGCGCCCGACCGTATCTGCATCTCGCCGGGACCGAAGGCCCCCAAGGACGCCGGCATCTCGCTCGACATCCTGCGCGAATTCAAGGGCAAGCTGCCGATTCTCGGCGTGTGCCTCGGTCACCAGGCCATCGGCGAAGCCTTCGGCGGTAAGGTGATCCGCGCCAAGCAGGTCATGCACGGCAAGACCTCGCTGATCGCCCATACCGGCGAAGGCGTGTTCAAGAACCTGCCGAGCCCGTTCACCGTGATCCGCTACCACTCGCTGGCCATCGAGCGCGCTTCGCTGCCGGACTGCCTGGAAGTGACGGCGTGGACCGACGACGGCGAGATCATGGGCGTGCGCCACAAGGAATACGACATCGAGGGCGTGCAGTTCCATCCCGAGTCGATCCTGTCGGAACACGGCCACGCGCTGTTCAAGAATTTCCTCGAGCGTTGAGTCGCTGGAGTACACCACCGGCCCATGAGCCGTCGTTCCCGCGTAGGCGGGAACCCAATTTTGCGTGAAAACCGGTAAAGCGTAACGCTAGAGGTACGCAACGAACTTGGAGTGAACAATGCCAGTGGCATTGTTCACGCCTTCGCGGGAATGACGAATCTAAGGCTGCGGAGCACGCGACAAGCAAACGACTTTCACCTACTGGACCCGCCATGCCGATCACCCCACAAGAAGCCCTGCTGCGCTGCATCGAACACCGTGAGATCTTCCACGACGAGATGCTGCACCTGTTCCGCCAGATCATGTCGGGCGAGATGTCACCGACCATGGTCGCGGCGCTGACCATGGGCCTGCGCGTGAAGAAGGAAACCATCGGCGAGATCACCGCCGCCGCCCAGGTCATGCGCGAATTCTCGACCAAGGTGCCGATGGCCGATGCTACCGGCCTGCTCGACATCGTCGGCACGGGCGGCGACGGCGCCAACACCTTCAACATTTCCAGTGCCTCGATGTTCGTGGCCGCCGCGGCCGGCGCGCGCGTGGCCAAGCACGGCGGGCGCAGCGTGTCCTCGTCCTCGGGCAGCGCCGACCTGATCGAATCGCTCGGCGCCCACATCGACCTGAAACCGGAACAGATCGCCCAATCGATCGCGCAGACCGGCATCGGCTTCATGTTCGCACCGAACCACCACGCGGCGATGAAGCACGTGGCGCCGGTGCGACGCGAACTGGGCGTGCGCAGCATCTTCAACATCCTGGGCCCGCTGACCAACCCGGCCGGCGCCCCCAACATCCTCATGGGGGTATTCCACCCCGACCTGGTCGGCATCCAGGTGCGCGTGCTGCAGCGCCTGGGCGCCCAGCACGCGATGGTGGTCTGGGGCCGCGACAACATGGACGAGGTCTCGCTCGGCGCCGGCACCCTGGTCGGTGAACTCGTCGACGGCGAGATCCGCGAATACGAGATCCATCCGGAAGACTACGGGCTGGCGATGATCTCGAGCCGCAACCTGAAGGTCGCGAATACGGAAGAATCGAAGGTGCGCGTGCTGGAAGCGCTGCGCGGCGAACCGGGCCCGGCGCACGACATCGTGGCGCTCAACGCCGGCACCGCGCTGTATGCGGCCGGCGTGACCGATTCGATCGAAGCCGGCCTGGCCAAGGCGCGCGAAGCCATCGCTTCCGGTGCGGCGCTGGCCAAGCTGGAGCAATTCGTGCAGGTTACCCGCCAGCTCGGCGGCACCGCTGACATGTTCGGCAATTAAAGGTTTTCCATGTCCGATATCCTGAACAAGATCCTGGCCGTCAAGGCCGACGAAGTGGCCGCGGCGAAGAAGCAGCGCGACCTGGCAAGCCTGCGCCGCGACGTGGAGGGCGACCTCGCCTCGCGCCGCGCCATCCGCGGCTTCGAAAACAGCCTGCGTGGCAAGATTGCAGCCGGCCATGCGGGCATCATCGCGGAAGTGAAGAAGGCCTCGCCGTCGAAGGGCGTGCTGCGGCCGGACTTCCAGCCCGCGGCGATCGCGCAGAGCTATGCCGACCATGGCGCGGCTTGCCTGTCGGTACTCACCGACGAGCAGTTTTTCCAGGGCTCGACCGACTACCTGCGCCAGGCACGCGCGGCCTGCTCGCTACCGGTGATCCGCAAAGACTTCATCGTCGACATGTACCAGGTGTACGAAGCGCGTGCGATGGGAGCGGATGCGATCCTGCTCATCGTGTCGGCGCTGGACCATGGCCTGATGGCCGAACTGGAAGCCTGCGCGATCGACCTGGGCATGGATGTGCTGGTCGAAGTACACGATGGCGACGAGCTGACCGCAGCGCTGAAGCTGCGCACCGGCCTGGTGGGAATCAACAACCGCAACCTGCGAACCTTCGAGGTGTCGCTGGACACCACGCTGGGCCTGCTGCCGCGCATTCCGAAGGAACGCATGGTGGTGACCGAATCGGGCATCCTGGGACCGCAGGACGTGCAGCGGATGCGTGAGGCGGATGTGCATGCGTTCCTCGTTGGGGAAGCGTTCATGCGGGCGCCGGATCCGGGGGTGGAATTGCAGAGGTTGTTCGGCTAAAAGCCGCGCTGTCGGGTGCCCAACGAACTTGGGTTCCCGACAGCGCGGGAAGTCGTAGGCACCCGTGGCGCGTACGATGTTCATGTGTTGCGAGCACCGATTGCATGCGCACAGAAAAGCGGAACTCCGGATGAACCGCCGAGTCGAAGCAAAGCGCCCTCGAGGCGCCAACCTGCGACGCTCATTCATCCGCCATGAACCTATCTCTTCGCAGCAAAGCGCTTCTCCCGATCGTGCCGGCCACGCTGCTGGCGCTCCTGTGCGGATGTGCCTCCCCGCCGCCGCCCGGCGCGGAGCCTGAGCCCAGAATCTCCGTCGTCGTCGATCCCCGGCCGACCGCCGCCCCGGTGCCGCCGCCTTCGCTCACGCTCGACGCCTACAAGCAGCACGTCGCACGCCACATCCTCGATCGGAATGCAGACCGCACATTCAGCGGGCGCCTGCCGCCGATGCTGCCGGCCATCGTGGTCGTCAACATCACGGTGGACAAGGAAGGCCAGCTCACCGACGTGAAGGTGCAGCGTTCACGCGATCCGGACGCGTCGAAGGTCGCACTGGCGTCGATGCAGCGCAGCGGGCCACTGCCCCGCCCGGAGGGCCTGCTCACGCCGGACATCCAGGTGATGACGTTTTCCGAAACCTTCCTGTTCGACCGCGACTACCGTTTCCAGCTGCGCAGCTTGGCCGGCCCACAGTAGTGCCTGGCATATCGCGCCAGGTGCTCAGCGCCCGAGCACGTTCAACACCGCCAGGCTCATCGCCTGCGCAGCCGTCTTGATCGACGGCTCCGGCACCGGTGCGTAGAACGGCGAGTGGTTGAAGGCGATCGGCTTGCCGCCAGGGCGCTCCGCTTCGGCGACAAGCTTCGGGTCGTATACGCCGGTGAAGAAGAACATCGACGGGATGCCTTCGTTGACGAACAGCGAGAAGTCTTCGCTGGCCGTCATGGCCGGCATGCGCCGGGCATTGGCGGCGCCGAAGGCATCCTTGAACACGGCTTCGGTCCGGGTCACCAGCGCTTCGCTGTTGACGATGGCCGCGCCGCCGCTGATGAGCTGCACGTCCGGCGCCGGCGCGCCCGCCATGGCGGCCGAGGCGTTGGCTACGCGGCGCACCCCCTCGAGCAGCTTGGCGCGCACCTCCGGGCTGTAGGAGCGGATGGTGCCGCGCACCTGCACGTTGTCCGGGATGATGTTGCCGACCGTGCCGCCCTGGATGGCGCCGATGGTCACCACGCCGAATTCCTTGGGGTCCTTCTCGCGGCTCACGACCGTCTGCACGTCCACCACGAAGCGTGCGGCAATGGTGATCGGGTCGACCGATTTATCGGGCGCCGAGCCATGGCCGCCGCGGCCCTTGAAGACGATCTCGATGGCGTCCGAATTCGACGACACCGGACCGTCGTTGAAGCCGACCGTGCCGTGCGCCAGCGGCCAGGAATGCAGTGCGAAGGCGTAATCCGGTTTCGGGAAGCGCTTGAACAGGCCGTCGTCCAGCATCGCCTTCGCGCCCGACACGATCTCTTCCGCCGGCTGGGCGATGAACACCAGGGTGCCCTTCCACTTCGCCTTCATCTCGGCCAGCGTGCGTGCCGTGCCGAGCCAGCCGGCCATGTGGATGTCGTGGCCGCAGCTGTGGGTGACGAAGCTCTCGCGGCCGTCGCTGACGGCCCGTGCCCGGCTGGCATACGGCAGGCCGGTCTTCTCTTCCATCGGCAGGCCATCCATCTCGGTGCGCACCAGCACGGTGGGGCCGGCGCCGTTCCTGAGCACCGCGACGATGCCTGTCTTGCCGACCTTTTCAGTGACCTCGAAGCCGAGCTTGCGCATTTCCAGGGCCAGCTTGCCGGCAGTGCGCACTTCCTGGAAGGCGAGTTCCGGATGGGCGTGCAGGTCCTTGTAGATGGTGTCGAGCCAAGGGTACATGCCGTTGACGCGGGTGGTGACGTCGGTTTTCAGCGGGGCGGGAAGTTGGGCGGAAGCGGATGCGGCAGAGAAGGAGAGGACGGCGGCGATCAGGGCAGTTTTCACATGAGCCTCGGTGCATGTTCGGTTTGAACGCGTGGGCGGCCAAGCCGCCCACGCTACGAAAAGCGTCAAATGCTGCTGGGGCGCTTCAGGCTGGACGACTTCTTGCCGGCGACGGCCTGCGACAGGGTGATGCCCGGCACGCGGTCGCCCTGCAGCGTGACCGCGAAGCTCATCAGCTCGTCGCGGCGGAAGGCGTGCACGGTGAGCTTGTCGCCCACGCGGTAGCGCTGCAGCAGCATGTCCACGTTGGACGGGTTGCCGTTCACGCGCAGGCCGTCGATGGCGATCACGATGTCGAGCGCCGACAGGCCGGCCTGGTGCGCGGCGCCGCCTTCGTGCACCTGGGTCAGCTTGGCGCCCAGCGGATCGCGGCCGATGCCGGCGTCGAGCGAAGGCTTGCCGCCCTTGCGCTCGTCCACCAGTTTCACGCCGAAAGGCGCGTACAGCTTGGCCAGCGGCAGGTCCTCGGTGCCGCGCACCCAGCGGTCGAACTGACTGCGCAGGCGCACGCCGCTCACCTCGTCGAAAATCGCTTCCACTTCGGCATCCGTGACGCCGCGGCCGGCGCCATTGTAGAAATCGCGCCCGAAGCGCTCCCACAGCGCCAGCATCACGTCGTCCAGCGACCTGGCGCCGCCGGTCTTGGCCCGGATGGTCAGGTCGAAGGCCAGCGCGATGAGCGAACCCTTGGTGTAGTAGCTGATGATGGCGTTCGGCGAGTTCTCGTCCTGGCGGTAGTACTTGCTCCAGGCGTCGAAGCTCGAATCGGCCACGCTCTGCTTGGTGCGGCCGCTGCCGCGCAGGACGCCGCCGATGGTCTTGGCCTGCATTTTCAGGTAGGTGGCTTCGCCGATGATCCCCGCACGCACCAGCATCAGGTCGTCGTAGTAGCTGGTAAACCCTTCGAACAGCCACAATAGCGGGGTGTAGTTCTCCACCTGCAGGTCGTAGGGCGCGAACACGGCCGGCTTGATGCGCTTGACGTTCCAGGTGTGGAAATACTCGTGGCTGCACAGGCCCAGGAAGCGCAGGTAGCCCTCGCCCGGCTCGGCGCCCTTCGGCGTCGCCGTGGACGGCAGGTCGGCGCGGGCGGCGATCAGGGCCGTCGAGGCGCGGTGTTCCAGGCCGCCGTAGCCGTCGCCGACCGCCATGGTCATGAACACGTAGCGGTCCATCGGGGCGCGCTTGGTCTGCGGCTCGAAGAAGGCGATCTGCGCTTCGCAGATGGCTTTCAGGTCGGCCTGCAGGCGCGCCATGTCCAGGTTCGGGACGCGGCCGGTGACGACGATGTCGTGCGGGATGCCGTGCGCCTTGAAGGTGGCCAGCTCGAAGTCGCCCATCTCGACCGGGTGGTCGATCAGCTCGTCGTAGTCGGCGGCGATGTAGGTGCCGAAGCCATAACGCTTGGCGCCCAGCTCCTTCATGGCGGTGGCGACGCGCCAGCTCTTGGCTGCGGGATCGCCCGGGCGCTGGATGTCCACCTGGTGCGCAAGCTGCTCCTGGCCGGCCACGCGCAGGAACACGCTGGTGCCGTTGAAGAAGCCGTGGGTCTGGTCGAGGTGGGCGGCGCGCACCGACAGGTCCCACGCATAGACTTCATAGTGCACGGTCAGCGGGCCGGCCACGCGCGCGGCGCGCCACGAGTGCTTGTCCAGCTTCGTCAGCGCCACGTCCGCGCCATTGCTTTCCGCGCGGATGCGCACGATGTTGCGGGCGAACTCGCGGATCATGTAGCTGCCCGGAATCCACGCCGGCAGCGCGAACACCTGCCCTTCCGGGTCGGGCGCGGCGACCGTGACGGTCACGTTGAACAGGTGGCCGGCAAGGTCTTTCGGGACGATGGTGTACAGGATTGCGGGCTGCTTTTTCTGGGATGGTTTCTTCATGATGGGATCGTGGTCATACGGCCGTGCCAATGTTGCTCCTAGTGTAATCGGATTCGATCACGACAGGAACAAGCTCGTGCATATGTCAATCCCGCAGATCGGCCGGGCTGTCGATGTCGCGCAGGATGCCGGGGTCGGCAACCGCGACTTCGGTCACCGGATGCGCCATGAGCAGGCGGCGCGCGCCCTGGTCGCCGCCCAGCGCCAGCAAGGCGTCGAGATGGCGGGCGCCGAAGGCCACCGGGTTGCCGCGGCGGCCGTCATGCACGGGCACGGCAATGTCCGCGCCGGCCAGCACCGCGTCGCGCAGGGAAGCGAGCGTGGCCTCCTCCACGTACGGCATGTCGCCCAGCGCCACCAGCCAGCCGTCGGCGGGCAGCGCGTGGCGGATCGCATGGACGAGCGAGGCACCCATCCCGCCGTCGGCCTGCGCGCATACCGTGACCTCGCAACCGAGCGCGCGCAGGGCATCGGCTACGCCGCCGTCATCCGGCGGCACGACGGCGACCACGCGCGGGAGGACGGAAAGCAGCCGGCGCGCGCTGGCGGCGACCACGCGCTCGCCCCCGGGCAGCCGCTGCAGCAGTTTGTTGCGTACGCCCGACGGGTCGAAGCGCCGGCCGCGGCCGGCGGCAAGCAGGATGCCCGTCAGCGTCGCGACCGGTGCCATCGGGTCAGGCACGGCCAGCTCGAACGGCATTGGCAAAGCCGCGGCGCGGCATCACGCCCTGCACGCATCCGGGCACGGCGGCCGCCGCTCCACGCAAGCATTCGGTAGGCATGGCTGCTCCTCAGGCGAGAGCCTCGGCGGCATCCTTGATGGCCGCGCGGATCCGTTGGTAAGTGCCGCAGCGGCAGATGTTGCCGCTCATCGCATTGTCGATGTCGGCATCGAGCGGGCGCTTGTTGGTACGCAGCAGGGCAACGGCGCTCATCACCTGGCCGCTCTGGCAGTAGCCGCACTGGGGCACGTCGTGTTTCACCCAGGCGTCCTGCACGGCCTTGCCGACCTTGTCGGTTTCCATCGCTTCGATGGTGGTGATCTTGTGGCCTTGCACTGCGGAGATCGGCGTGATGCAGGAGCGGACCGGATTGCCGTCCAGGTGCACGGTGCAGGCGCCGCACAGCGCCGCGCCGCAGCCGAACTTGGTGCCGGTCATGTCGAGGTTGTCGCGCAGCGCCCAGAGGATGGGCGTGCCCGGGTCGGCGTCGACCTGGAGGTCGCGCCCGTTGATGTTCAAGGTGACCAATGCACCGCTCCCGCTCCGGACTACGTCGTGATTGTTCTTGCAGGGTGGTCGGCAAAGCCGGCCACCCTACTTGATGGTGGCCAGCTTGGCTTCCAGCGACTTCAGGTCGATCGCGCCGGGAATGCGCGAGCCGTCGGTGAAGAAGATGGCCGGCGTGCCGTTGATGCGCAGCTTCTGGCCGAGGGCCAGTACCTTGTCGTTCGGCGACTCGCAGGCGGCCGGTGTACTAGGGGGCACCTTACCGTTGATCATCCACTCGTCCAGTGCCTTGACGCGGTCCGGGGCGCACCAGATGTTCTTCGACTTCACGAACGAATCCTCGGACAGGATGTTGTACATGAAGGTGTAGATCGTGACGTTGTCGATCTCCTTGAGCGTGGTCTGGCGCAGGCGCTTGCAGTAGCCGCAGTTAGGATCTTCGAACACCGCGATCACGCGCTTGCCGTTGCCCTTGACCTGCTTGAGCGCCAGCTCGAGGGGCAGATCGGAGAACTTGATCTTGTTGATTTCCTCGATGCGGGCGCTGGTCAGGTCGGTGGAGGTCTTGGTGTCGTAGACGCGGCCGATGAACAGGTAGTCGCCCTTCTTGTCCGTGTACAGGATATCGCCGGCGACGCGCACTTCGTACAGGCCGCCGTAGGGGGTTTCGCGGACCGATTCGATCTTGGCACCGCCCAGGCGCGGCTCGAGCGCCTTCTTGATGTTCGCTTCGGTGTTCTGCGCCTCGACGCAGGATGCGAGCAGGCCCGTCGCCAGCAGGACGGCGACCTTGGTTTTCAACATGGTGGTTTCCTTGAAGGGGTTACTTTGCCCGGGTTACTTACCCATTGCATGCGCCATCAGGCGACGCTTAACTGAAGGCAATTTATCGAGCAAGTTTAATCCGAAATTCCGCGCCACGCGCAGGGGTTCGAGATTGGCGCCGAACAAACGTTCGAGCCCGTCGGTTGCCCATTGCATGAGCAGCACGTCTTCCTTGCGCTTGCGGGCATAGCGGGCGAGCACGCGCTCGTCGGCGATGCCGCGGCGGTCTTCGCGGTTGCGCAGCACGTCGAGCAGGTCGACGATGTCGCCGAAACCCAGGTTCATGCCGTGGCCGGCCAGCGGATGCACGGCGTGGGCCGCGTCGCCCACCAATGCCACGCGCGGCGCGACCAGCGAATGCGGGCGCACCAGCGCCAGCGGGACGGCCTTGACCTCTTCCGGCTGCATCGGACGCAGCGTACCGAGCTTGTCTTCGGCGTATTCGCCCAGGCGGATCGCCATCTCGCCGAGCGACTCGTTCATCAGGGTGTCGGCCAGCGTTTCCGGGGCCGACCACACCAGCGAAACCCGGTTGCCCGGCAGCGGCAACAGGGCGATGATGCCGTCGGCGCAGGTGAACCACTGGTAGGCGACGCCATGGTGCGGCTTGTCGCAGGAGAAATTGGTGACGATGGCGCGCTGGTGGTACATGCGGTAATCGACGCCGATGTCGCATTGGCCGCGCACCCAGGATTCGCGGCCGTCGGCGCCAACCACGAGTTCGCAGGCGATCCTGGCGCCGTCTTCGAGCAGGACGCCGGCGCCCTTCTCGCTGCAGGTGAGCTCCACGGCGCAGCCGGAGACGATCTGCACATTGGCGGCAAACTTGAGCGCCGCGTCGAGCGCACCGTTCAGGTTGCTGTCCTCGACGATCCAGGCCAGCGTGCCGACATGGGCGCCGAAGGCATCGAAACCGAGGTTGCCGCCCTGCTCGCCATCGCCGTGGATGTCCATCGCATCGACCGCCTGCACCCGGGCCAAGTCGAGCGCCCCCCAGACCTTGAGCGAGGCCAGCAGGTCGTGGGCCGTGTGGTTCAGGGCATAGACACGCACGTCCCACGGCTTTTCGGCGGCGGACGCGGCAGGTTTTTCCGGCGCGGGACGCGCAGGCGG
Source organism: Massilia consociata (assembly GCF_042432755.1). Taxonomy (NCBI): domain Bacteria; kingdom Pseudomonadati; phylum Pseudomonadota; class Betaproteobacteria; order Burkholderiales; family Oxalobacteraceae; genus Massilia; species Massilia consociata. The sequence goes on from NZ_JBHLWP010000032.1 coordinate 18,729, forward strand.
CACCAGGAGGGTCACGCTGTATCCCGACTGGGCAAAACCGAGGGCGGCGGTCTTGGCGATGGCGCCATTGCCGACGATGCAGACGTCGCTGCGGTGCTGGGCGGTGGAGGTAGTCATGAAAGACATTATAGCGAGATGTCAACAGCGCGCTCGGGCTTGTCATGCGCGCGCAGCAGGGGGCCGGCGGGTGCCGCATGGGGCAGCCGGCGACTTGTTCACGCCAAGGGCTTGCGCGGATGAAAATCGCTGGCTATAATCATGCCTCTCTTGGCCTGGTAGCTCAGTTGGTAGAGCAGAGGATTGAAAATCCTTGTGTCGGTGGTTCGATTCCGCCCCGGGCCACCAAGAATAAAGAAAACGCCACCTCCGGGTGGCGTTTTTGTTTTCAAAGGTCTTCCATGTCCACCCTGCCGCCCTGCCCGCAATGCCAGTCCGCTTTTACCTATGAAGACGGCACGGGCCAGTACACCTGCCCGGAATGCGGGTACGACTGGCCGGTACAGGCCCCACAGGCCGAAGCCGCCCGGGTCTGGCGCGATGCCTCGGGCAACATCCTGCAGGATGGCGATACCGTCACCGTGATCAAGGACCTGAAACCGAAAGGTTCCGGCGGCGTGATCAAGCAGGGCACCAAGGTCAAGAACATTCGCCTGGTCGACGCCGACCATGACATCGACTGCAGAATCGACGGCTTCGGCGCCATGAGCCTGAAGTCGGAATTCGTCCGCAAGGCCTGATGCCAGAGTCGCTACCTCAAGCAAAAACGCCACCTTCCGGTGTAATGCCGTTCAGTTAAGACTGAACGGCATTTTTATTTTGTCGTTGTAAACATTCCCCATCGCTGTTAACCTTCGTCGCCATGTTCGACGACACCCTGCATTTCCTGGCAAATCATCTCGAGTCT